>CAZLWS010000067.1:2973-16320 GCA_964563205.1 uncultured Propionibacteriaceae bacterium | reverse complement strand
GTGCTGTTCCCCAGGTTGCGGAACCCGTCCCGGTCCATCCCGCCGGTCTGTCCGCCGCCGGTGAGGACGAGCGCGACCGAGCTGTACAGGAACAGCGTGCCGAGCGTGGCGATCAGGGCGGGGATCCGCACGACGGTGACGAGGAAGCCGTTGAGGAGCCCGAGCAGCAGCCCGGCGACCAGCGCCACCACCGCGGCGAGCCAGGGGGTCACTCCGAGATCCTGGGCCACGAGGCCCATGACGACCCCGGAGAGGCTCATGGTCGAGCCGACCGAGAGGTCGATCCCGCCGTCGCCGCCGAGGATCACCATCGACTGGCCCAGCGCGAGCAGCCCCACGACCGCGCCGAACTGGGTCATGGACAGCAGGTTGTCGAGCTGCAGGAAGTACGGCGACAGCAGGCTCATCACGACGCCGGCCAGCAGCAGCAGGGCGGCCAGCACGACCCGGCGATCCGAGAACGCCGCGACCTGCAGCCGGGTCCGCAGCGGGATTGAGGTGGTCATCTCGCGTCCTTCTGTCTCGCGTCGAGGGCTCGCCGGGTCAGCACGTCGGTGGCGACGGCGACGATCAGCGCTGAGCCGACCATGACCCCGCTGAGCAGCGACGGCACGCCCAGCAGCACGATGCCGTTCTGCAGCACGGCGATGAACAGCAACCCGGTGAGGGTGCGGAGCACGCCGCCGGAGCCGCCGAGGATGCTCGTCCCGCCCAGCAGCACCGAGGCGATCGCGGGCAGGGTCAGGTCGTTGCCGGCGTTGGACTGGATGACGCCCAGCCGTCCGGAGTAGAGCACCGCGGCCAGGGCGACGAGAACGCCGACGATGACGTACGCCAGGAGGATGGTCCGGGCGACCGGCACCCCCAGCAGCCGCGCGCTCTCCGGATCGTTGCCGATCGCGTAGAGCCGCCTGCCGAAGACCGTGTAGCGCAACATCCAGGCGAGGATGCCGAAGACCGCGAGCGTCAGCAGGGCGACGGTGGGGATGGGGCCGACTCTCGCCAGCGGGCCGAGCCCAGGGACGATCGGGCCGGTGAAGATGTCCGTCTTGTCCCAGAGCACGAAGAGCACGGTCCGGTAGATCGCCGCCATGCCGAGGGTGGCGATGATGGCCGGCACCTTGCCGAAGGCGACGAGTGAGCCGTTGACCGCGCCGAGCAGCGCGCCCAGCAGCACGGTGGCGACCAGCACGACCGGGATCGGCATTCCGCCGACGGCCAGGCTGACCGCGACCCACGCGACCACGCCGACCATGTTGCCGACCGAGACGTCGATCCCGCCGACCAGCACCACCAGGGTCACGCCCGCCGCGACGAGGCCGATGTCCGAGGCGTTGACGACGATGTTCGACAGGTTGTTGACCGCCAGGAAGCCGGGAGCGGCGAAGGTGAAGAACAGAACCTCCGCCAGCAGCAGGAGGGGCACCAGTCCCACCCGAAGCAGGCGGACGAAGCTGATGCCGCGCACGGACGGCGCCCGGTCGATCTCGATGGTGGAGAGCTCAGGCGACACTTCCCACCCCCACCGCGGCTCGAAGCACCTTCTCCTCCGTCATCTCTTCCCCTGTCAGCGACGCGACGAACCTGCCCTCCCGCATGACGTGGATGCGGTCGGAGACGGCGAGCAACTCGGGCAGCTCGCTGGAGATGACCAGGACGCCCATGCCGCCCCGGGCCAGCTCGATGATCCGCCGCTGCACGTCGACCTTGGTGCCCACGTCGATCCCGCGGGTCGGCTCGTCGAGGATCAGCAGGCTCGGCTCGACGGCCAGCTGCCGGGCGAGCAGCACCTTCTGTTGATGCCCGCCCGACAGCGAGGTGATTCCGGCGGACAACCGCGGCGTCTTGATCCGCAGCCGTTCGATCCACTCCTTCACCAGGCCCCGCTCGCGGCCGCCGCGAATCACGTCGAAGAGGCCGGTCAGCTTCGGCAGGATCGAGGCGCTCAGGTTGGTGGCGACGCTCATGAACGGGAAAATGCCCTGGGTCTTGCGGTCCTCGGGCAGGTAGGCGATGCCGTGGGCGATCGCGTGGGCGGCGGCCTTCGGCACGAACTCGGCGCCGTTCAGCCGCACCGTTCCGCCGGTCACCGGGAGTTGCCCGAGCAGCCCCATCGCGAGCTCGGAGCGGCCCGCTCCGACGAGTCCGTAGAGCCCCACCGTCTCGCCCTTGCGGACCTCGAGGTCGACCTCCTGGACGAGGTTCCCGACACAGAAGCCGTCCAGCCCGAGGACTTCCTCGCCCGGGTGCGCGGGCGGACGGTCGACGATGCTGTCGATCTCCCTGCCCATCATCAGGGTGAGGATCTCGTCGTGGTCGGCGGTGATGGGCAGTTCGCCGACCAGCCGTCCGTCCCGCAGCACGATGAGCCGGTCGGCGACCTTGGCAAGCTCGTCGAAGCGGTGGGTGATGTAGAGGACGCTCACCCCGTCGTCCGCGAGAGCCTGGACGACCTCGAAGAGCCGGGTCGCCTCGGCGTTGGTGAGGATCGAGGTCGGTTCGTCCAGGATGAGCACCCGCGCCTCGATGTCGACGGCGCGGGCGATCAGCACCAGCTGCTGCTCCGCCAGCCTCAGGTCGCCCATGTCCCGGTCGAGCAGCTGCACCGGAAAGCCCAGCCTCCGGAACAGCTGCTCGGCCCGGCGCCGCGCCTCCCGCCAGCTGAGCACGCCCAGGTGGTTGGCCAGCTCGCGTCCGACGAACAGGTTCTCCAGGACGGTCAGGCGCGGAAAGAACGACGGCTCCTGATATACGATGCTCACCCCGGCCGCCAGCGCCTCGGCGGGCGACCTCGGGGCGAACTGCGTCCCGTTGAGCCACAGGCTCCCGGAATCCGGAGCGTGCACCCCCGCGATCGCCTTGATGAGGGTGGACTTTCCGGCGCCGTTCTCGCCGAGGACGGCCAGGCGTTCGCCCGCCTTCAGGGTGAAGGAGACCTCGGCGAGAGCGATGGTGGCGCCGAAACGCTTGGAAACGTCCCTGGCTTCCAGGCGTAGAGGATCCATGTCGTTCTCCGGTTGGTTCGTCGCGGGGGCAAGCCCCGCGCTGGAGGGGACAGCCTAGAAGTCGAAGTCGTTCATGTTGTCCTTGTTGAACACCATCGCCGGGCCGAGGAAGAGTTCCTTGGTGTCAGCCTTGTAGACGATGGGGTCCTTGAAGCCGGGAACGGTCTGCTCCGGCTGGAACTCCCGCCCTTCGACGAGTTCGTTCATAGCCCACACCGTCAGGGCGCCCAGGTCCAGCATGTTCCACAGAACGGTCGAGTACACCGTCCCGCTCTCCAGGAACTTCCGGGCGGTGTTGGGGCTGGTGGCGGCCACCACCTTCACGACGCCGGACTTGCCGGAAACCTCGACCGCCTGGGCGACACCGGGAAGGGCGCTGGACGGGATGGAGACCACGCCGGACAGATCCGGGAAGGCGGTCAGCAGATCCTGGGTCTCCTTCATGGCGGTCGCCGTGTCGGAGGTGTAGCGGACGCCGCCCACGAGCTCCAGGCCCGGGTAGGTCTTCGCGCGGTAGGCCTCGATGGCGTCGATCCAGCCGTTCATGTTGGGCGAGTCCGGCGCGCCGGAGATGATGGCGAAGGTGCCGGTCTCTGAGCCGAAGGCCTCGACGAGCTGGTCGACCAGCGCCTTGGCGACCTCCTCGAAGCTGGCCGGCTGCACCATGACCTGGCGCTCGCTGTCAGGCGCGTCGCTGTCGGAGGTGATCACCACCAGACCCTTCGCCCGCGCGGCGGCGATGGCCGGATCGAGGGACTTCGGGTCGAGCGCGGAGATCGACACGGCGTCGTAGCCCTGCTGCACGAAGCTGTCGAAGATCCGCAGTTGCTCGGTCGCGTCCACGGTGGCCGGGCCGCCCTGGGTGTAGGTGATGCCGAGTGTCTCGGCGTACGCGGTCGCGCCCTTGTCGAAGGCGTCGAAGACCGGGATGCCCTCGATCTGCGAGACGAACGCGACCCGGACGTCCTTCTTCTCGCCCGACTGCGAGGCGGAGGGCGTTGCCGCCGGCGATCCGGACTCGCCCCCCGGCGCGGTGGACGTGGGGGTGCAGGCGGTCAGAGCGAGGCTCAGCGCGCCCACCGCGGCGATGGCCCTTGCCCACCACAGCGGCCTGCGCGAGGTCGACGTTCCCACAATGTCTTTCATGTCGTGCTCCTCCTGGCGGTAGATCAGGTGATCTGGTTGGTTGGGTTGACGGGACCGGAGCGGCGCTCCGGGCCCGGGTCTTCTAGTGTGCGCAGCCCCGGCGGCCCTCGCCGCGGCTCCGCTGGGATGGGTCACGCGGTGAGCGCCCGCGACCGGTCGAGCGCGTAGGGGGCGTGCCAGAGCGGAGTGTTGCTGAGCAGCAGCACCGCGGGGTCGAACTCGACGCCGATGACGTCGCGGACGTACTGGCGCCGCTGGTCGATGCGCTCCTGGGCTTCCGGATAGAGATCGGCGATCTCGTTCCGCAGCGCCTCGTCCGCCAGCGCGAGCCCGTCCTCGATGTTCACGCCGATGTGCGGGCCCTTCGCCACCGGGATGATGTCGCCCTGCAGCAGCACCCCGCTGCGCAGCTTCGCGGGATTCCCCGGCTCGAACGGCGAGCTCAGCCACTCCTCGAAGGCGAGGGTGTGGCCGGGGTTCAGCGCGAACTCGAAGAGCTCCGGATCGCGGGCCGCGTCGGCCGCCGCGAAGACCTCGCCGCCGGTCGCTCCGATCCGGATCGAGCGGTACCAGGTGAGCATGGTGTCGAAGTAGTTCAGCGCGACGGCCTCGTAGAACGGGCCGACCGTGGCGTCGAGATCCTCGATGGACCGCGCGATCATCCCTGAGCGGCAGGTCAGGGAGCCTCGCAGCCCCTGCGCGATCTGGTAGGCGTCGCCGAGTTCGGCGCGCTGGTCCGACGGCGAGGAGAGCCCTCGGGCGGTCTTCAGGCCGAAGTTGACCATGAAGTGCACCGAGTGCGCGATGCCGCCGTCGAACAGGGAGCCGGCCAGCTCATCGGCGCGGACGCCGACCGCCAGCCCCTCGGTCGCCCGGTTCACGCTTGCGCTGTTGAAGCAGGAGGCATACTCCGCCTCGGCGATCTCGTGCGCGGTGTTGATGCTGCGGACGCCGTGCTCCGGATGGACGAAGAGCTCTTGGGCGTTGACGACGCGCTCCTCGCCGAGCAGCGCGCGCACGGTGTCGACCAGGTACGACGGGACGCCGAAGGCCTTGGCGGGATCGGCGATGAACCCGGCGCGCAGGTTCTTCGCACCGACGATCCCGGCCTTGACTCCCGGCTCCAGCCCGGCGGAGCGAAGCAGGTCGGCGAGCTGCACCGGCCGATGGCGGAACTGGCCCTGCGGGCTCAGCTCCTGGTACAGCTCGACGCGGATCTCCAGGCCCGGATCGGGCGCGTAGCCGAGGTTCTCGTTCCCGAGCAGGATGGTCGCCCCGCCGTCGCGGGTGAGCACGAAGACGCCTTCCTCGAAGCGCGGATCGACGCCGGTGAGGTAGTGCAGGTCGCCGCCGTGTTCCCGGTCGCCGTAGATCACCAGCGCGTCCAGGCCGGCGGCCGCCATCGCGCCGAGCACGGTGGTGCGGCGATCGAGGAACCTGGCCAGGGGCAGGGTGGGACGGGTGCGCGGCAGCGCGATGCTCGGCTGCGGGATGTGGGCGATGCGGGCCATAGGTTTTCTCCAGAGTGCGGGATCTTGAGAGGACGGTAGCCAGCGTTGCGCTCTGATGTCAACGATTTTGCGCAACGTAATGCGTTTGTAACCAGATCAGCGCGCAACACGCTTCATCGCCGGGAGCTGACAGCCCGGACGCAGGAAACACCGGCGGGGCGCGGAGACCCCGTCGGCCGCTCGCAGCCTCCATAATGTGTGAGAGCAACAGTTGCTCACAGCGGGCGCAACAGAGGCGTTGGACGATATTGCCGGAAGGAAGCGAATGGCATCGCTGAAGGATCCACCGCGAAGGGTGAGCTATCACACCGTGGCCACGGCCGCCGGAGTCTCGGTGTCGACGATCTCCCGCTACCTCAACGGGCGGCTTCAGCTCCGCCCCGAGACCGAGGCGCGGGTGCGCTCCGCCATCGAGGAGACGGGCTACCTGGGCAAGGCCCGCACGAAGTCGTCGAACGGCGAGCGGGTGGTCGGCGTGATCGTGCCGCACGTCGGCAACTCCTACTACGCACGGCTCGCCGAGGCGCTCGCCCGCGCCGCTGACGACCAGAGCTACTCCGCCGTGATCGCCAGCACGCTCGACAACCCCCGCAAGCAGCTCGACTACGTCTACCTGATGGAGAAGCTCGACGTGAAGGGCATCCTCTACGCGGGCAACTACCGGCGGAACACCGCGCTGGCTCATGCGGTGAACGAGGGCATCCCGATCGTGGTGGTGGACGAGGAGATCAGCAAGCTCCCCCCGGTCGACGCGGTGCTGGTCGACGACTACGCGGGCGCCTTCCAGGCCACCACCTATCTCTGCTCGCTCGGCCACCGCGACATCGCGTTCATCGGCGGATCGGCCAGCCTGCGCTCCACCCAGGAACGCAAGCGCGCCTTCGACGACGCCCTCCAGCGCTTCGGCATCGACCCCGCGCAGCAGATCACCCTGCTCGGCTCCTTCACCCAGGAGTTCGGGGTGGCGGCCCTCTCCCGGATCCACTCCTCACCCGTCCGTCCGACCGCCGTCTTCGCCGCCAGCGACATCATCGCGCTCGGCGTCCTGGGCGCCGCCGGGAGCCTCGGACTGTCCATTCCCGGGGACTTCTCGCTGGTCGGCTTCGACGACGTCCCCGAGGCCAAGCAGGTGACTCCGCAGCTGACCACGGTCCGGACCCCGCTCGACCTGATGGCCAGGTCGGCGATGACGATCCTGGCGGAGCGGATCGAGGGCAGCAAGGAGCCGCCGCGCACCACCCAGGTGCCGGTGACCCTTCAGGTTCGGGGCTCCACCCGGCCGTTGGGCTGAGGCTCGCCGGGACGGACTGTCGCCTGTGGCCGCAGGGCACAGGCGAGCTAGTCAAGGATTTTGCGTAACTGTTGCGCAACATAGATCGCCACAGGCCGTCAGAGCGGCCGGCCAACGCTAGTAATTGCGACAATGTTGCATTAACCTCGCTGGTGACCGCCCCACGAACGCAAAGGTCGACGACGTGCACGTTCCCGATGGGTTTCTGAACCTCCCTACCTCAGCCGCTGCCGGCGTGGTCGCCATGGCCGGGATCGGCCTCGCATTGCGTGGCGCCCGCCGCGAACTGGACGAGCGGACGGCCCCGCTGGCCGGCCTGGTGGCCACCTTCGTCTTCGCCGCGCAGCTGCTGAACTTTCCGGTGGCGGCGGGAACCTCGGGCCACCTGCTCGGCGGCGTCCTCGCCGCCGTCCTCGTCGGGCCGTGGACGGCGACGCTCTGCCTGACGGTGGTGCTGCTGGTCCAGGCCTTCGTCTTCGCCGACGGCGGCATCACGGCGCTGGGCGTCAATGTGACGCTGATGGGGCTGGTCGGGGTCTGGGCCGGCTGGGCGGTCTTCGTGCTTGCGCGGCGGGTGTTGCCGCGGCGGCTGGCGATGGTCCCGGTGGCGACCGCCGTCGGCGCGTTCGTCAGCGTGCCCGCGGCCGCTGCCGCGTTCGCCGGCCTGTTCGCCGTCGGCGGAGCGCTGCCCATCCCGTTGGGGAGCCTGATGGCGGCCATGGTCGGAGTCCACCTGCTGATCGGAGTCGGAGAGGCGGCGATGACGGCCCTGGTGGTCTCGGCAGTCGTGGCCGCCCGGCCGGATCTGGTCCACGGCGCCCGCCCCTTCGTCCAAGGCCAACGACTCCCCGCCGCGGAAGGAGCGGCCGCGTGACCGCCGCGGGCAACGGCGCGGTCCGGCGCGGCAGGCTTCAGTGGCTCGCCGGGCTGGCCGTCGCCCTGCTCTGCGCCGGCGTGCTGAGCTTCTACGCCGCCGGGTCGCCGGACGGGCTCGAATGGGTCTCCGAACAACTCGGCTTCGCCCACGCCGCGACGGAGTCGGCCGCCGCCGGGTCGCCGTTCGCCGACTACCAGCTCGCCGGCGTCCCGGACGAGCGGCTGTCGGTCGGACTCGCCGGAGTCGTGGGCGCCCTGCTCGTCCTGGCGATCAGCATGGGCCTGCTGTGGGCGCTGCGCCGCCGTCCGGGAAAGACCCACTGAGTGGACCGTTCCGGACCGCGCAGCGACCAGATCGCGACTGCCCTTCATCGCGAGGCGGCACACGGCAAGATCCTCAGCCTGATCGCCTTCGTGGTCGCGGTGGTCGCCACTCCGCCGCGGACGATGTGGCCCTACGGCGTCCATCTTCTCGTGCTGCTGGCAGTCGTCCTGATCGCCCGGGTACCGCCCGGACGGCTGGCCCGGGGAGCTCTGATCGAGACCCCGTTTCTGCTCTTCGCCGTCTTCCTGCCCTTCGTGGCGGAGGGTCCCACCGTCACCGTCTTCGGTGGGGTCGAACTATCGGCGCCTGGGCTGTGGGCGGCCGGGTCGCTGCTCGCCAAGGCGACCCTGAGCGTGCTGGCGACGCTGGTGCTGGCCTGGACCACCACGCCGCTGGAGCTTCTCAGCGGGCTTCGGCGGCTTCGCTTCCCGGCGGCGCTGACCGAGATCCTGAGCTTCATGCTCCGCTACCAGGCAGTGGTGGGGGAGCAGTGGCGGCGGATGGGCATCGCCCGCGCCTCGCGCGGCTTCACGCCGCGGACGCCGGCCGCCTGGCCTGTCCTGGGCAACTCACTGGGCGTGCTGTTCATCCGCTCCTTCGAGCTCGGCGAACGAGTCCACCTGGCCATGCTCGCCCGCGGCTACACCGGCGTCTTCCCCTCGGCCCTCCAGCCGCCTCCGGCTCGCGCCCACTGGGCGGCCCTCGCCGTCGCTCCCGCGGTGGCGGCCGCCGCCACGATCCTGGCGTGGCAGTCGTGAACGACCCGGTCCTCCAGGTCAGCGACCTGACCTACTGCTACCCGGACGGCCAGCCGGCGCTGCAGGGCGTCGATCTCGAACTCCGCCGCGGCGAGCGGGTGGCGCTCCTCGGCCCGAACGGCGCCGGGAAGACGACCCTCATCCTGCACCTGAACGGCATCCTGGCCGGCGGCCGGGGCACGGTCGTGGTCGACGGCCTGCCGCTCACCCGGGCCAATCTGCGGCGGGTGCGGCAACGGGTCGGGATCGTCTTCCAAGACCCCGACGACCAGCTGTTCATGCCGACCGTCGGCCAGGACGTCGCCTTCGGGCCGGCGAACCTCGGGCTGCGTGGCGAGGCACTCGACGCCCGGGTGCGCGAGGCGTTGGCCGGCGTGGGGATGGCGGCGCACGCCGATCGCGCTCCGTCCCATCTCTCGTTCGGCCAGCGCCGCCGGGTGGCTATCGCCACCGTCCTGGCGATGCGGCCCGAACTCCTGGTGCTGGACGAGCCGACCTCCAACCTCGATCCGGCCTCCCGGCGGGAGCTGGCCGAAATCCTGCTCGGCCTCGACGTGACGCTGCTGATGGTCACTCACGACCTGCCGTTCGCTCTCCAGCTCTGTGAACGCTCCGCGCTCATCTCCGAAGGACGGATCGTCGCGGACGGCCGAACCCGCAGCCTCCTCGCCGATGCTCCGCTGCTGGCCCGGCACCGGCTCGAGCTGCCCTACGGCTTCCAGCTAGCCGCCGAGGAGGCGCCCGGGTGAGGTGACCGGCTCAGCCAGGTTCCGGGCCGGCTCCGGATCCGGGCTCGCCCGGGCAATCCCGGCACCGGCCGACCAGCATGCTGTGCTGCGCGTCGACGACGAAACCGGCGGCCGCGGCAGCGCGATCGGCGACGTCGGCCAGCACCTCCACCGGCAGCGCGACCACCCGCCCGCAGGACCGGCACCGGGCGTGCAGGTGCCTGCTGTCGTCGTCCAGGCTCGCCAGGTGGAAGCGGGCGGGTGCGTTCGTGTCGCGGAAGGCAGAGAGCACGCCGGCGTCGGCGAGCACCTCGACGGTTCGGTAGATCGTCGCCCGGTGCGCCTCGTCCCCGCCCACCGCGAGCGCGATCTCCTCGATCGTGAGGTGATCGGCGCGCCGGGCCAGGATCTCGATCACGGCCCGCCGGGGCGCCGTCACCCGATGGTCGAGTGCCCGCAGCCGCGCGACCGCAGCAGCAACCGAACCGGCGGGTTCCGCGCTGTGCAACGCCTCATGACTGGGTGGCAGCCGCTCCATGGTCCGGCATTGTGCCAGTGGCGCGGCAACGCGTCACCATCTCGTCGATGCAGGCGCGCAACTGCCTGCCCCCGGAAGCCGCGATCCGGACCAGCAGCCCGGCGCCGTTCGGAAGCGTGGTGGCGGCCAGGTAGCCGGCAGGGTCGTCCCATTCCAGGGCGGTCGGCGACCGGTCGGCGCCCGGCAGGATCAGCACCTGGCCGAAGGCGGTGAACGAGCCGGCCCGCCCCGGGGCCCGGCTCCAGTCACCCGTCCGGACCTGCTCGTGGACGAGCAGTTCGCCGTCACGCCGGATGATCAGCTCGCTGGCGAACTCCTCGAATCCCTGCCCGGATCCGCCGTGCAGTGCGATCGCCCCGTCGGCCAGCAGCGCGCTTCCGGTGCCGGCCAGGTCCACGGTGAGGGTCTGCGAGAGAACCGCCCCGGGGAAGAGCACCCGTGGCTCGGCGAGGCACTCCAGGCTCCCGTCGTGCCCGACCGCTATGGCGGTGTCCTCCACCACCCCCTGGCCGTCGCGAGCGCGATGCACCGAGGGGGCTCCCTGAGCGCGGACCCGGACGACGGCGCCGTCGTTCACCACGAGGCCGGCGCGGAGGCGGTCCCCCGCATTGAGGGTTCCCGACGCGCTCTGCAGGACGACGACCGCGGCCTGCGGGGCGTCCGGCTCCTGGAACTGGCGGCCGACGTGGAACGGCCAGCTGAACTGCCGGCGGACCAGCTGAGTTCGTCCGCCGACGTGGGAGAACTCGAGTCGGAGGCTTTGCATCAGCGGTGACGGTCCCGCACTACTGGAACAGCACGTTCTCGCAGAGGTGGTCGGCGATCCGGTCGATCCCGTCCGCCTCGCGGCACGAGATCACCGCGACCGGACGGCCGCCCCGGACGTCCGCCGCCTCCCGCTCCATCTGCGGCAGGTCGACCCCGACGTAGGGAGCGAGATCGGACTTGTTGATCACCAGCAGATCGCAGCGCACCACCCCGGGGCCCCGTTTGCGAGGGATGTCGCCGCCGCCGGCGACGTCGATCACGAAGAGCCAGTAGTCCACCAGATCCGCCGAGAAGGTGGAGGCGAGGTTGTCCCCTCCGCTCTCCAGGAGCACCAGCTGGGTGTCCGGGAACTCGTCGATCAGCCGGTCCATGGCCTCCAGGTTCAGGGTCGGGTCCTCGCGGATCACGGTGTGCGGGCAGGCTCCGGCCTCCACCGCCAGGACGCGGCGCGGGTCGATCGTCCCGGAGGCCCGGACCCGCCTGGCGTCCTCGTCGGTGACCAGGTCGTTGGTGATCACCGAGACGGCGATGCCGCGTTGCTGCAGGACGGGGATCAGCCGCTCCACGAGCGCGGTCTTCCCGGATCCGACGGGTCCTCCGATGCCGACGCGCGCGGCGGGCAGGACGGGCATGGCTTCTCCTCTTCTAGCTGAGCAGGTGGCGGCGGGCGAGCGGCACCTCGTAGGCGGGCTCAGGGACGATCTCCTCGCCGTCCACCCGAACCAGGAAGGTCCGCGGATCCACCTCGATCTCGGGCAGCGCGTCGTTGTGGATCATGTCCTTCTTGGTCAGCTCCCGCGTGCTGGCGATGGGCAGCACGTCCTTGGCGGTGGACAGCCGGTCGAGCAGCCCGTCCTCCAGCGCCACCCGGGAGACGAAGGCCGCGCCCAGCTGGGCGGCGGCTTCGCCGAGGGCGCCGAAGTTGAGCCGCTGGATGACCGGCTCCGACATGGGCAGGCTGCCGTTGCCGTCGCCGAGCGCGGCCCAGGCCATGAAGCCGCGCTTGAGCACGGCGATCGGCTTGATCCCGAACGACTCCCGCGGCCAGAGCACCAGGTCGGCGAACTTCCCCGGCTCGATCGATCCGACGTAGCCGCCGATCCCCGCCGCGATGGCGGGGTTGATGGTCAGCTTCGCCACGTATCGCTTGATCCGCTCGTTGTCGCCCTTCCCGGTCTCGCTCGGCAGCCTTCCGTGCCGGTCCTTCATGACGCTGGCGAGCTGCCAGCACTTCGCCACGTTCTCCGCCAGCCGCCCCATCCCCTGGGTGTCGGTGCCGAAGATCGAGATCGCGCCGATGTCGTGCAGGTAGTCCTCCGCGGCCATCGACTGCGCCCGGATCCGGGCCTCGCCGAAGGCCACGTCCACCGCCGAGGTGAACCGCAGGTTGTGGCCCACCATGGCCATCGGCAGGCCCTCCTCGAGAGCGGCCGAGGTGTACGGGTTGGTGGGGTTCGTCGAGGACGGGATCACGTTCGGGTAGGAGCAGACCCGCAGCAGGTCGGGGGCGTGCCCGCCGCCGGCCCCCTCCACGTGGTACATGTGGATGGTCCGGCCGGCGATGGTGGCCATGGTGTCCTCGGCGAAGCCGAACTCGTTGATCGAGTCGGTGTGCAGGTGCACCGAGAAGTCGTGCGCGTCGGCGGCCCGCAGCGACCCGTCGACCACCGCGGGCGCGGCTCCGAAATCCTCGTGGACCTTGACCGACATCGCCCCGCCGGCCACCGACGCCACCACCGCCCGCGGGTCGGAGCTGCCGCGTCCGAGCAGGCCGAAGTTGACCGGCGTGCCGCTGGTCGACCGCAGGAACATCGCCATGTCGCGCTCGGCGCCGCCGCCCACGTCCAGCACGTGCGCCGGCGAACCTGAGCCGATCAGGGTCGTGGTGCCGCCCGCCATCGCATGCGACAACTGCTCGGGCGACTGGATGTGGGCATGCGACTCCACGGCGCCGGCCGTCACGATGAAGCCGTCGCCGATGACTATCGCCGTGGAGTTGCCCACCACCAGTCGCGGGTCGACCCCGGGCATGGTGCGCGGGTTGCCCGCCCGTCCGATGCCGACGATGCGTCCGTGCCGGATTCCGATGTCGCCCTTCACGATCCCGGCCACGGCGTCGATCACCGTCGCGCCCACGATGACCAGGTCGAGGGCGCCGTCCGCGGAGGTGCGCTCGCCGGCGATTCCCTCGCCGTCTCGCATCGTCTTGCCGCCGCCCAGCATCAGCTCGTGGCCGTGGTCGGCGAAGTCGTGCTCGATCTCGGCGAGCAGCGAGCTGTCGCCCAGGCGCACCAGGTCGCCGGTCGTCGGGCCGTACATCGCCACGTACTGCGCGGCGTCCATCGTGATCCGGGGTTCAGTCGAAGTCATTGGTCCGCTCCGTCCGCACGTAGCCGCGCTC
>CAZLWS010000067.1:0-2873 GCA_964563205.1 uncultured Propionibacteriaceae bacterium | reverse complement strand
GATCCGGGGTTCAGTCGAAGTCATTGGTCCGCTCCGTCCGCACGTAGCCGCGCTCCGCCGCGCGGGTCATCGCCTGCTCGATCGCGCCCTCGGCGTCCAGCGGGCCGTCCACCAGCCCGGCGAACCCGAAGACCTCACGCGATCCGGCCATTTCCATCAGCCGAACCCGTTTCGGCACGCCCGGCTCGAATCGGACGCCGGAGCCGGCCGGCAGCGCCAGGCGACGCCCGTAGGCCTGCCTCCGGTCGAACAGCAGGGCGCGGTTCACCTCGAAGAAGTGCGTCGCCGAACGCACCTGGACGTCCCGGTCGCCGGTGTTGACCACCTCGATCTCGACGGTCTCCGCCCTCGCGTGGAGCTCCACCTCGGGCGCCGTCGAGATCACCTCGCCCGGGCGAATCCCTTCGTCCCCGCCCTCGGCGGGGAGGATGGGGTCGAACAGGATCAGCAGCTTCGTCCCCTCGGCCATCGGCAGTTCGATGAGCACCTTCGCGATCATCGGACGCACCCCCGGCTGGACGTCGCGCTCGGAGAGCAACTGGTAGGCGCGGTCGCGAATCTCGTCGTACCCGACCCCCTGGCGGGCCAGCAGCATCGCCTCGTCGGTCAGCAGGGCCACCGCCTCGGGGTGGCTCAGCCGGATGCCGAGGCGCAGGTTCCGCCGAGCGAACTCGGCTGCGCTGAAGACGATCAGGCGATCGATCTCGGTCGGAGTGAGATTCATGGCGTCCTTTCCTAGGAGGCGAAGAGCCGGGCGGGGCGACGGGCGTGGCGTTCCATGGCGATGTCCTGGACCATGCCCCAGGAGGACGGAGTGCCGGGAAGCGGCTGCTCGATCGTCTCCGCGAGCAGCGGAAGGGTCGCCGCGAGCGACTGCTGCGCGGCGAGGGCGCTGACCCGTCCCAGCCGCACCGCGGCCGAGGCGAGGTTGCTCAGCAGGCTCCAGCCGCTGACCGCGGCGGCGAGTTGCTGGTCCATGCCGTGCTCGGCGTAGATCAGGCCCTGGACCACCGGGAGGTTGCCGGGGGCGGCGCCGGATCGCACCAGGGCCGCGTAGTCGGCGGCCGCGGCCACCCCGATGCGCGACCAGGCGGTCAGCAGGCTTCGTCCGGCCCGCGCCGAGCTCTCCCGTCCGGCGGCGCTGGTCGAGGAGGTCGTGCAGAACCGATCGAGGTCGGGTCGTTCACCGGGCGCCGCCGCGCAGCTGTGGCAGACGAAGTAGCGGTCGAAGTCGGCCCAGCGGGTCGTCAGGTACCACCGGAGGACGTCCGCGAACGGCTCTTTCTCGTCGAGCAGGCCGTCGTCATAGAGCTGCTCCAGCCCCCACGAGAACGCGAAGCCGCCGGACGGCAGGGCGCTGTCGGCGTGCAGCAACGCGGCCAGGAGAGTGCCGGTGGGGACGGTCACGGCCCGACGACCTCGATCGCGCCGCTGGCCAGGAAGCCTTCGATCCGGTCGAGGTAGTCGGACTCGGGAGCGTCCAGCAGCACCACCAGCTGATCGCCCTCGAACCGGACCCGCCAATGGAGGTGGCCGGCGTGCCACCCCAGCTGCACGGCGCCGGCCAGGTCGGTCGCGCGCAGGGTCAGCGTCCGGGGCTCGCCCCGGTGCAGCACGACCGCGCGATCCTCCGTCAGCAGCACGACTCGTCCGTCGAGGTCGGCCGGATCGCCGTCGAGCACGATCCCGTACTCGTTCCCGCGGTCACCGGTCACCCGGAACCGGCGGCGTCCGATCAGCGGCTCGCTGACGTAGACCCGCTCGACCAGACCGTGGTGATCCAGCCGGTGTAGCCGCTGGGCGATCGCCTCGTCCGTCTCGTGCCCCACCGTCCCGGAAATGGTCTCCATGCTCATCCCTTTCTCGGGCGCCTTCCAGCGCGACGCAGGCATCGCCCTGAGGCCGGACGGAAGCGTGGTTCGCCGACTGCCAAACCCTTCACCCGGCCACGCAACGACTTTAGCAACGTTGCGCACAGTCAGACAACGGCCCGGGAATCGTGGATCGGCGTCCGCAGTGCCGCGGCGTCCACGCGGACTGCCGCCTCGTTCACAGCAGATCCACATCGATTCATCAGCCGGCCGACGGTGTGCTGCAGGGCTGCGCACAGGACGGACGCCGAGGGTGGGGCCATCCACCTACCGAGGAGTTCTGATGGCCTTCCCAATCGCCCGTACCGCGGCCGCGCTGTTGGTCGCACCCCTGCTCGCCGTCTCGTTCGCCCTCCCGGCGAGCGCCGCGGCCGTCGCCGTGCGCTACCGGCCGCCGGTCGACGGCTGGCATCTGGCGCCGCCCAGCACGGCCACCCAGACCGCGACACTCGCCTCGGCCACTCAGTCCACCGGCGTCGTGCTGATCGACACCACCGTCGACTACGGCGCCGGCGCGGCCGCCGGAACCGGGCTGGTGCTGACCTCCGACGGCATCGTGGTCACCAACCACCACGTGGTCAAGGGCAGCACTCAGGTCGAGGTGACCGACCCGGCCACCGGCGAGAGCTACACCGCCGACGTGGTCGGCTACGACCCCGAGACCGACGTCGCCGTGCTGCACCTCGAGGACGCCGCCGGGCTGACCGCCGTCGCCACCGACACCTCCGCGGTCGCCGAGGGGAACGACGTCACGGCGGTCGGCAACTCCAACGGCGGCGGCGTGCTCACCGCCGCGACCGGGGAGATCACCGACACCGGCACCGCCATCGACGTCTCCGGCGACGACGGCACCACCAGCCACCTGACCGACCTGATCGAGGTCGACGCCACCGTGGTCTCCGGCGACTCCGGCGGCGCCCTGCTGGACGACGACGGCGAGGTGATCGGCATGAACGTGGCGGCCTCCTCCAACGGCAGCACCGGCTACGCCATCCCGATCGC
>CAZLWS010000066.1:0-16325 GCA_964563205.1 uncultured Propionibacteriaceae bacterium | reverse complement strand
CACCGCCCGCCTCGACCGCATCAAGGACGAACTCCGCCAGGTGCTCGGGCTGTAGCCAAGGCCATCTCGCCCTCATCCGTCGTCCCCGCGATGGCGGGGATCTCCAAACTCATCCGCCCAGGTCTAGCCGGGTGAGCCGTGTCACCGAACCGCGACAATGCGCGAATGTCACGGTTCCTTGACTTCCGCAGATGTCACGGTACGTTCACATCCGTGGTGCATGGTTCGAACAATGCGTTCACGCTTGGCATCCGTCCTGCGCCAGCGCCGGGAGGCCGCCGGACTCACGCAGGCCGCAGTAGCCAGCCGGGCAGGCATCTCGCGGCAACTGCTAGTGAAGATCGAGGCCGGTCACGTCCGCGCCGAGATCGGCAAAGTCATGCAGGTCGTCAAGGCTCTGGATGCCACCTGGCCATCGAGGATGCTCCGCCACCCACCGGCGACCCCGACTTGCGCGCGATCCTTCGGTGAGCCTTGATCGTCGTCGAAGTCGGATAGGCACGGTTGTAGACCTTTCTAGCCATGTTCCACCAGATACGCGGCGCTCCAGTCAGGTTCATCGTTAACTGGCACTCCGAGCGCACGAAGGTAGTCCAGCAGCATCTCAGCGGTCAGCCGACGCTTCTTCAACCGATTGGCGTAGGCGGAAAGATCCTCGAAAGCGAACGGCGTCCCAGAGGTCTCAAAGACCCATCGCCCACCGTCGTTCGCTGCGGCGATGGACATACCCCAGCGGGGGCTCACCGTCAGGGCCGAACACCTCGAGGACCCGAGCCGGATAGACACGCTCATCACCGACGCAGGTCGCTCGTATGCATCTGATCCCGAACTCTCGCGTAGCATGGATAGGCAGAACTCCGACATCGGTGCCCAAGGGCGTGTTGTTCAGCAGAACCGTCCACTTCCCCAGCGGAATGCAGGCATCCCGCGAGAACACCGGTGCCGGCCTCAGCGCCTCCAGCGCATCAGCAGCCGATGACCAGCACGGCCGGGACAGCTTCCACCGCTGCCCGAGACCGTTCTGCAGCCACTCGGCGAGGACGTCACTGCCGATGTCGAAGAAGCCGACCGTCTCCGTGGTCGATCCGCCGAGGGAAGATGGGAGCGTCATACGACCCCCTCAGGTGTCAGTGAAGTCATGGTCCTCACGCTGAGTTGAAGGCTCGGAACTCGGCGGATGGCGGAGTCTAGGGGCTTCTTCCGCCGCCTCTCTGACAACCCACGACTCGTCCGTTCGCAACGTAGCCAGCAGCGACAAACTAGCGCGCCGGTGACGGGCGACTCTCACTCGCACGCTGTCATCGCCATCAGAGGCAAGAAGGCCAAGCGTGTCCACATCGAGCTTCCGTTTTCCAGCGACTGTTCAGCGAACGCCCGGATCCGGGTCGGATGCGAGTTCCTTGAGTACCTCTAGAGGGATTGTCTTGTTGTACGCCACCCACTTCCGCATTTCCGGGTAGCCCGCAACGACCGCACGCCAGACTTCCACATCCGCTTCGTCGTGAGATGCTCGCTGCTGGTCAACGGGATCGTCGCTGGCGCGCAGGGCAACGAACTCCTTTGCCGATTCGATCATTCAGGTCCGTTCTCGAGCGTCGCATCCGGCCGGGCAAGATAGACCCACCGGATCCCGTCGCGGGGGTCGACCAACAAGCCGCTGCGGATCTCCACGCAGCGTGTGACGCGGATCTGTTCTCCGACCAGCGCCTCGAACTCGCTGGTGAGGCTCTCCATGTCCTCGGCGTCGCCTTCAGTCATGTTGGAGAGGTAGAACACCAGCTCGGCCTGTCGACCGTCAACCCGCACACCGACGGCGAGCGCGTTTGCAGGTATCTGGCCTAACGAAGCCTGCACAACCTGGGCAGTGACGTAGTTCTCCCATACCGGAGCGCGAGCCATATCTTCAGGAGTCGGTAGCATCATGGCGTCCAGGTCGGGTTGTAGGGCACAACGCTCGGAGACGAGGAGCCCTTGATGAGAACACATTCGTAGGTTGATGAGCGTACCCGGCCCCTGGACTGTGGTTGACATGGGTGCCCCGAAAGACCATCGCTCGCGTAGCATCGCCTGCTACGCTGAACAAGCTTGACCTCTGGTTCAACAAGCGCTGGATCAACCGCCAGATGCGTCAAGGCAACCGAATCATCGACATTGGTGAGCCGCCCGGCTATCCGCCGAGCGCCTTCTACGAGATGGAGCTCTCCCAAGTACGCGGCTACCAGAACTACTCCAAGGACATCCAACCATGATCCGGGTGCGGCGACTTCCCAAGCCACGGTTTGGCCGGCCAAAGTACGAAGTGGAGTACCGTCCGGTGGTTGCTCGTGAGGGATGGAGCAAGATCACTGCTTACCCGGTATTCGATATCGAGAAAGTCATTGGGACCGGTGACGCCTGGGCGCTGATCAGAGTTGCCGACGCCGACTGGGATGGAACGTCAGGCAGGTGGGCCACCATCTACGAGCCTGGAGACACTCCGTGACTTCGGCAGAACCCGCTCCTTTGTGCGCGCGGACGTAAGCCCTTAGCTTAGCGGGCGGGTCAGCAGCGCTCCGTCGCCGGTGAAGCCGAGGCTGGTGAGGTACTTGCGGTGCTCGGGGGTGCCGGGGTTGGCGACGATCGCCTTGACGCCCGACAGGCCGAGCTTGCCGAAGCCGTCGTTGAACAGCCAGGCGCCCAGCTTGACGTCTCGGAACGGCGGACGGACGTAGTCGAGCTTCACGTGGAAGTCGGAGCCCTCCACGCGTCCCAGCAGGGCCCCGACAGGCAGGCCGTCGCGCAGGAACAGCCACGCCTGGTCGCCCTCCTCCAGGGTGACGCCGGGCTGGAACTTGGCGATGTCGGCGCGGTGGGCGTCCAGGAAGTCGGCCAGGTAGGGCGCGTCGAGGGCGATCGGCGAGACGCCCAGGCCCTGCTTGGAGGTGAGCACCCGGTAGATGTTCCAGATGTTGAGCCCGGCGATGACGACGTTGGCGATCACGATGGGCCAGGCGCCCAGCGCGACCCCGTAGACGATGTAGGCGATCGAGCCCAGCAGCGAGAGGATGCGCAGCCGCACCACGGAGGTCATCGCCAGCGACGCGATGATCAGAATCGAGGCGACATAGCCGATGATTTCGATGGTGACGGGCGACATGATCGGGACTCTAGTGGCTGGGCCGCGGCAACGGTACCGACACCGGGCGGTGCGGCACGAGATCCCGGTCCAGCCCCGGGATGACGTGGTTGAGAAGGGCCGGACGGGCAGGTGCTCCACCAGTTCGGCGGTGGCGGCATAAGATCGGCCCATGGCGGAGATTCGCAAGTTCGACCCGGCGGCCGGCAATGCCATCGCGCAGGCGCTGCGCGAGGCGATGGGCGAGCCGGTGCGTCCGGTCACCCCGGGCGAGCCGGCTGGGCAAGCTGCCCCGGCGACGCCGGAGGAGCCGTCGCAGACCGCCTGGGTGAGCCTGCGCGTGGCAGATCAGAAGACCAGCGACCCGACGACGTAGCTGATCAGCAGCGTCCCGAGGCCGACCACCAGGGAGCGCAGCAGCGTGCGCCACAGCGGGGTGTCCCCCAGCTTTGCGGTCGCCACCGAGGTCAGGCTGAGCGAGATCACCACGGCCACCAGGATGGCTGTAGCCTCGATGCCGACCGGGAAGGTCCAGGTCACCAGCAGCGGGATCAGCGCGCCCAGGCCGAAGGCCATCGCGCCGCCCAGGCCGGCCAGCACTGTGTCGGCCACCGAGGTGACCTCGCGGATCCCGTGCTCGCTGTCCAGCTGGGCGGCCAACGGGTCGTGGGCCATCAGCTGCCCGGCGACCTGAACGGCCAGCTCCGGGCTCACCCCGCGTCCCTCGTAGTAGGCGGCCAGATCGGCGAGCTCCTGCTCCGGGTCGGCGTCGATCTCGCGTTGCTCCTCGGCGATCAGGGCGAGCTGCGACTCGCGTTCGACGGAAGACTCCATCCACTCCACCCCGCCGACTGCGAGCATTCCGGCGATGGTCGCGGCGGAGGCGGCCAGCAGCAGCACCCGGTCGTCCGCGCCGGCGCCGGCGAAGCCCTCCAGCAGGCCGGCGGTGGCGATGATGCCGTCATTGGCGATGATCGACCAGGTCAGCCAGGAGGAGCGATCTCGCAGCCCCTCCCACAGCCGCGCGAGAATCGAGGCCTCCGCCATCCGTCCTCCTTCGCGCACCAGGTGGGAGGAGCTTAGCGGGCGTCCCGGCGCGGACTCCCGCGCGGAAGAAGAACCGCGAGCTATCGTCGCCTGGTGAACCAGGGAAGACACCGCGGGCGCGGACGGCTGACGATCGCCGCCGTCCTGGCGGGCGTGGTGCTGGCAGGCTGCGGGGTCACCCCGCCCTATCAGACCTCCCCCGCCACCGCAGTCCCCAGTACGCCGTCCAGCCCGTCCACGACCCCGAGCCAGCTGACCATGCCGCAGGAACCTGAGCCGACCTCCGCCGCGCCCGAGGAGTCTCCACAACCCGAACCGGCGCCCACGCCGGAGCCGGCCGAGCCTTCGCCGACCGGTTCGACCACCACACCGAAGCCGCTCGCCCCACAGCCGGACGGCAAGGCGGACTGCCGCAAGGTGAAGTGCGTCGCGATCACCTTCGACGACGGCCCCGGCCCGTACACCACGAAGCTGCTCGCCCACTTGAAGCGGGCCAACGTGCCGGCGACTTTCTTCGTCCTCGGCCAGAAGGTCAAGGCCTCCCCCAAGGTGACCCGCGCCATCGTCGCCGGCGGGCACGAGATCGCCGTCCACACCTGGGATCACCGGATGCTGACGAAGCTCGCCTCCGAGGAGATCTGGCGCGAGATCTCCACCACGATCAAGGTGATCAAGAAGACCACCGGCAAGACGCCGAAGCTCATGCGGCCGCCGTATGGAGAGACCGACGTCACCGTCGCGATCCAGGCCAAGCGGGCGAAGGTCGCGCAGATCCTGTGGAATGTCGACACCTTGGACTGGAAGACCCGCAGCACCAAGAAGACCGTCAAGGCGGCGCTGAAGCAGACCAGGCGGGGCTCGATCCTGCTGCTCCACGACATCCACCCGACCAGCGTCGCGGCCGTCCCCGACATCATCGACGGCCTGCGCCGCAAGGGCTACGTCTTCGTCACCGTGAGCCAACTGCTGGGCAAGACCAAGCCCGGCCGCGTCTACAGCCACGGCTGACACGGCCTCAGCCGCCGAGGTCGCCCTCCAACTCGTCATCGTCATCCGGTTCGGGCGGCTTGCCCTTGCCGTCGGAGACGCGGATCGCGACCGAACTCAGCTTGGGGGCCTTGCCGGAGGGGTCGGTGCCCAGCACGGTGCCCTTCGGCTCGTACGACTCCACCTCATCGAGGTGGCTGCTGAAGCCGGCCCGGTCCAGCGCCCGCCGGCAGCCGTAGACGCTCATGCCCTCGCAACTCGGCACGGTCACCCACTTCCCCTTCAGCACCGACTGCGGCGGCTTCTTGAACTTGGTCTTCGGGTAGGCCTTGATCGCGGCGGCGAAGGCCGGGCGGAGCAGCCGGTTGCCGGCGTCCCCGCCGGAGAAGCCGGAAAGGTAGGTTTTCGAAGCCGGCAGCCGCACGTTGCGCAGGAAGCTTGGCCGGGCCTTCCAGAACTTCTTGTAGTCCTTGTGGCTGTCGTAGGAGATCATCGACGCCGCCACCAGTTCGGGGGTGTAGCCGACCGTCCAGATCGCCCGGTTCTTCGGCACGGTGCCGGTCTTGCCGGCCATCTGGACGCCGGGCACCTTCGCGCTGCGAGCGGTGCCGCCGGTGTACGGCCCCTGGAAGATCTGGTTCATCGCGTCCGCGACGCCCTTGTCGAGCACCCGCTTGCAGTTCGCGCTCGGGACCGCGTACTTCTCGCCCGCCCGGTCGGTGATCGACTTCAGGATGACCGGCTCGCAGTGCACCCCCCGGTTGGCGAGCGTGCCGTAGGCCTCGATCAGCGACAGCGGGGTGATCTCCACGGCACCGAGGGTGAAGGACGGGATGGCGCCGTACTTCTTCACCAGGTCGCCACCCATCGACATCTCCAGCCCAAGACGCTTGGCCATCTTCACCGACTCGCACACCCCGACCGCCTGGATCAGCTGCGCGAAGTAGGTGTTGACCGAGCTCTGCACGCCCCTGAACATGTTCATCTTCCCCGAAGGGCTGGCGTTGACGACGGTCCACTTCTTCTGCTTGAACGGGCCGTTGCAGGACTTGAACGTCTCCCCGGCGAAGCTCATCCGCGGCTTGGCATCGAACACGCCGTAGGCGCCCATCTCGTTTTCCAGGGCCGCGGCGGCGACGAAGGCCTTGAAGGTGGAGCCGCCCTGGTAGCCCTCGGCGCCGCCCATGGCGTGCGAGACGGCGTAGTTGTAGAAGGTCTGTCCCTTCTTCTTGCCCATCTTGGTGCGGTTCTGCGCCATGGCGACGATCTGGCCGGTCTTCGGCTCGAGCATCACGATCACCGAGACCACCGGATCCTTGGCGCTGATCAGCTTCTTGATGGTCTTCTCCGCCTTGCGCTGCGCCTTCGGGTCGATCTGGGTCTTGATGGTGAGGCCGCCGCGCAGCACGCGGTCCTCGCGCTCCTCGGGGGTGGCGCCGAGGCTCTTGGTCTTCATCAGAGTGCGCCAGGCGAAGTCGCAGATGAACGGGAACTCGGCGTTGGCGCAGCCGAGCTTGTACTTGCGCACCTTCTTCTTGTCGAACTTCACGGCCTTGGCCTCGGCCGCCTCCTCTGCGGTGATGATCTTCAGCTCCGCCATCCGGTCCAGCACGTCGTTGCGCCGCTCGATCGCCATCGTCGGGAACTTCACCGGGTTGGTGGTCACCGGGTTGCGGACCAGCCCGGCCAGCATGGCCGCCTGGGCCAGGTCGAGATCCTTGGCCGCCACCCCGAAGAAGTGCCGGGCGGCCGCCTCGATCCCGTAGGCGCCGTCGCCGTAGTAGGAGATGTTGAGGTAGCGCTCCAGGATCTCGTCCTTGGTGAACCGCTCCTCCAGGGCGGCGGCGAACCGCATCTCGCGGATCTTGCGGGCCAGCGTGTTCTCGGTCGCCTTCGCGCGCGCCAGCGGGTCGCCGGAGCGTTCCGCGGTGGAGACCAGGACGAGCCGCACGTACTGCTGGGTGATGCTCGACGCGCCCTGGGTGACCCCGCGGGAGGTGCTGACCAGGGCCCGGACGGTCGCCTGCAGGTCGATCGGGCCGTGCTCGTAGAAGCGATGGTCCTCGATCGCGACCTGGGCCTTGCGCATGATCTCCGAGACCTGGTCGATGGTCACCGAGTAGCGGTTCTCCGCGTAGAAGTAGGTGAGCACCGACCCGTCGGCGTTGAGCAGCCGGGAGCGTTCCGGCAGCGGCGGAGTCTCCAGTTCGATGGGCAGGATGCGGACGCCGCCGGCGACTTCCCGTCCGGTGCTGGCCAGGATCGTCGCGGCAGGGATGACCAGGCCGGCTGTGAGGGCCCCGCCCAGCACTGCGACCACCAGAAAGACCGCCAGCGACCACAGTCGCCGCCACAGGCGCATGCCCCATGGTAAGCACACCGATCCAAACCCTGCGGCTGATGCGTCCGCGGGCTGGCGGATGATATGACTTTCCCACCTGTGAGGAAGGAACGCTCGTGGCCCCTGCGCCGGCCGAATCCCGTCTCGGCCCCACCCCTTCAGAGTGCTGGATCTCGGTCGACGTCGAGACCTCCGGACCCAACCCGGGCGGCTACTCGCTGCTCTCCATCGGCGCCTGCCGCTACGACGACCCCGAGCAGGGCTTCTACGTCGAACTCGTCCCGGTCCACGACCGAGCCGTGCCTTCGGCGCTGGCGGTCTCCGGGCTGCAGCTGGACGAGCTCACCCGCACCGGGGCCCAGCCCGAGGCGGCCATGCAAGCCTTCGCCGACTGGGTGGCCGCCGTCGTGCCGGCGGGCCGCCGTCCGGTCTTCGTGGGCTTCAACGCGGGCTTCGACTGGATGTTCGTCTGCGACTACTTCCACCGCTACCTGGGGCACAACCCGTTCGGTCACGCCGCCCTCGACATCAAGTCGGTGGCGCTGGGCGCGCTGCGCGTCAGCTGGCCGGAGACCAGCCTGCAGCGGCTGAGCGCCCTGGTGCTGGACGGCCGCAGCCTCAGCCACGACGCGCTGCAGGACGCCCGCGACCAGGCAGCCCTGTTGCGGGCGTTGATTCTGGACCAGAATGAGGCATGACCGACGCCGCTGACATCGCCAGCCTGACCGAGTCCGCCCAGCGCCTGGGCCTGACGGTGGACGAACAGGAGATCCACAACTGGCTGGTCGCGATCGCCGCCGATCAGGCCGAGAACATCGTCGCCGACGCCGAGACCGGGACCTTCGGCCATCGCGCCTCGATGCTCGACTTCAGCGACCGAGATCTGGAGCGGTTCCGCACGGTCGGCGCGATCGTGGAGCTGACCGGCCCGCCCGGCATCACCGACGCGGCACTCGCCCTCTCCGGCTCGGCAGCCCAGTCGAAGATCCAGACCTACCCCGGCGACTGCGACTACTTCGAGCGGTACAACATCCGCGCCGCCACCCGCGAGCAGGCCTGCGAGGTGCTGGCCAGCACCATGCGCGACAAGATCTTCGCCTTCAACCGGGGCGCCACCTACCAGTTCCTCGAAGCCAAGCTCGGCTCGGTGCCGCACGACGGCTGGCACGCCGGCCAGGCGGTGAAGACGGGCAGCGCGATCACCTGGTCGATCGACGAGGTGCGGCGCGGGGCGTGGGAGCTCACCGACGCCGAAGGCGAGGTCACCTCGATCAGCTGGCTGGAGGCCGCGCACGACCCGGGCTGGGTGAAGCTCGACTGGGTGGTGACCGACCCCGTCCGCAAACGGCTGTCGAACGCCAGCAACGTGGTGGACGTCACCTGGGAGGCGCCCGACGGCACGATCGTCGCCCTCGACGGCTACCTCGACTCCTACTTCCAGGAGGTCTACCTGGAGGCCGACGACCTGCCGGCCTTCAACCGGATCATCGCCCATGTGTCGACCGACGCCATCGCCGAGTACGTGGAGCAACTGGAGGGCGAGGCCCGCAAGTACCTCACCCGGCATCTCAACTACGGCAAGGCCGCCAAGCGGATGTACAACCTGTTCCGGCTCTCCGGACGCTACTTGGACGCGGCCTTCATCCGGGAGCTGTTCGACCAGCCGGCCAGCCTGCTGTACCAGGTGTGGTCGCTGATCGGCACCCTCGACAACGCCACCCGGCCCGGCTCGGGCATCCCGTGGTCGGCCGTCGCCCAGCAGTCCGACCGGCTGCTGCTGGACGTGGTCGCGTCCATGGACGGCACCGAGGAGGTCGAGATCGTGAGCGCACTGCTCGGGCTGCGCCAGGCCCTGGAGGACCAGCCCGGGGACGACCGCGACCTGGCGATCGAGGGAGCCCGCACGCGCGTGATCAACGTCGTGAACACCTTCTTCCACGACAAGCTGGTGAGCCGGCCGAGCATCCGGGAGTACATCGAGCAGCTCCAGGCCGAATGACCTGGGGCTGACGAGCTACCCTGTGCCTCGTCACCGATCCCGACCGCCGAGAGGAAAGCCCCTATGTGTTCCCCGATCACCTGCCCCACCTGCGGCAAGACCACCTGGACCGGCTGCGGCCAGCACATCGAGCAGGCCCTCGCCGGCATCCCCGACGAGCAGCGCTGCGCCGGCCACGACGACCCCAAGCTGGTGGGCCTGGTCGCCGGGGCCTCGCACTGAGCCAGGCCGCCATCCGTCAAGCGGGAATCGCAGCCAGGTGGCGGCTTCGCAGCACGTCGAGGCCGCGTTGCTCGATGCGCCGGATCGAGCTCGATGACAGCTCCTGCCGAGCCGCGATGTCGCGGTAGGCGTGGCGGCGTCCGTCGACCAGCCCGAAGCGCAGCCTGATCACCTCCCGCTGGTCGCCCGGCAGCCGGTCGATCTCCGCCCGCAGCCGTTCGTGCAGCAGCCCCTCCTCGCGGCGCTCGTAGGCGGAACGGGGGTCCGCAGGCAGCTGGGCGCCTTCGTCCAGCGATCCGGGCGCCTGGTGGCCCATCAGCCGGGCCGTCCACTCCGGATCGCGTCCCAGCGCCTCAGAGAGCTCGGCCAGCCGCGGCGTGCGGGCCAGCTCCTGCGCGAGTTCCTGGGCCAGCCCCTGTGCCCGGCGCAGCGTCACCGCCCGGCTCGGCGGCAGCCCCAGCTGGCCGTCCTGCGAACTGCTGATGCGCACCAGGTGCCGGCTGATGATCGGGAAGGCGTAGGTGCTGAACTTGGAGCCGCGCCGCAGGTCGAACCGCTGCAGCGCGTGGCCGACCGCCCAGGCGGCCTCCTGCATCAGGTCGTCGAGCTCCACCCCGCTGCGCCGGGCTGCGCCGCGCGCCAGCAAGGAGGCCAGCCGCAGGTTGGCCGCCAGGAACTCGTGCCAGGCCTGCCTCCCTTCCCGGCGGATGCGGCGCAGTTCGGCTCGGCTCGCGTCGGTGCGCCACGGGTGCGCGAGGGCGTGGGCGGCGACCAGGCCGGCCTCGATGCGGCGGGCGAGCACGAGTTCCCGCGCTGGGTCGAGCAGGTCGGGCAAAGTGGCTGTGTTGAGCATGCCGCCCAGCATCATCGGGACACCGGGGCCGCCGCCAGGGTTCAGCAGAAGCTGACAACACCCGGACAACACCCGGCGAAAAGGTGGTGAGATCCCCGCCTTCGCGGGGATGACGGAGAAGGGCGGGGTGGCGGACGGTCCGGAGGTCAGGGGCCGGTCGCTTGGGCGAAGAGGTCCTTGCGGCGGGCTTCCAGCTCGATCAGGGTGGCGAACATGCGGTTGTAGTCGCGCTGGTTCTCGACCGGGTTGGTGCGCTGCAGCCGTGACTTCAGGTCGCTGATCTGGCGGGCGATCGCGGCCAGCCTGACCCCGGCGGCATACTCCGCGGCGTAGCCGGGCGAGGGCTCCCGGAGCACCGGCTCGACCGACAGCGTGATGGCCAGCTGCGTCAGCGCGGGTTCGGCGCCCGCCAGCATCGTCCGGGTCCAGTCGCCGGTCCGGTCGGCGGCGGCGAGGATCAGCTCGAAGAGAGCGCGATAGGCGGGCTGGGCGAAGTCCTCCGGCGTCAGGTCGTTGAGGGTTTCGGTGAACGCCTGCGGGGCGCGCAGCAGCAGCCGCAGGGTGCCGCGTTCGGCCTCCCAGCGGCGATCCCGCGGGTTGGGCAGCTCCAGAGCGGGCGTCTCGGCCGGCTCCTGCGGAGGATCGGGCTCCTGGGCGGGCCCGCCCTGTGGACGACGGCCGCGGGCCTTCTTCACCTCGGCGCGGACTTCCTCGGGGTCCATCCCCAGCAGCTGGGAGAGCTCGCGGACGTAGCCGGGCACCAGCGCCGCGTCCCGGATGCTGCTGACCAAGGGGGCGGCGGCCCGCAGCGCCGCGATCCGTCCGTCCACCCGGTCGAGGTCGAAGCCGGCGAGGGTGTTGCGCATCACGAAGCGGTACAGCGGCTCGCGACGCCCGACCAGTTCGCGCACCGCGGCGTCCCCGCTCTGCAGCCGCAGGTCGCAGGGATCCAGCCCGGTCGGCTCGATCGCCACGTAGGTCTGCGACACGAACTGCTGGTCGCCCTTGAACACCTTCAGCGCGGCCGCCTGCCCGGCGGCGTCGCCGTCGAAGGTGAAGATCACCTCGCCGGCCTGCACGTCCGAGGCGCCGATCAGCCGCTGCAGCAGCCGGGCGTGGTCGTCGCCGAAGGCCGTCCCGCAGGAGGCGACGGCGGTGTCGACCCCGGAAAGGTGAGCGGCCATCACGTCGGTGTAGCCCTCGACGATCACCGCCTGGTTCTTCTTGGCGATGCTGGTGCGGGCCAGGTCGAGCCCGTACAGCACCTGCGACTTGCGGTAGACCGGGGTCTCGGGGGTGTTGAGGTACTTGGCGGGCATCCGGTCGTCGTCGAACAGCCGGCGGGCGCCGAAGCCGAGCACGGACCGTCCGGCGTCGCGGATCGGCCACAGCAGCCGGGCCTGGAAGAAGTCCCAGCCGGATTCGCGGATCAACCCGGCCTTGACCAGTTCGGCGTCGCTGAACCCCCGGGCGCGCAGGTGGGCGCCGAGGGCCTTGCCGCCCAGCGGGGCGAAGCCGATGCCGAAGTGCTGGGCGGCGTCGCGGTCGAAGCCCCGCTCGTCGAGGAACTGCCGTCCGGCGAGGGCGTCCGGCGTGCCCAGCTGCCCGGCATAGAAGTCGGCTGCCTCGCGGTTGGCCTCCAGGATGCGCAGCCGCAGCCCCGGTTCGGGCCGGTCCCGTCCGCCACCCTCGGTGTAGCGCAGCTGGACGCCGGCCCGGTCGGCCAGCCATTCCACCGCCTCGACGAAGGTGACGTTGTTGATCTTCTGGACGAAGCTGATGACGTCCCCGCCCTCGCCGCAGCCGAAGCAGTGGTAGAAGCCGCGTGAGGGGGTGACCCGGAAGCTCGGTGTCTTCTCGTCGTGGAAGGGGCACAGCCCGGTCAGCGAGCCGCCGCCGGCGTTGCGCAGGGTGACGTAGGCGCCGACGACCTCGTCGATCCGGGAGCGCTCCCGGACGGTCGCCAGATCCTCGTCGTTGATCAGCCCTGCCACGGCTGCATCCTACTGACCCTTGGGGAGGCGGGCGGGGTCCCAGCCGAGCAGGTGCAGGGCAGCGTCGAAGGCGAACCGGTCGGTCATCCCGCCGACGTAGGTCACCGCGGCCCGAACCGGGTCGTCCCGGTCGAGGTCGGCGGGCAGCGCGCCGGGGCGCTCGGCGTAGTACTGCACCAGTGCCGTCAGGACGGCGATCACCGCCTGCGACTGCGCGAGGGATTCGGGCCGGGTGTAGATGTGTTCGTAGTTGAAGGCGCGGAGCGCGGCCAGCGCCGCGGCGAACTCCGGCGCCATGGCGACTTGCCCGGTGGCGCAAGTGGCCGCGACCGCCGCCCCGACGAAGGCGGAGAGCTGCTCCCGCCGGGTGCGGCCGGCGACCTGGGCCACCTCCGGCGGCAGGTCGCGGAGGGCGACGATTCCGGCGCTCACCGCGTCCTCCAGGTCGTGGGCGCAGTAGGCGATCCGGTCGGCCCAGCTGACGATCTCGCCCTCGACGGTGGCCGGCGCCGGCCGCGACCAGGAGTGGTTGCGGATGCCGTCCAGGGTCTCGGCACACAGGTTGAGCGAGGTCAGCACCACGTCCGCCCCCCACGGGCCGTGGTCGTAGCCGCCGGGGACGAAGGGGTCGAAGGCGTCCTCGCTGGGATGGCCGCCCGGGCCGTGGCCGCAGTCGTGCCCGAGCGCGATCGCCTCGGCCAGGGTCGCGTTCGCGCCCACCCCGCGAGCGATGGAGGTGGCGACCTGGGCGACCTCCAGGGCGTGGGTGAGCCGGGTGCGCTGGTGGTCGGTGGGGAAGACCACCACCTGGGTCTTCCCGGCCAGCCGGCGGAAGGCGGTGGAGTGGACGATCCGGTCGCGGTCGCGCTCGAAGCAGGTGCGTTCGGCGTCCGGCTGCTCCGGGATCGCCCGGTCGCCGGCGCCGCGGGCCAGGGTCGCGCCCGGACGCAGCCGCGCGGCCTCCGCCTCCTCACGGGCCGGCCTTCCCACCGGCGGGCCGGTCCGCACCCGGGCCGAGCCGTCGGCGTGGGCGTGGACCACCCCGGCGGCGGCATGGCCGGCCATCGTCTCGGCCCAGGCGGTCGCGCGGGGTGTCAGATCTGCCATGGCCCCCATCCTGTCACTCGCTACGCTGTGTGCATGTCGCAGCCACCGCAGGGCCAGTATCCGTACCAGCAGCCGTACGGGCAGCCCCAGCAGCCGTACCCGGGCGCGCCCGGCCAGCCGCCCTACCAGGGAGCCCCCGGGCAGCCGCCCTACGGATACCAGACGCAGTATCAGGCCGCGCCGGCCAAGCCGAAGCGGGGCAAGGGCTTGGGCATCGCCGCCTTCGCGCTGGTGCTGATCGGCGGCGCCGTGGCCGCCTGGGGCAGCTGGATGGCCGGTCACGCCTTCAGCGACCTGGTGCTGAGCCTGAACATCCCCATGGAGCAGTGGGACACGATCGACCCGTCGATGATCCCGGACTCCGACCTCTCCGCCCTCGGCATCACCTTCATGCCGGCGCTCGTGGCGGCCCTGATCGGGATCGTCGGGTGGATCGCCTGCATCGTCGCCACCGTGATCGGGTCCGCCCGTCCGGTGGCGATCATCGGGATCGTGCTGGGCGTGCTCGCCCCGGTGGCCGCCTACATCGCCTTCAGTGCGGCGATCGTCGCCAAGCTGGGCGGCGGGATCTAGCCCCCGGAAACGTCCGACTCGGCGGCGCTGAGGTCGGCGTCGCCGAGTTCGGTGCTCTCCAGCCAGCCGTAGGGCAGCACCACCTTGTCGCGGGCGGAGCCCTGCCGGCCGCGCGGGCTGGCCAGCTCACCCACCGGGTAGGGCTGATCTGGTTCGAGCTGGGCCAGCAGGTCGTCCAATTCGGCCAGTGACGAGACCATCGCCAGGCCGCGGCGCAGCTCGCCGCCCACCCCGAACCCCTTGAAGTACCAGGCCATGTGCTTGCGCAGGTCGGTCAGGCCGTGCTTCTCGCCGTGCAGGCCGGCCAGCAGCTCGGCGTGCCGGCGAACCATGGCCGCCACCTCGCCGAGGACGGGCAGGGTCTGCGTGGTGCGCCCGGCGAAGGCGTCGGCCAGGTCGCGGAAGAGCCACGGACGGCCCAGGCAGCCGCGTCCGATCACCACGCCCGCGCAGCCGGTCCGGCGCACCATGTCGAGGGCGTCGGAGGCCTCCCAGATGTCGCCGTTGCCGAGCACCGGGATGTCGACCGCCTCGACCAGGGAGGCGATGCTCTCCCAGTCGGCCTCGCCCGAGTACGCCTGCTTCACGGTCCGGGCGTGCAGCGCGATGGCGGCGCAGCCGGCCTCTTGCGCGATCCGTCCGGCGTCGAGGTAGGTGAGGTGGTGCTCGTCGATGCCGAGCCGCGTCTTCATGGTGACCGGGACGCCATAGGGCTCGGCCGCGCGGACGGTGGCGCGCAGGATCGCGGCCAGCCGGTCCCGCTTCCAGGGCAGCGCTCCCCCGCCGCCCTTGCGGGTGACCTTGGGCACCGGGCAGCCGAAGTTGAGGTCGATGTGCCCGACCCCGAACTCCTCGCACAGGATCGCGGCCGCCTTCGCCATCACGTCCGGGTCGACCCCGTACAGCTGGACGGAGCGCACCGCCTCCCCCGGGTCGAAGGCGAGCATCGCGAAGGTCTTCGGAATCCGCTCCACGATCCCGCGGGAGGTGATCATCTCGCACACGTACAGGCCGGCGCCCTGCTCGCGGCAGAGCTGCCGGTAGGCCGCGTTGGTGATGCCCGCCATCGGGGCGAGCACCACCGGCGTGGCGATCTCCAGCGGCCCGAGCCGCAGGGACGGGGCCTCAGCAGCCGACAAGGCGCTCCGCGAGGTAACCCTTGACCTGGTCGAGGGCTACCCGCTGCTGGCTCATGGTGTCGCGATCGCGGATCGTGACGGCCTGGTCCTCCAGGGTGTCGAAGTCGACGGTGATGCAGAGCGGGGTGCCGATCTCGTCCTGGCGGCGGTACCGGCGTCCGATCGCCTGGGCGTCGTCGAACTCGACGTTCCAGTACTGCCGCAGCTCCTTGGCCAGGTCGCGCGCCTTCGGCGAGAGGGCCTCGTTGCGCGACAGCGGCAGGATCGCGGCCTTCACCGGGGACAGCCGAGGGTCGAGCTTGAGCACCGTGCGGGTGTCCATGCCGCCCTTGGTGTTGGGCGCCTCGTCCTCGGTGTACGCCTCCACCAGGAAGGCCATCAGCGACCGGGTGAGGCCGGCAGCCGGCTCGATCACGTACGGCGTGTAGCGCTCGCCGGTGGCCTGCTCGAAGTAGGAGAGGTCAGTGCCGGAGTGCTTGGAGTGGGTGCCGAGGTCGAAGTCGGTGCGGTTGGCGATGCCCTCCAGCTCGCCCCAGCCGTCGCCGCCGGTGAAGCCGAAGTTGTACTCGATGTCGACGGTCCGCTTGGAGTAGTGCGACAGCTTCTCCTTCGGGTGCTCGTAGAGCCGCAAGTTGTCCCGGGAGATGCCCAGCCCGACGTACCAGTCGGTGCGGGCATCGATCCAGTGCTGGTGCCACTCCTCGTCCGTCCCCGGCTTGACGAAGAACTCCATCTCCATCTGCTCGAACTCGCGGGTGCGGAAGATGAAGTTGCCGGGGGTGATCTCGTTGCGGAAGCTCTTGCCGACCTGGCCGATGCCGAACGGCACCTTCATCCGCGAGGTGCCCTCGACGTTCTTGAAGTTGATGAAGATGCCCTGGGCGGTCTCCGGACGCAGGTAGTGCAGCCCCGACTCGTCCTCGATCACGCCGAGGTAGGTCTTCAGCA
>CAZLWS010000065.1:0-16393 GCA_964563205.1 uncultured Propionibacteriaceae bacterium | reverse complement strand
ACGGCGACCTGGACGGCTTCATCGACGCCGGCATCCGCTGGCGCCGGCAGCAGGGGGAGCGCTGAACCGCCCGGGCGTGGCGGCTCGGTTGGTGCGCCGACCTCGCTTAGACTCCTTGCTGGTCGGCTGAGTGTTTCTCAGGAACTTCCCCAATCGTCGATACCGACCGGAGCTGCACCGTGATCACGTTCGAAGACGTCACCAAGATCTACGAGGGCCAACGCCGGGCCGCACTGTCCAACGTCAGCGTCACCATCGACAAGGGAGAGTTCGTCTTCCTGGTCGGCAGTTCCGGCTCGGGCAAGTCGACCTTCATCAGGCTGGTACTGCGCGAGTACCGGGTCACCAAGGGCCGGATCTTCGTGGCCGGCAAGGACCTGGGCCGGCTGCACAGCTGGAAGGTCCCCGGCTTGCGTCGCCAGCTGGGCGTGGTGTTCCAGGACTTCCGCCTGCTGCCCGGCAAGACCGTCACCGAGAACGTGGCCTTCGCGCTGCAGGTGATCGGCAAGCCCACCTCGGTGATCCGCAAGGTGGTGCCGGAGACCCTCGAGCTGGTGGGGCTGGAGGGCATGGGAGACCGGCTGCCCGAAGAGCTTTCCGGCGGCGAGCAGCAGCGCGTCGCGATCGCGCGCGCCTTCGTCAACCGTCCGGCGATCCTGATCGCGGACGAGCCGACCGGCAACCTCGACCCGGCCACCTCGATCGGCATCATGCGGCTGCTCGACCGGATCAACAAGACCGACACCACGGTGATCATGGCCACCCACGACGCCCAGATCGTCGACCAGATGCGCAAGCGCGTGATCGAGCTGGTCGGCGGCGAAGTGGTGCGCGACCAGACCAAGGGCGTCTATGGCTACCAGTGACCGACCGGTGCGAGGAGGAAGGCTCTGATGCGCCACATCCTGCGTGAGACCTGGTCCGGCCTGCGCCGGAACGGCTCGATGAACCTGGCCGTCATCGTGACGATGTGGGTGTCGCTCACCCTGTTCGGCGCCGGGCTGATGGTGACCCAGCAGGTCGACCTGCTCAAGGGCAACTGGTACGACCGCATCGAGATCAGCGTCTTCCTGTGCGTCGAGAGCTCCCGCGGGGGCACCTGCGAGCCGGGCGTCGCGGCCACCGACGCCGAGCGGAACGCGATCGAGACCGCGCTGAAGGACAACCCCGAGGTGCGCGAGGTCTACTACGAGAGCAAGGCGGACGCTTGGGCGGCCTTCCGCGAGGCCTACGCCAACGACCCGATTCTCGAGACCATGACCGAGGAGATGATGCAGGATTCCTTCCGCATCAAACTGGTCAATCCCGAGGAATACCAGGGCGTCGTCTCCATGGTGAAAGGAATGCCCGGAGTGCAGGCCGTCCGGGATTTGCGGGAGATTCTCGACCCCTTGTTCGCCTGGCTGAACATGGCCCGCTGGGCGACGGTGGTGGCCAGCGGACTGCTGCTGGTCGCAGCGGCACTGCAGATCGGCAACACCATCCGCATGGCGGCCTTCTCGCGCCGCCGGGAGATCGGCATCATGCGGCTGGTCGGGGCGTCGAACTGGTACATCATGCTGCCCTTCCTGCTCGAATCGCTGCTTGCCGCGCTCATCGGCGCCGCCCTCGCCAGCGGGTCGCTGGCGGCCATTCAGGAGTTCGTGATCATCCGCAAGGCTCAAGTGGAGATCAAGACCGTCACCGCCTGGATCGGGTGGGAACATGTCGGAATCGCCGTGCTGAGTCTTGTGCTGCTCGGGGTGGTGCTCTCTATCATTCCGACATTGATAGCAACTCGTAGATTCCTTCGAGTATGAGTCGAATCGAATTGGAGTAGTCCGTGCGTCAGGTGACTTCCCCCACCGCCACGTCCGCCGAGAAGGCCCGCCGCCGTGCCGGGCTGCGCGTCCTGCTGACCGCGGTCGCCGTCCTGGGCCTGCTGGCCGGGTCGGGCGCGCCGGCGACCGCCGACAACAATCTGCAGGACCAGCGCAGCAAAGTCCGCAAAGCGATGGCGCAGACCAAATCGGACATCAAGCAGGCGAAGGACGACGTCGAAGAAGCGTCGGCGTCCCTGGAGGAATCCGAGCAGAAACTGGCCAAGGCCCGCCAGGAGCTCAGCTACGTCAAAGGAAAGCTGAAGCAGGCTCGGGAAAAGGACGCCGCGGTCGCGCGAAAGCTCAAGCAGGCCGAAGCCGATCTGGTCGCCGCCGAGGCTGCGGTCGTCCAGGGGGAGGCCGACCTCGAAGCCCAGAAGGCGCTGATCGCGACCATCGTTACCAGCACCTACCAGCAGCAGAACAACCTGGTCGAGCTCAAGGTGCTGCTCGACTCGAGCAGCGTCCAGGAGATCTCCGACCGCGCCCAGTTCACCGAGAACGTCTTCGGCAGCATCGCGCAGGAGATGAAGCGGCTCGAGGAGCTGCAGCTGCAGCTCGAAGCCGCCAAGGCGGCCCGCGAGCAGAAGCGCGCGGAGGTGGCCGAGCAGCGCCGGCAGAGCAAGGCGCTGGTCGCCGAGATCAAGGAGCTGGCCGACGACGCCGCCGCTCGCGAGGCGCGCGTCAAGCGGCTGGTCGCCGAGAACACCCGGCTGCGCGACACCGCGCTGGGCGAGCTCGAGGCCACTCGCGAGCAGTACGAGAAGCTGGAGAAGCAGGAGGCGAAGATCACCAAGAAGATCCTCGCCGAGATCGCCAAGTCGAAGCATCTCAAGGTGAACTCCAAGGGCTTCATCCGGCCGATCAAGGCCAAGCCCGGCTCACCCTTCGGGATGCGCTACCACCCGATCCTGCATTACCGGCGGATGCACTGGGGCCTCGACTTCGGCGCCAAGTGCGGCACCCCGCTCTACGCGATGGCGGACGGCAAGGTGGCGCAGGTGCTGAAGGCCTCGCAGTCCAACGGCCTGGGCAACTGGACGGTCATCAACTACGGCAAGTACAAGGGCTCCAACATCGCCAGCGGCTACGCCCACCAGAGCCGGATCGTGGTCAAGGCCGGCCAGGCGGTCACCCAGGGCCAGATCGTCGGCTACGTCGGCAGCACCGGCCTGTCCACCGGATGCCACCTGCACCTGCAGATCTACAAGAACGGGACGCGGGTCAACCCGGCCAACTACATCTGACGAGGTCTCGCGCGGGTCCGAGGTGACGTAGTTGGCGCTCCCTGGGACAATGGACGCTCCAAGCCGACCGAAGGAGCCTGCCATGCCGCGACCCACCGGGCGGATCATGGTCGCCCAGAACCGCAAGGCCCGCCACGAGTACCACCTGCACGACACCTTCGAAGCCGGCCTGGTGCTCACCGGAACCGAAGTGAAGTCGCTGCGCCTGGGCAGGGCCTCGCTGGCGGACGCCTTCGCCACCGTCGACGACGGCGAGGTGTGGCTGCGCAACGCCCACATCCCCGAGTACGAGTTCGGCACCTGGCGCAAGAGCCACTCCAGCCGGCGCAACCGCAAGCTGCTGCTGCACCGCAAGGAGATCGCGAAGCTCTTCAAGGAGACCGCCAACTCCGGACGGACGATCGTCCCACTGGCGATCTACTTCTCCGACGGCTACGCCAAGGTCGAGATCGCGGTCGCGACCGGCAAGAAGGACTGGGACAAGCGGCACACCATCGCCGAGCGGGAGGCCAATCGCGAGGCGCAGCGGGCGCTGGCCAGCCGCAACCGGGGCGAATGATGAGCCGCCGGCTGCTGCGGGCGCTGTTCGCAGGGCTGGTGCTGGCGCTGGCGGTGAGCTTCGGGGCGGCGCCGCGAGCCGAGGCGGCCGTCCGCGACCAGTTCGACTCCTGGGACGTTCAGGCGACCCTGAACGCCGACGGCACCGTCGACGTCATCGAGACCGTCACCCTGCGGTTCGGCTCGGCCTCCGGACGCCATGGCTTGGAGCGGACGCTGATCACCCGCGAGCCCGACCCGGACACCGGCAAGGACATGACCTTCCCGGTCACCCGGATCTCCGCCGAGAGCCTCACGCCGGGCGTCTCCGACCAGCTCGACATCGCCCACCTCGAGAACAGCGGTCCGCGCGACACCTACGTCCGCATCCGGATCGGCGACCCCGACCGGACGATCAGCGCCGACACCGCCAGCTACCGGCTGCGCTACACCGTCGCCGGGCTGATGCGCTCGCCCGGCGGCGACGATCAGCTCTACTGGGACATGACCGGCTCGTCGATGCCCGAGATCAACGACTTCAGCGCTGCCATCACGGTGCCCGGCGGCGCGCAGCAGCTCTTCTGCTCCTCGGCGCCTCCGGGCCGATCGGTTCCGTGCACCGCGCAGACCACCGACTCCGACGGCCGGGCGATCTTCACCCAGGAGCAGATCCGGATGGGTGAGCTGGTCACCGTCGGCGTCCGGGTCACCCCGGGCCTGGTCACCCAGAACACCCCGCTCTTCGAGGAGAACGCCGTCCTCGCCGAGCAGCAGCTCGGACAGGGCGTCCTGCTCGGCTCTGCCGGCGCCGGCGCGCTGGTCGCGGTCGGCGGCTGGGCCTACCTGCGCGGCAAGACCGGGGACCGGCGTTTCGGCGGCCTGCCGCCCGGCGTCCTGCCGCTGGCCGGCGACCCGGTGACCGAGGTGGCGAATTCGAAGGACATCCAGATCCCGGTCGCCTTCGCGCCGCCACGGCTGTCGGTGGCCGAAGCCGGCTACCTGCTGGACGGCGGCCACCGGGTGAAGCACACCACCGCCACGCTGATCTCGCTGGCCGTCAACGGCGCCGTCAAGCTGCGCAGCGAACCGCCGCCCGAGGTGCGCGTGGTCGACGAGCGCAAGATCGTCGACAAGGTCTCCCAGGCGATGCTCACGGCGCTGCTCAGCGGCCGGAAGAAGGTCAACCTCTCCAAGCCCGGCGCCATGACCGGGGCTGATCGGGCGGTTCAGCGGGCCGTCGGGAAGTCCGCCGACCGCGGCGCCTGGCACCTGCCGAAGCCGGCCGTCTCCGGCGGGGCGGGCATGTCCCTGTTGGTGCTGGTGCCCATGGTCGGGGCGGGCGCGCTGGTGATGTTCGGGGGAGTCGCGTTCAACCTGTGGCCGCTCGCGTTGGCGATCGTGATCACCGGCGTCGTGGTCACCTACAAGCTCGGACGGGTGCGCCGCAGCGCCACCGGACGCGCGCTGACCGACCAGGTGGAAGGCTTCCGGACCTACCTGGCCACCGCAGAGGCCGAGCAGCTGCGGTTCGAGGAGGGCGAGGACATCTTCTCCAAGTACCTGCCCTGGGCGGTGCTCTTCGACCTGACCGACCGCTGGACGAAGCTCTGCGAGCAGCTGGTGGCGATGGGACGGCTGTCGGCGACCGCTCCGGCCTGGTACTACGGCGGCACCTGGGACATGCACCGGATGAGCTGGGAGCTCGGACGCATGGAGTCGCAGGTCGCCACCGCGGTCACGCCGCCGGCTCCGCCGCCGAGTTCCTCCGACAGCGGGTTCGGCAGCGGCGGCTCGTCCTTCAGCAGCAGCAGCGGCGGCGGAGGGTTCTCCGGCGGCGGTGGCGGCGGGGGAGGCGGCGGCTCCTGGTGAGCCGGCTAGCGCGCCGGCGGCGCCGTGGTGGCGCGGACGATCAGCCGGGTGGGCACCATGACGCGGTCGCGCGGGACGACGGCCTGTGCCCGCAGCTGCTCGACCACCAAGCGGACCAGCTCGTGCCCGATCCGGCGGAAGTCCTGCTTCACGGTGGTCAGCGGCGGTGACGCGAACCCGCTGAGCCCGATGTCGTCGAAGCCGACCACCGAGACCTCGGCGGGCACCCTCCGTCCGGCTTCGTGGAGTGCTCGCAGCAGTCCGAAGGCCATCTCGTCGTTCGCGCAGAACACCGCGGTGATCGACGGATCGGCTGCGATCAGCTGGCCGGCGGCGTAGCCCGACTCCGCCGTCCAGTCGCCCCGCCAGAGTTTCGGTGGACGGATTCCGACCTCTTCCAGGCAGCGCTGCCAGGTGGCCGCGCGGAGCGCCGCCGGATCGGAGTCAGCCGGCCCGGCGATGTGGTGGACGGTGCGGTGGCCGAGTTCCAGCAGGTGGCGCACGGCGTCCTCGCTGCCCTGGATCTGGTCGGCGACGACGCCCGGGTAGTAGCCGACCAGGCGGGAGTCGGAGACCGCGATCGGCAGCCCCGCCGGCAGCGCCAGGGTGTCGGGGGTGGCGTGTTCGGCGCGGATGATCACCAGACCGTCGATGGACAGGTTCGAGAGCCGCTGGGCGGCGCTCTCCCAGCCCTCGCCGCGGGGATCCTCCACGTGCAGCAAGGTCACCGAGTGATCCTCGGCCAGCGCCGCCTCGACCACCGCCTGGGTGGTGAGCGCCTCGCCGGTGCGCGCGAACCGGTGCGCCAGCAGCCCCAGCGTCCCGAAGGAGCCGTTGCGCAGCGCCCGAGCGGCGCGGTTCGGCGCGTACCCGAGCTGGTTCATGGCGGCCAGCACGCGGGAGCGGGTCACCGGCCGCACGGAAGCGGCTCCGGTGGAGACCCGCGACACCGTCTGGGCGGAGACCCCGGCGAGGCGCGCGACGTCCTCGATCGAGGGACCGGCCTTCCGCCGGCCGGGGCCAGTCGGCTTGGGCATGCTGCCGATGGTATCCCCGATCCATCCGATTGGCTACGTAAACATTCAGACAGCGCGAGGCCGGCTCGGCCTCCGGATCGTTATCTGAGCGTGACTTACGATCTGATGACAGCGTCCGGCCGGCTTGGTATGTTTACGTCAACATTTGGTCCGGGATGATGGGCCGGATCAGCACATGGAGGTGCGAGCCTCCCGGGACGGCACCGACCCGCAACTCGGTGAGACACCAGAAGGGCTGTCATCGAATGAACAAAGCACGAAAGCTCGTCACGCTGGCGGCAGCGCTGCCGCTGGCCGTCGCGCTGGCCGCCTGCGGCGGCGGGAGCACCCCGGAGCCGGGCGGCAGCGGCTCGCCGGGTGGAGCCCCCGAGGCCGGCACCCTCACCGCTTGGGCGTGGGATCCGCAGTTCAACGTGTTCGCGCTCAACGAGGCGGCGAAGGTCTACGAGAAGGACCACCCGGGCTTCAAGCTCGAGGTCATCGAGACCCCGTGGGACGACCTGCAGGCCAAGCTCACCACGCTCGCCCAGTCGCGCGCCTACGACGAGCTGCCCGACATCTTCCTGATGCAGAACAACGCCTTCCAGAAGAACGTCATCAACTACCCCGACCTGTTCACCGACTACTCTGGCTCCAGCATCGACTTCAGCGAGTTCCCCGCCTCGGTGGTGGCCTACTCCACGGTGGAGGGCGCCAACTACGGCGTTCCGTTCGACAACGGCACCGTGATCAGCGCGCTGCGCACCGACGTCCTGCAGGAGGCCGGCTACACCCTGGCCGACTTCACCGACATCACCTGGACGGACTTCATCGCCAAGGGCAAGGAGGTGCTGGCCAAGACCGGCAAGCCGATGATCTCGGGTCAGTCGAACTCCGCCGACCTCATCATGATGATGCTGCAGAGCGCCGGCGCCAGCCTGTTCGACGCAGAGGGCAAGCCGACCATCGCCGGCAATGAGGCGCTGCTGGCCTCCATCAAGGTCTACCAGGAACTGGTCGAGGCCAAGGTGCTGGTCGAGGTCAACTCCTGGGACGAGTACATCGGCGCCTTCGTGAACGACAACGTCGCCGGCACCATCAACGGCGTCTGGATCCTCGGCTCGGTGCAGACCGCGACCGACCAGGCCGGCAACTGGGGCGTCACCAACATGCCGAAGCTGGACGGCGTCCCGGGGGCGACGAACTACTCCGCCAACGGCGGTTCGTCCTGGGCGGTGAGCTCCAACGCCAACGTCGAGCTGGCGCAGGACTTCCTGGCCCAGACCTTCGCCGGCTCCACCGAGTTCTACGACACGATCCTGCCGTCCTCCGGCGCGATCGCGAACTGGATCCCGGCCGGCCAGAGCGCCCTCTACGCCGAGCCGCAGGAGTTCTTCGGCGGCCAGCCGGTGTTCGCCGACGTGCTGACCTTCGCTGCCAACGTGCCGGCCAACAACACCGGCGCGTACTACTACGAGGGACGCGACGCGGTGAGCGCGGCGATCACCAAGATCCTGGGCGGCGCCGACCCGGCGACCGCGCTGGCTGAGGCGCAGGCCAACGTCGAATTCGCGATGCAGTGATCTGACGGCCGGTAGGGGGCCGGGAGGCCGGCCCCCTACCGCCGGCGACGGGGGCGCGGTAGCGTGCCCCCACGTATCCCCGCGTAGGAAGGTACTCCCTTGTCAGTGACGACAGCACCGGGGCCCGAGGCGACGACCCCACCCGCCACCAGACCACGCTCCGGCCCATCCAGGCTGAAGGGCGAGCGGCGCCGAAACCTCACCGGCTGGGCGTTCCTGCTGCCGGCCGCGGCCCTGATCGCGGTGATGAACTTCTGGCCGATGATCCAGGCCTTCATCCTCTCGCTGCAGACCGGACGCGGAAACCGGTTCACCTGGGCCGAACCGTTGTGGTACAACTACGCGCGGCTGTTCCAGGACGAGATCTTCCTGATGACGCTGCAGAACACCTTCGTCTACCTGATCATCCAGGTGCCGATCATGCTGGTGCTCGCGCTCATCCTGGCCAACCTGCTCAACGACAAGAACCTGCGCTTCAAGGCGTTCTGGCGGACCGCGATCTTCCTGCCCTGCGCGGTCGGCCTGGTCTCCTACTCGCTGGTCTTCCGCACCATGTTCGCCAACGACGGCCTGATCAACGACGCGCTGATGGGCCTCGGCCTGATCGGCGAGCCGGTGAACTGGCTCGGTCAGACCGGCACCGCCCGATTCGTCATCATCCTCGGCCTGCTCTGGCGCTGGACCGGCTACAACATGATCTTCTACCTCGCTGCCCTGCAGAACATCGACAGCTCGACCTTGGAGGCGGCGAGGATCGACGGGGCCACCCCGCTGAAGACCTTCTGGTACGTCACCGTCCCGCAACTGAAGCCGATGATCCTGCTGACCGCCATCATGTCGACCAACGGCACCATCCAGCTGTTCGACGAATCCTGGACGTTGACCCAGGGCGGACCGGCCTACACGTCCATGACCATGTCGCACTATCTGTACGAACTCGCCTTCCTGAAGAACCCCAATTTCGGCTACGCCTCAGCGCTCTCCTACGCGATCCTGATCATCGTCGCCGTCCTCGCGCTGATCCAGATGAAGGTGGGTGACAAGCGTGACTAGGACGAAAATGCGCCGGATCCCGGGCTACATCTTCTTGAGTCTGGCAGCGATCCTGTCGCTGTTCCCGCTCTACTACATGGTCGTCTCCGCCACGAACAACAGCCGTGACGTGCTGGCCTCCCGGCTGCTGCCCGGCGGTGCGCTCATGGAGAACTTCGCCGCGCTGGTCGCCTCCCAGGATGTCGCCTCCGCGATGTACTGGTCGGCGGTCATCGCGCTCGCGACCACCGTGCTCGCCCTGATCCTGTGCTCGATCGCCGGCTACGGCTTCGAGATCTACCACTCCAGGGGCAAGGACAAGCTGATGGCCGTCCTGCTGCTGGCGATGATGATCCCGTTCGCGGCCACCATGATCCCGCTGTTCCAGCTGTTCGCCGACCTGGGCATGGTGAACTCGACCATCGCCGTGATCCTGCCGGCGGTCGCGACGCCGTTCCTGATCCTGCTGTTCCGGCAGGCGTCCCGGACGTTCCCGCACGAGATCATCGAAGCCGCCCGCATCGACGGGCTGAACGAGCTGAGCATCTTCTTCCGGATCTACCTGCCCACCATGAAATCCACCTACGCAGCGGCAGCGGTCATCACCTTCATGGCCGCCTGGAACAACTTCCTGTGGCCGAAGGTGATCCTCATCAAGAACGAATACCAGACCATGCCCATGCTGATCGCGAACCTGCGCGCCGGGTACGTCACCGACTACGGCGTGCTGATGCTCGCCGTGCTGCTGGCCTCGCTGCCCGCAGTGGTGGTCTTCCTCGCGCTTCAGCGCAGCTTCGCCGACGGAATCACAGGAGCCATCAAGTGACCTTCGACCCCGTCCGGATCGCCGATCCGGAGTACTTCGCCGAGCACCGGCTGCCCCCGCACAGCGACCACCGCTGGTTCCGCGGCGCCGCGGAGGCGCAGCTCGGCGTCAGCGGCTACGAGCAGTGCCTGAACGGAGTGTGGAAGTTCCACTACGCCAAGAACCCGGGGCAGACCATCCCCGGCTTCGAGGCCGCCGGCTTCGACTGCTCGGCCTGGGACGACATCGCCGTGCCCGGGCACATCCAGCTGCAGGGGTACGACCGGGCGCAGTACGCCAACGTCCAGTACCCCTGGGACGGGCACGAGGCGGTCGAGCCCGGTCAGGCGCCGCAGCGCTACAACCCGGTGGCCAGCTACGTCACCGGCTTCACCCTGGACGAGCCGCTGGCACCCGGTGAGCGGCTGAGCGTGAGCTTCAAGGGCGCGGAGAGCGCGATCGCGGTCTGGCTCAACGGCCGCTACGTCGGCTACGGGGCGGATTCGTTCACGCCTTCGGAGTTCGACCTGACCGATGCCCTGGTGGCCGGCGAGAACAAGCTGGCCGCGCAGGTGTTCAAGTGGAGCGCCGGCTCCTGGATCGAGGATCAGGACTTCTTCCGGTTCTCCGGGCTGTTCCGCGATGTCATGCTGTATCGCCGTCCGACCGCGCACGTGGAGGATCTGCGGGTGACCTGCGCCCTCAGCGACGACCTGCGGCACGCCGAGGTGCGGCTTCAGATCCAGCTCACGGGGGAGGGCAGTGTCTCGGCGTCGATCGACGGCGTGGGGGAGCTGACCCCGGACGGCGCGGGCGGCTTCACCGTCGCCCTCGACTCGCCCCGGCTGTGGAGCTCGGAGGATCCTTTCCTTCACGACCTGACCATCGAGGTGCGCGACGCCGCCGGCGCGCTCACCGAGGTGATCCCGCAGCGGGTGGGTGTGCGCCGGTTCGGCATCGAGGACGGCCTGCTGAAGATCAACGGGAAGCGGGTCGTGTTCAAGGGGGTCAACCGGCACGAGTTCGGCCCGCAGGGCCGGGTGATGAGCCGTGAGCAGACCGAGGCCGACCTCCGGCTGATGAAGGCCAACAACATCAACGCTGTCCGCACCAGCCATTACCCGAACAACTCCTTCTTCTACGACCTGTGCGACGAGTACGGGCTCTACGTCATCGACGAGATGAACCTGGAATCCCATGGCATCTGGGATCAGGTCGCGCGTGGCGAGCGTCCGATCGAGTACGCCCTGCCGGGCGACCGCCCGGACTGGCGGGCCGTGCTGCTCGACCGGGCGGCCAACATGCTCCAGCGCGACAAGAACCATCCGAGCATCGTGATGTGGTCCTGCGGCAACGAGTCCTTCGGCGGTGACAACATCCTCGCGGTCGCCGACTGGTTCCGCGCCCAGGACACCCGCCCGGTGCACTACGAAGGGGTGCACTGGGATCCGCGGCACCCCGAGACCACCGACGTGGTCAGCCGGATGTACCCGCCCGCCGACGAGATCGAGGAGTTCCTCGCCGAGCACCGCGACAAGGCGTACGTGCTGTGTGAGTACGCCCACGCCATGGGCAACTCCTTTGGCGCGGTCGACAAGTACCTCGACCTGGCCTACCGCGAGCCGCTCTTCCAGGGCGGCTTCATCTGGGACTTCGCCGACCAGGCCCTCCGGCTCACCGACCAGTACGGCAACCAGTACTTCGGCTACGGCGGCGACAGCGGCGAGGCGCCCCACGACGCCGACTTCTCCGGCAACGGCATCCTCTTCGCCGACCACACCCCGAAGCCCTTCCTCGCCGAGATGAAATACCTCTACCAGGGGTTCCGCGTCGAGATCGATCGGGACGCGGTCCGCGTCGAGAGCCGGTTGCTGTTCACGGACTCCTCCGCTTATGACTGCGTGGTCACCCTGGCTCGCGAGGGACGGACGCTGGCGCGGGCCGTCCTCGACACCGCCGTCGCGCCGGGGGAGACCGGAAGCCATCCGTTGCCCGTGGTCGTTCCCGAGGCCGCGGGGGAATACTGCGTCGAGGTCTCGTTCCGGCAGCGGACGGCGACCGAGTGGGCGCCCGCGGGCCACGAGGTGGCCTGGCAGCAGGAGGTCTTCGCCGTCGCCGGCTCGCCGGTGGCGGTGCGCGAGCCGGCGCCGGAACTCGTCCGCGGCATCCACAACTTCGGGGTGCGCGGGAAGCACTTCCAGGCGCTCTTCTCCCGGCTGCACGGCGGGCTGGTGTCGTACCGGTACGGCCTCACCTCGGACGGCGGGCGTGAGCTGCTGCAGGCTAAGCCGATGCCCAACTTCTGGCACGCGCCGACCTCGAACGAACGCGGCTGGGGGATGCCCTTCCGCGACGGTCAGTGGCGGCTGGCCAGCCTGGACGCCAAGCCGGACGGCACCTGGCACGTCGCCGAGCGCCAGGCGCCGTCGGCCTACCCGGTGGTGACGCAGCACGATGACTCGGTCGAGATCGGCTACCGCTACCTGCTTCCCACCGTCCCGCTCAGCAGCAGCGAAGTGAGCTACCGGGTGTACGGCGACGGCCGGGTCGCTGTCACCGTGACCGTCCAGCCCGGCGAAGGGCTGCCGGACATGCCCGAGTTCGGCATGCAGTTCGTCGCGCCGGCGGCGCTGCGGCAGCTCACCTGGTACGGCGAGGGCCCCCAGGAGTGCTACGTCGACCGTCGCAACGGCGCCCGACTCGGGGTCTACCACGGCGACGTGCATGAGCAGCTCACGCCCTATCTGCGGCCGCAGGAATCCGGCAGCCACACGGGGGTGCGTTGGGCTCAGGTGACCGACCAGCGGGGGGCAGGGCTGCGGTTCGAGGCCGCCGACGGCATGGAGTTCTCAGCACTGCCGTGGACGCCCTTCGAGATCGAGAGCGCTCGGCACCCGAACGAGCTGCCTCCCACCCAGCACACTGTGCTGCGTCCGGCGCTGATGCGTCGCGGCGTGGCCGGCGACAACGCCTGGGGGGCGATGACCTACCCGGAGTACCGCCTGCCCGCCGGTCAGGAACTGACCTTCCGCTTCAGCTTCCAGGGAGTGCTCTGATCGTCCCTTTCATCATCGGCGGTCGTCGCTTCCGTCATCGCGGGTCGTCCCTTCCGTCATCGCCGGTCGTCCCTTCCGTCATCCCCGCGAAGGCGGGGATCTCACCGCCTCAGCGAACGCCCACCAGGTCGCAGACGAAGATCAGCGTCTCGCCCGGCTTGATCGCGCCGCCCGCGCCCCGGTCGCCGTAGGCGAGGTGCGGCGGGATGGTGAGGCGGCGGCGTCCGCCGACCTTCATGCCGACGATCCCCTGATCCCACCCGGTGATGACCTGCCGGGCGCCCAGGCCGAAGACCAGCGGCTCACCGCGTCCGTAGCTGGAGTCGAACTCCTCGCCGGTGGAGTGGGCGACGCCCACGTAGTGCACGGCGACCCGCTTGCCCGGGACGGCCTCAGGGCCGGTGCCGACCTCCAGGTCGACGATCTCGAGTTCGGACGGCGCGGGACCCTCAGGCGGGTCGACGAAAGGCTTCTCCATGCCGGTCACCCTACCGGTGCGACGCCGGCCGTCCGGATCGTGTAAGCTTTGAAGGCTGGGGTCGAGAGACTCCGGCGAACAACTCAACAGGGGGTGACTGGTTTCGACTTGGGACGATAGTTCCAGGAGAAGCGGGCCGAGGATCCGGGGACATCTCGTTAACGACTCCCGGAAACCAATAAGTGCCAACACACAGCGCACTGACTTCGCTCTCGCTGCCTGAGCAGTGACCGAAGGGTCAGCCCGGACGCGCCTTCCGTCCGGTTCCTGGCCTCATTTTGAAGGCTTGCTGCACTGACCCCGTTCTCGGGTCAGTGTGGGACTTTTTGAGAACTGGGCCTGTCCACCACATGCCGGCGTGAGGGTGGGGGCCAAGCAGAACGCCTAGTCGGCTGCGCCCGGAGAAGTCCTGGTTCATCTCTCGAGGACGCGGGTTCGATTCCCGCCACCTCCACCAAATGTTCGTTGTTCAAACCCACGACGAACGAAGTTTGAGTTCCCGACTCGTCCTCTGCCTTCGGGCGGAGGGCGAGTCGTTGCACGTCTGGGTTGAAGAAGACGTTGAACGGTTCGCCGGGTCGGCCGTCGATCTGGTCGTCGGTGGTGATGTAGAGCTTGTCGAAGAAGGCCTGGTTGGCGGTTCGCCGTAGGGAGTCGTCGAGGCTCATGTAGAGCGCGTGGCAGTCTCCGGCGAGGGCGAGGCAGTCGTCCAGGTGTGCCTTGGCGCGGTCGTACTCGATGTCGCCTGCTTCGATCTGGGCTTCGAGGAAGGCCAGCCGGCGGGCGATGCGGTCCTGCTCGGTTTTGAGCAGGTCGATGGGGACGGCTCCGGCGTAGTGGGCTTGCAGCAGCTTGGTCCGTTCCTGGGTCAGATCATCTCGTTCGGCTTCGTAGGTGTGGCGTTCTCTGCGTGCGAGCTCGTGGAGTTGGTCGAACTGGTTGCCGATGAGTTCGCGGAGGGCTTCCACGACGTGCGGGGGAATCTCGATGGTGCGGTAGTGGTCCTCGACGGCGGTTTCGATGTCGGGGACGTACATGGCCTTGCGTTGGCAGTCGGTGCGCTTGGTGTGTCTGCCTGAGCACAGGAAGTAGGGGTAGATCACGTCCTTGCTGCCACGGGCGTTGGACAGGATCAGCCGCGATCCGCACTCGCCGCAGAAGATGCTGCCTTTGAGGTAATGATCGTGAGTCTGGGTCTTCTCCCCGGAGAGGTGATGATCGCCCAGGATGGCTTGAACGCGGTACCAGACCTCCTTGGGCACCAGTGGTTCGTGGATACCGTCGTAGGTCGCCCCACGGAAGGTGACCTGTCCCTTGTAGTACGGGTTGGTCAGCATTCGGTGGATGCTCGACAGCGCTGGGCCCTTGGCAGGCCGCTTGGGTGTGGGGAGTGTGGTCAGGCCGCGGTCGATGAGTTCCTCCCGCAACGTGATGGTCGAGTAGTTGCCCGTGGAGTACGCCTCGAAGGCCCACTTGACCAGTGGCGCGCGTTCCGGGTCAGGCTTGACGATCCGCATCTCGCGCCCCAGCTCGTCGCGGACTCGGTCGTTGAGGTAGCCGAGGGGTGCCTTGCCGCTGGTGCCGCCCGTGATCGCCTTCTGAGTCATCCCCTTGGCGACCTCGTTGGCGAGGTTGCGGGAGTAGAACTCGGCGATCGTGGACATGATGCCGTGCAGCAGCATCCCGGAGGGCGTCTCATCGATGTTCTCGGTCGCGGAGATCAGCATGACCCCGGCCTCCTGTAAGGCCAGGTGGATCGCCACATCGTCGGCACGGTTGCGGGCGAGCCGGTCAACCTTGTGGACGATGCAGTAGGTGACGTCGTGCGCCGCGACGTACTCGATCATCCGCATCAGCTCTGGTCGGTCAGCCTTACGGGCGGACTCGCCGGCATCGACGAACTCCTCCACGATGATCGCGTCCAGATCGCGGGCCTTGCGCAGGTTGGCTTCGCGCTGGGCCGGGATGGAGAAGCCTTCGTCGCGGCCGCCACGTTCGGCCTGCTCCTTGGTTGACACCCGAAGGTAGGACACCGCGAGCACGGTGGTCTCGCCGGAGCGCAGACGGGCTGTCGAGGGTGGCTGAGTGATTGTCATGGTCGTGTTTCCCTTCCCCAACTGGTGGGGCCAACACGAACGGCACTGACCGCTCGTGCGGTGCGGCTCGTAAAGGGAAACACGGCCCGGACGGTCTCCGGGGAGACTGCCGGGTAAGCCACGATGGGCCAAACATGACTGCGCACCGCGACCGAACCGAGGTTCAGCCGCTAGCTTCTTGCGTGCTCGATTCTACCTCGTCAGGCTCGGCCGGCCCAGCATCGGCGGCGGCTCGGCCGGTGGCGTGGTCCTTCTCTGCGCGCTGCATGGCCATGCCGATGAACAGTTGCGCGAGCCGATGAAGATCGGGAGTCTCCCGTACTTCGGCGGCGACTTGGTAGTCCCGCATCCGGGCTGGCGGGGCTCCGCCGGGCCTGGTCATGTGACTTCTCCGGTGTCGTAGTCGAGCGTGCCGTAGAACGCTTCTTCGGCTCGTTGACGCTCGGCGGCTTGATCGAACACGTACTGCACGAAGTCTTCGGCACGGTCGGTGATGACGACATCCTCGACGGGCGGTGCGGGGTCTTCGCCGGGCCAGCTCGTCTGCCGTGTCGGCCGGTCGCGGTCCAGGCGGGTGCCGGATATGGCAACCCAGTCTCGGAGCCGGGCTCGGGCGTCGGCGAAGTCGCGGTGCCAGCCGAGCGGTGCGGAGCCGTGTTGCTCGGGGTCGTAGGCGGATAGCCAGTGGAGGTGGAGTGCCGAGAGTTCCCACACCAGCTCGGGGTGGCGGTGCCAGAGGGGCGGGATCACGGTCGCGGGGAGGCCGTAGGTGCGGCGCAGCCACGCCACCCAGTCGTTGAGCGCCAGCCATTCCT
>CAZLWS010000064.1:6681-16766 GCA_964563205.1 uncultured Propionibacteriaceae bacterium | reverse complement strand
GGCGTTTCGGAGCTTCTCCGGGACGCCTAGGCCGCGCTGACCGCGGAATCACCAGCGCTGGTGCCTCGCGACGGGCCACGACCCGGAACGAGGAGGACGCCATGGACGCCATGCAGGTTCTGGTGATCGCCATCGTCGTGCTCGGCGTGGCCATGCTGGCGCTCGCGATCGGGTTCTTCGTCAACGTCCGGATGCAGCAGCGCAGCGTCCACCAGGCCGCCCGGCGGGCGGTCGAAGAGGTGCGCCGCAACGGTCTGCAGTTGCCCGACCTGCGCCCGAAGTCGGCCCGCAAACCGCGGCCGGTCGAGGAGGCCGAGGAGGGGCAGGGGCCGGAGCCTCGCAAGCCGCGCAAGCCACGTGCCGCTCAAAGCCGGCGACAGGAGCAGCAGGCGGCCGCTGCCGCGCCGGAGCCCCCGGCCGCCCGACTCCCCGCCGCGGATGAGGCGCTGCTCGCCGGCGAACGCGAGACGCTCGCTGCCGAGGACGCCCGGCTGCGCGGGCTTCAGGCGGAACTGGATCGGCGCGGCCGCGAACTGGCGGCGGCGGAGGCCGCGCACCTGGAACGGCTCGCTCAGCTCGCCGACACCACGCCGGCTCAGGCGAGGGCCGAGCTCAAGGCGCAGGTCGAGCGCGAGGAGCGGCTGCGTTCGGCCCAACTCGGCCGCGAGATCGAGGCCGAGGCCCGCCGCACTGCCGAGGATCGCGCCCGCCAGATCATCACCGGCGCCATCCAGCGGCTGGCCGCGGAGCAGACCACTGAGTCGGTGGTCGCCACCGTCCCGCTGCCCGGCGACGAGATGAAGGGCCGGATCATCGGCCGCGAGGGCCGCAACATCCGCGCCTTCGAGCAGGTCACCGGGGTGAACGTCATGATCGACGACACCCCCGAGAGCGTGCTGCTCTCCTGCTTCGACCCGGTGCGCCGGGAGACCGCGCGGCTGACCTTGACCGAGCTGGTCGCGGACGGACGCATCCATCCCGCGCGCATCGAGGAAGTGCACCAGCGCAGCCAGCGGCAGATCGAGGAGCTCTGCCAGCGGGCCGCCGAGGACGCGCTGCTGGAGATGGGCATCACCGACCTCGACCCGGGCCTGGTGCCCTACATCGGCGCGCTGCGCTACCGGACCTCCTACGGCCAGAACGTGCTCGCCCACCTGGTCGAGTGCGGCCACATCGCCGCCATGATGGCCGCCGAGCTCGGCCTGGACACCCAGCTCTGCCGCCGCGCGGCCTTCCTGCACGACATCGGCAAGGCGCTCACCCACGAGGTGGAGGGCTCCCACGCCGCCATCGGCGCCGATCTGGCTCGCCGCCACGGGGAGCATCCAGAGATCGTCCACGCCATCGCCGCCCATCACAACGAGATCGAGCCGGCCACCGCGGAGGCGGTCCTGGTGCAGGCGGCGGACGCGATGAGCGGCAGCCGTCCGGGCGCCCGCCGGGAGAGCCTGGAGATCTACGTCAAGCGCCTGCAGCGGCTCGAGGAGATCGCCCGCGCCCACGCCGGGGTCGACAAGGTCTTCGCCATGCAGGCCGGTCGCGAGGTGCGGGTGATGGTGGCCCCGGATCAGGTCAGCGACGCCGAATCCCAGGCGATCGCTCGCGAGATCGCCAAGGAGGTCGAAGGCGAGCTCACCTACCCGGGGAGCATCAAGGTGACGGTGGTCCGTGAATCCCGCGCCGTGGCGTTGGCCAGGTAAAGTACCCCTTCGTGTCCCGCACCTACGAAGTCGTCACCTACGGGTGTCAGATGAACGTCCACGACTCCGAGCGCATCTCCGGAGTGCTGGAGGACGCGGGCTACGCGCGCGCCGCCGAGGGTGATCAGGCGGACGTGGTGGTCTTCAACACCTGCGCGGTGCGGGAGAACGCCGACAACCGGCTCTACGGCAACCTGGGCCACCTGGCCCCGGTGAAGGCCTCCCATCCGGGCATGCAGATCGCGGTCGGCGGCTGCATGGCCCAGAAGGACAAGGACGTCGTGGTCCGCAAGGCCCCCTGGGTGGACGTGGTCTTCGGCACCCACAACCTCGGCTCGCTGCCGGTGCTGCTGGAACGCGCCCGGATCGCCGAGGAGTCCCAGGTCGAGATCCTGGAGTCGCTGGAGCGGTTCCCGTCCACGCTGCCGACCCGGCGGGATTCCGCCTACTCAGCGTGGGTGTCGATCAGCGTGGGCTGCAACAACACCTGCACCTTCTGCATCGTCCCGGCGCTGCGCGGCAAGGAGACCGACCGGCGTCCGGGCGACATCCTGGCCGAGATCCAGATGCTGGTCGCCGAGGGCGTGCAGGAGATCACCCTGCTGGGCCAGAACGTCAACAGCTACGGCGTCGAGTTCGGCGACCGGCAGGCCTTCGGCAAGCTGCTGCGGGCCTGCGGCGGCGTCGACGGACTGGAGCGGGTGCGATTCACGTCCCCGCACCCGGCGGCCTTCACCGACGACGTGATCGCCGCGATGGCGGAGACCCCGAACGTGATGCCCTCGCTGCACATGCCGCTGCAATCCGGCTCGGACGCCGTGCTCAAGGCGATGCGCCGCTCCTACCGTAGTCAGAAGTACCTCGGCATCCTCGACCGGGTCCGGGAGGCGATGCCGCAGGCGGCGATCACCACCGACATCATCGTCGGCTTCCCGGGCGAGACCGAGGCCGACTTCCAGGCCACCCTGGACGTGGTGGAGGCCTCCCGGTTCGCCGCCGCCTTCACCTTCCAGTACTCCATCCGCCCCGGGACTCCGGCGGCCACCATGCCCGACCAGGTGCCGCGCGAGGTCGTCTCGGAGCGCTACGAGCGGCTGATCGCGCTGGTCGGCCGGGTCGCCCATCAGGAGAACCAGGCTCAGGTCGGACGCCGCATCGAGGTCATGTTCGCCGACGGCGAGGGACGCAAGGACGCCGCCACCGCGCGGATGTCGGGTCGGGCCCGCGACAACCGGCTGGTGCATGTCCGGGTGCCGGAGGCAGCGGAGGACCGTCCCCGCCCCGGCGACTTCGCCGAGGTCGAGGTGACCTACGCCGCCCCGCACCACCTGAACGCCGACGCCGGCCTGCTCGCGCTGCGCCGCAGCCGCGGCGGGGACGCCTGGCAGGCCCGTCAGGCCGCGCCCGCGGACGCCCGTCCGCTGGTGGGCCTGGGGATGCCCGGCCGGACCAAGTAGGCGAACGCACAAAGACCAGGGGGCCGGCATCCCGCCGACCCCCTGGGTTCGTTGTCAGATCGCGACCAGCGCGACTCTCGTCAGGAGAGGTTGTCCACCTGATCCTTCAAGAAGCCTTGTGCCTGATCGACCTGTGCCTCGAACTTGCCGCCAGTTGCGTTGTCAACAGCGTCACCGACTGTGTCGATTCCCTGCTTGACCTCGTCGGAATGGCCGGCAACGGCATCCTTGATCTGTTCAACGATATCCATGCGACCTCCTCTCTCTCACCAGCGCCAGAAGGCCGTCTTCAGGCTGTCCATCAGTTGTACCCCACGAACGCGCCGTAGGGAAGGGCCTGGCCAGAAACGGCACAATAGGTCGAGTGCGAGATGAGCTTCCGGTGCTGGTCGTCAACGGCCCCACCGCCAGCGGCAAGACGGCCGTGGCGGTGGATCTCGCGCGCCTGCTCGCGGCGGACGGTCTCACCGCCGAGGTGGTGAACGCCGACTCCATGCTGGTCTACCGGGGCATGGACATCGGGACGGCCAAGCCGACCCTCGCCGAGCGGGGCGGCGTCCCGCACCACCTGATCGACATCGCCGAGGTCACCGAGACCGCCAGCGTCGCCGCCTTCCAGGGCCTCGCCCGGGCCGCCATCGCCGACTGCCGCGCCCGCGGCGTGCTGCCGATCGTGGCCGGCGGGTCGGCCCTCTACATGCGGGCGATCCTGGACGAGTTCGAGTTCCCGGGCACCGACCCGGCCGTCCGGGCGCGGCTGGAGGCCGAGCTGGACGAGGCCGGCGCGGCCGCACTGCACGCCCGGCTCGCGGCGCTGGCGCCCGAGACCGCGGCCGGCATCCTGCCGGGCAATGGGCGGCGCGTCGTCCGGGCCCTGGAGGTGATCGAGCTGACCGGCTCCTTCCGTCCGGTGCTGCCGCGGAACAGCTACGCGATCGACGGCGTGCTGCAGTTCGGGCTGGAGCTCGACCGGGGCGACATGGACGCCCGGATCGAGACTCGGGTCGACCGGATGTGGGAGCAGGGCTTCGTCGAAGAGGTGCGGGGGCTGATCCCGCGCGGGCTCAAGGACGGGAAGACCGCCTCCCGGGCGCTCGGCTACCGGCAGATCCTCGGCTTCCTCGACGGCGGCCGCACCGAGGCCGAGGCGCGGGAGGCGACCAAGGCCGGCACCCGCCGGTTCGCCCGCAAGCAGCTGGGCTGGTTTAGGCGCGACCCGCGGATCAGCTGGAAGCCGGCGGGCCCGGGAGCGGCGGAGGCGATCCTGTCGGCGGTGCGGGGTAGGCTCGGTCAGACACCTGAGGAGCAGTGATGCGTGAGCTTGCGTTCGTGAAGGGCCATGGCGCCCGCAACGACTTCGTGCTGTTCACCGACCCTGATTCCCAGGTCCGGCTGAGCGACGCGGAGGTGGCCGCGGTCTGCGACCGGCGGGCCGGGATCGGCGCCGACGGGGTGCTGCGCGCCGTCCGTGACCCGGACGGCGAGTGGTTCATGGATTACCGCAATGCCGACGGCTCGATCGCCGAGATGTGCGGCAACGGGCTGCGGGTCTTCCTGCGCTACCTGGCCGACCAGGGCCTCGTCCACGCCGAGCAGGTGACGGTGGGCACCCGGGCCGGGGAGCGCACCGGAACCTTCCTGCCCGACGGCCGGATCGCGGTGACCATGGGCGCGGTACGGGTGGACGACGACCGTCCGGAAGTGTGCGTCGGGGCTGGCAGCTGGGCCGGGATCCCCGCGGACGTGGGCAACCCGCACGTGGTGAGTGTGGTGGCGGACGAGGCCGAACTCGACTCGCTCGATCTGTCGACAGCGCCCGCGGTGCCGGAGGGTCGGTTCCCGTACGGGGTGAACGCGGAGTTCGTCGCGCGGCTCGAACCGGGCCACGTCCGGATGCGGGTGCACGAGCGGGGCTCGGGGGAGACCTGGGCCTGCGGCACCGGCGTGGTGGCGGTGGCAGTGACGGTCGGCGGCGCGACGCCGGGAGGAGGCCCGGTGCGGGTCAGCACCCCCGGCGGCGATCTGGAAGTGCAGCTGCGATCCGACGGCGAGGCGGTGCTGACCGGGCCCGCGGTGCTGGTGGCGCGCGGCGTCCTTGACTTGGAGGTGATCGGCTGATGACCCAGCCCCTCGACATTGACATCGACGACGAACTCGACTTCGACGGCGAACAGCTCGACCTGGCCGAACGCAACTCGCTGCGCCGGGTGGCCGGCATGTCCACCCAGCTGGCCGACATCACCGAGGTCGAGTACCGCGAGCTGCAGCTGGAACGGGTCGTGCTGGTGAGCGTGTGGACGACCGGCAGCCAGGTGGACGCTGACAACTCGCTCGCGGAACTGAAGCTGCTGGCGGAGACCGCCGGCTCCGAGGTGCTGGACGGCCTGGTGCAGAAGCGCAGCCACGCCGACCCGGCCACCTTCATCGGCCGCGGCAAGGTCGAAGAGCTCAAGCAGGTGGTGCGGGCCACCGGCGCCGACACCGTGATCTGCGACGGCGAGCTCGAGCCCGCCCAGCTGCGCAACCTGGAGGACCGGGTGGGGGTCAAGGTGGTCGACCGCACCGCGCTGATCCTCGACATCTTCGCCCAGCACGCCAAGAGCGCCGAGGGCAAGGCCCAGGTCGAGCTCGCCCAGCTGCAGTACCTGCGGCAGCGGCTGCGCGGCTGGGGCGGCAACCTGTCGCGCCAGGCCGGCGGACGGGCGGCGGCCGGCGCCGGCATCGGCGGACGCGGCCCCGGCGAGACCAAGATCGAGATCGACCGGCGCCGGATCAAGACCCGGATCTCGGTGCTGCGGCGGCGGTTGCGCGACCTGGACGCCGTCCGCGACACCACCCGGCTGCAGCGCCGCCGCAACCAGGTGCCCTCGGTCGCCATCGTCGGCTACACCAACGCCGGCAAGTCCTCGCTGCTCAACCGGCTGACCGGCGCCGGCGTCCTGGTCGAGGACGCGCTCTTCGCCACCCTCGACCCGACCACCCGCCGCACCGCCACGCCGGACGGCCGGGAGTACACCTTGACCGACACCGTCGGCTTCATCCGGCACTTGCCGCACGACCTGGTGGAGGCCTTCCGCTCCACCCTGGAGGAATCCACCCAGGCCGACCTGCTGCTGCACGTGGTGGACGGCTCCGACGCCGACCCGTTCGGCCAGATCGCCGCCGTGCGCGAGGTGCTCTCCGGGATCGGCGCCGCGAAGATCGCCGAACAGCTGGTCATCAACAAGATCGACCAGGCCCACCCTGACTCCCTGCTAGCGCTGCGGGGCGCCCACCCGGACGCCGTCTTCGTCTCCGCGCGCACCGGCGAGGGCCTGGACGAGCTGCGGGCCCGGCTCGAGCAGCGGCTGCCGCGTCCGGAACTCGAGGTCGAGGCGCTGTTGCCCTACGACCGCGGCGACCTGATCAACCGCATCCACCAAGCCGGCGAGTTCCTCGCCACCGAGCACACCGCCGACGGCACCCTGGTCCGCGTCCGGGTGAACGCCGACCTGGCCGGCGAACTGGCCCGCTACGCCACCGGGGAGACCTCCTGACCAAGCAGGGCGACGCGGGCGGTCAGGGGGTGCTGGCCGCGGCGGTGGCGGCGATCGGCGGCACGCCGCGTCCGGGGCAGCAGGAGATGGCCGCTCAGGTGGCGCGCACCATCGAGACCGGGGAGCACCTGCTGGTGCAGGCGGGCACCGGCACCGGCAAGTCGCTGGGCTATCTCGCGCCGGCGCTGGCCCATCTCGCGGAGCACTCCGAGCAGCGGATCGTGATAGCCACCGCCACCCTCGCCCTGCAGACCCAGCTGGCAGTCAAGGACATCCCGGCGGCGGTCGCGGCCTGCCAGCAGGTGACCGGGCGGAGGGTCTCGCACGCCGTCCTGAAGGGGCGCAGCAACTACGCCTGCCTGCACCGGGTGCGCGACGGCGTCGGGGCCGCCGGTCAGGACACCCTGCTGGGCGGGGCCGAGCTGGTCGAGACGGTGGTGGCTTCCGGGGCCGACGCGACGAGCGTGCTGGGCGCCGAGGTGGTCGCGCTGCGGGAGTGGGCCGAGGAGCAGGCGGCCGGCGGCGGGCTGGCCGACCGGGACGACGCGCCCAGCCACTCCCCGGCGGCCTGGGCACAGGTCTCGGTGCCGGTGCGGGAATGCCTCGGCGCGGCCAAGTGCCCGTTCGGCCAGGAGTGCCTGGTGGAGAAGTCTCGGGAGCGGGCCCGCAACAGCCAACTGGTCGTCACCAACCACGCTCTGCTGGCCATCGACGCCATGCACGGCGGCACAGCCCTGCCCGAACACCAGCTGGTGATCGTCGACGAGGCGCACGAGCTGGTCGCCCGGGTCACCGGCGCGGCCTCCCACGAACTCAGCCCGCAGGGCGTCGAACGGGTGGCGAAACGCTGCCTGCCCTGGCTGTCGGACGACGTGGGCGCGGCCTTCCTGGACGCCGCCGACACCCTGCAGCTCGCCCTCGACGAGACCGAGCCGGGGCGAGTGGAGGACCCGGACTCGGCCATCGTCGCCGCCTTCGCCACGGTGCGGGACGCAGCCCGGGCCGCCGTGTCCGGGATGACCGGAAAGGACGACCCGGACGCCACCCAGGCAGCCGCCGCCGCCAAGGAGACCTTCGACGTCGCCGGCCAGCTGGCCGCGCTGGCCGAGCACGACGTGATCTGGGTGGGGGAGCGGGAACGGTTCGGACGGCAGGCCTATCAGGCGCCGCTGAGCGTGGCCGGGCTGATCGCCGAGCACATCCTCGGCGACGTGCCCGGCGTCCTCACCTCGGCCACGCTCAAACTCGGCGGGGAGTTCGACCCGGTCGCCCGCAGCGTCGGCCTGGGCCGCGAAGGATGGTCGGGAGTGGACGTCGGCTCGCCCTTCGACTACCGCCGCCAGGGCATCCTGTACGTCGCCCGCCACCTGCCGCCGCCGCACCGCGACGGCATCGGCGCGGAGACCCTCACCGAGGTCGCCGAACTGGTCTGGGCCGCCGGCGGCCGGACGCTCGGCCTGTTCGCCTCCCAGCGCTCGGCGGAGGCCGCCGCCCGCTACTGCCGCGCCGAACTGCCCAAGGCGACGATCCTGTGCCAGGGCGACCGGGCGCTGCCCGAGCTGACCCGGCAGTTCATCGAGGATCCGGCGGCCTCCTTGTTCGGCACCCTGTCGCTGTGGCAGGGGATCGACGTTCCGGGCGACACCTGCGAGCTGGTGATCATCGACAAGATCCCGTTCCCGCGGCCGGACGATCCGCTGATGCAGGCCCGGCAGCGGGTGGTCAGCGAAGCCGGCGGCAACGGCTTCATGGCGGTCGCAGCCACCCACGCCGGGCTGCTGCTCGCCCAGGGCTCCGGACGGCTGATCCGCACCCTGACCGACCGCGGCGTGGTCGCCGTCCTCGACCCCCGGCTGGTCACCGCCCGCTACGGCGGCTTCCTGCGCGCCTCCATGCCCGACTTCTGGACCACAACCGACCGCGAAGCCGCCATCGGCGCGCTGCGCCGGCTGCAGGAAGCCCGGGGGTAAAACTCAGGGGCGGTGACTCGTCCAGATCCGCCACAGGCGGGCGTAGCGGCCGCCCTGGGCGAGCAGTTCTTCGTGCGTCCCCGACTCGACGATCCGGCCGGCGTCCATCACGACGATCCGGTCGGCGCCGTCGGTCTGGCCGAGCCGGTGGGTGACCACCAGCGCGCTGCGGTCGCGGACGACGGCCCGCGCGGCGCGGTCGAGCCGCCCGGCCAGCGCCGACCCGGCCTCCGCGGTCGCCTCGTCCAGGATCACCAGTGCGGGATCGGCGAGCTCGACCCGGGCGAGCGCCAGCAGCTGGGCCTGCGCCGGGGTGACCGGGACGCCGTCCGCGCCGAGCGGCGTGTCGAGGCCGTCGGGCAGCGAGGTCAGCAGGTCCGCCGCGCCCAGCCGGACCAGCGCCGCGCGCAACTCGTCGTCGGTCGCGTCCGGCGCCGCCAGGGTGAGGTTGTCGCGCAGGGCGCCGTCGAAGACATGGGTCTCCTGGGTCACCAGCACGGTGCGGCCCGCCGGACGGGTGACCGTCCCGGTCGCCGGGTCGTGGATGCCGGCCGCCAGCGCGGCCAAGGTGCTCTTGCCCGCCCCTGACACGCCGACCACGGCGACCGTCTCACCAGGCCCCACCGCCAGGGTGACGTCGTGCAGCACGGGGTGTTCGCCGTCGTAGGAGTAGCCGACTCCCGCGATCCGCAACGCGTCGCCGGAGGCTTGGCCCGCCGCCGGGGAGGCCGCGAGGGACACCCCGGCGATCCGGGCCAGCGACGCGGCCGCCGAGGCCAGCTCATCGACCACGAAGAGCAGCTCGTTGATGGGGTTGAACAGCCGCAGGAACAGCAGCATCGCCGCGGTCGCCGCGCCGAGGCTGCCCTGCCCGGAGCCGACCAGGACGAAGCTGACCGCGAGCAGCGAGCCCATGCCACAGAACTCGGCGAGGTTGAGCCGGCCGAAGAAGCCGTTCTGGACGGTCACGGCGCGGATCGACCACCGCACCACCGACCAGGAGGCCGTCGCGATGCGCCGGCCCCGGCTCTCGCCGAGCCCGAAGGCGTGCACGGTGTCCAGCCCGTACAGCGACTCCAGCAGGTGCTGCGCCCGCTCCGCCGACGCCGCCCGCTCCGCGGCGTAGATCTCCGGCGCGGCGCCCAGATAGCGCCGCACCGCGAGCACGTGGATCGGGGTGATCGCCAGCAGCACGACGGCGTACCACGGGTCGAGCGCGGCCATGCCCAGCAAGGTGAGCACGATGGTGAAGACCGATCCCGACAGGGCGGGGACGACACCGGGGATCGCGTCGGCGACCTGCGCGACGTCGTCGCTGGCGCGCGAGACCAGGTCGCCGGCGCCCGCCTGCTCGACGCGGGACTGGGGCAGCGCGAGCGCCGCTTCGATCATGCGCTCCCGCAGCGTGGCGAGCATGCCTTC
>CAZLWS010000064.1:0-6581 GCA_964563205.1 uncultured Propionibacteriaceae bacterium | reverse complement strand
GCCAGCGCCACCCGCTGCCGCTGCCCGCCGGAGAGCCGCCGGCCGCGCTCGCCGACCTCGGTGTCGGCGCCCTCCGGCAGCGAGCGCAGGACGTCCTCCGCCACCGCGGCGAGGGCAGCGTCGGCGACCGTCCCGGCGACCCCCGGCAGCGCGACGTTCTCGCGGACGGTCCCGCCGAACAGGTCGGCGACGTGCGGCGCCACGAGCACCGCCGGGTGACGGCGTCCGGGCGTGCTGCCGGGTTCTGCGACCGTCGCCGCGTCCAGCCGCACCCGCCCGGCCTCAGGCTCGCGGCGGCCGGCGAGCACCTCCGCCAGGGCGTCCGCGTGCCCTGGGGCAGCCGAGACCGCCACGATCTCACCGGCGCGGACGGTCACGTCCAGGCCCGGCGCCCCAGCCACCTGCAGGCCCTCCAGGCTGAGCGCGGCGGGCTCGGTCGACTCCCGCAGTTCGGCGGGAGGCTTCGCGTCCTGGCTCACCAAGGGCAGCAGCCGCTTCGCGGAGCCGACGGCGGTCGCCCAGGTCACCCCGGCCCCGGTGGTGAGCGACTGAAGCGGCCCGAGCAGGAACTGGGTGAGGCCCACGACCGCGATGAAGGCGCCGATGCCGAGCGATCCGTGCACCGCGGCGAGCGCGGTGGCGATGGCGATGGCCGCGACGAAGCCGCCGGTGACGGTGTCGGTCAGCGCCACGAAGCCGCCCTCCGCCGTCCGGGCGTGCAGGGCACGGGTGAGCGCGACACGGCTGGCCGTCCGGTACCGCCGGGCGGCCACCGGCTCGGCGCCCAGCCCGCGCACGACGCGGTAGCCGGCCATGACGTCGGCCGCGCTGGCCGCCGCTTCGGCTGCGGCCTCCTGCTCGGCGGTGCTGCGCCGGTGCAGACCGCCGCCCGCCTGCTCGGTGAGCCACAGCACGAGCGGAGCGCCCAGCAGGACGGCCAGGCCGATCGGCCAGGAGATCGTCAACAGCACCACCCCCGACATCACCACGGCGGCGAGCTGGCCGACCGGGAAGACGCCGATGGTCACCGCCTCCGCCACCCGGGCCGCGTCCGCGGTGGCCAGCGACAGCGCCGCGCCCGGACGCCGGGCGACCTCCGGCGCCGCCGGACCAGGGGAGAGCAGGCGGTCGGTCGCGAGCATGCGCAGCCCGTGCTCCACCGACTCCATCCCGATCAGCCCCAGCCGGGAGCCGAACCGGTACGAGAAGGACAGCACCGCGAAGTCGGCCGCCAGCAGCGCCAGCCACAGCGCGAGCTGGGCCGGGTCGCCGGTGGCCACGGCGCGGTCGATCGCAAGGCCCATGAGCACGGGCACCATCGCTTCACCGAGCTGGTGGGTGATGGTGAGCGCCGCCGCCGGGACGGTGTACCGCGGCGCGGCGGTCATGGCGCGCCATGCCAGTTGCCGTGGGGTCTTCGCCGAGCGGATCGCGTCGAGGCGGAGGCGCACCGGATGCTCGGGCGCCTGCACCAGCGGACGACGCAGGGAGGGGCGTGTCATCGTCCGCGTCGCCCGATCGGCGACACTGACGGGGTGCCGGTCACCGGATCCGGGGTCACCAGGCAGGGCAGGTCGAACACGTAGTTCACCAGCTCGGCCGTCACGATCTCGCCGGGCGCTCCCTGCGCCACGACGGCGCCGTCCTTCATGGCGATCAGGTGGGTCGCGTAGCGCGCCGCCTGGTTCAGGTCGTGCAGCACGGCGACCACCGTCGACCCGGCCTCGTGTAGTTCGGAGAACAGGTCCATCAACTCGACCTGGTGGGCGATGTCCAGGAAGGTGGTCGGCTCGTCCAGCAGCAGCAGGCCGGTCTGCTGGGCGAGCACCATGGCCACCCAGACCCGCTGCCGCTGCCCGCCGGAGAGCTCGTCCACCCGGCGGCCGGAGAGGTCGGTGACGCCGGTGGCGTCCATCGCCTGCCGGGTGGCCTCCTCGTCGGCGGGGGTCCACTGCCGCAGCACGCCTTGGTGCGGGTAGCGGCCGCGCGCGACGAGTTCGGCGACCGTGATCGCGTCCGGGGCGATGGAGGTCTGCGGCAGCAGCCCGATCCGGCGGGCCACCTCCTTGGTGGGGTAGGAGGCGATCGGGGTGCCGTCCAGCAGCACCGTCCCGGCTGTGGGCGCGAGCAGCCGCGCGAGGGTGCGCAGCAGGGTGGACTTGCCGCAGGCGTTCGCGCCGACGATGACGGTGAACGAGCCGTCCGGCACCTCGACCGACAGGTCGGTCAGGATCATCCGCTTGTCGTAGCCCGCGGTGACGGCGTCGGCGCGCAGCCGGCTGGGCGGGGTCGTGGTCATCGGCGTCTCCGAGCTTCGTGGACGAGGATCCAGATGAGGTAGCCGCCGCCGAGCACGACGGTGATGACACCGACCGGCGGCGGGACGGGCATGACGTGCTGGGCGACGACGTCGGAGGCCGCCAGCAGCAGCGCGCCGAGCGCCGCGGACGGCGCCAGCGCGACCCCCGCCGACCCGGCGAGCCGGCGGGCGATCTGCGGGGCGGCGAGCGAGACGAAGGCGATCGGGCCGGCTGCCGCGGTGGTGATGGCGGTCAGGACGACGGCGCACCCAATCAGCAGCCCGCGGGTGGGCTCGACGTTGACGCCGAGGGCGCGGGCCGCGTCCTCGCCCAGCTCCAGCTGCCGCTGCGGCGCGGCCAGCCAGGCCAGCGGCGCGAACGCGACCAGGATGATGACGGCCGCCGGCAGGAACTGCGGCCAGCCGACCGGGTTCAGCGAGCCGGCGCCCCAGACCGCGGCCTTCATGGCGACCTCCCGGCGCGCCCACAGCATGAGGTAGTTGCCGAGGGCGATCAGCATCGCGTTCATGCCGATGCCGACCACGATGAGCCGGAAGCCGAGCAGCCCCTTGCGGTAGGCGAGCGCGTAGACCGCGACGGCGCTGAGCACGCCGCCGGCCAGCGCCCCGGCGGCGGTCGTCCCGAAGCCGCCGCCGAGCAGGATGATCGCGGCGATGCCGCCCACGTACGAGCCGGCCTGCAGCCCGATGACGTCCGGGCTGGCCAGCGGATTGCGGGTCATCGACTGGAAGATCGCGCCGGCGACCCCCATCGCCGCGCCGAACAGCGCCGCCGCCAGCACGCGGGGGAGCCGCCACTCCAGGACGACTGTGGCGGCGATCCCGTCCTGGCCGCCGGTCAGCGCCGACAGCACCTCGGCCAGCGTCAGCGGCAGATCGCCCAGCGCGAGGGCGAGCAGGGAGATCGCGAGGACGGCGAGCGCGAGGACGCCGGTCACCGCGACCGAGCGGGCGTGGAAGCGCAGCGCCGCGGGGCCCCGGCGGAGCAGCAGCATCCGCGATCCGAAGTCGATCCTGGCGGTCACAGCGTCGACGCCTTCGCTCGGCGCACCAGCGCGCTCAGGACGGGCGCGCCGACGAAGGCGGCGACCACCCCCGCCGGCAGCTCGCTGGGGAACAGCGCTACCCGGCCGATGACGTCGGCCAGCAGCACCATCGTGGGCGCCAGCAGCAGCGACAGCGGCAGGATCCAGCGCTGGTCGGGCCCGGTGATCCACCGGGCGATGTGGGGGACCATGAGCCCGATGAAGATCACCGGGCCGGCGATCGCCGTCGCGGAGCCGGCGAGCAGGGTGATCGCGAGGATCGCGAGGATGCGCGTCCGGGTGAGGCGGACGCCCAGCGAGACGGCGAGGTCGTCGCCCAGGCCGACCGCGTTGAGCGGACGGGCCAGGGCCAGCGCGAGCACGACGCCCGCCACGAGGAAGGGCAGGATCGGGCCGAGCACCGACCAGTCGCGGCCGACCAGCGAGCCGGACTCCCAGCCGCGCAGCCGGTCGAAGGCGCGCGGGTCGAGCAGGATCAGCGCCGTCATGGCGCCGGAGAGCACCGCCGCGACCGCCACGCCCGCCAGGGTCAGCCGGACCGGGTCGGCGACCCCGCCCGCCGATCCGATGAGGGCGACGACCGCCGTGACCACCAGAGCGCCGACGAAGGCGAAGACGAGATCCTGCGAGGCGGCGGTGGTGCCGAAGAAGAAGACGCCGATCGTGACGGCCATCCCCGAGCCGGCGCTCACCCCGAGCAGGCCCGGGTCGCCGAGCGGGTTGCGGGTGAGCGCCTGGATGACCGCCCCGGAGAGGCCCAGCCCGGCGCCGACCGCCGCCCCGGCCACGGTTCGAGGCGCCCGCAGGTCGCGGACGATGCGGGTCACCTCGTCGTCCGCCGGAGCCAGGATCACTCGCACGACCTCGTCGAACGGGATCGGATTCGAGCCGAAGGCGATGCTGGCCAGGCAGGCGAGCGCCAAGGCCAGCATCGCTGCAGCGATTCCCACGACGCGGCGGTTCACCGCCGCGGTCACCCCTGCAGGCTCTGCGGGGACTCGCCCTTCACCGCCGCGGCCAGCAGCGGGGTGAGCCGCTCGATGACGTACTTCTGGCTGAGCGGGGAGAGGAAGTAGATCGCGCCCGCCAGCACGTCGTCGGTGTAGACCGCGCGCTTGCCCTTGACCGCCGACAGGTCGGAGATCGTCCCGAACTTCAGCAGCTCGGCGAGGCTGGCCTCGCTCTCGGTCGCGAAGACGATGACGTCGGCGTCGATCAGGCCGGTGTTCTCGGCCGAGATGAGCGCCTGCGCGCCGGGGTCGGCGGCGTACTTCTCCAGCCCCTGGGTCATCGTGAAGCCGAGTTCGGTGAGGAAGTCGGTGTTGAGCCCGTCCGGGTAGACGTAGAGGTTGCCCTCCCACGGCGCGCCCTGGGAGAAGGTGGCGGTGAGCCCGGCGAACTCGGGGTGCGCGGCGGCCGCGTCGGCGTGGGCCTGGTCCACGCCCTTGATGAGCTCCTCGCCCAGGGCGGAGCGGCCGACCGCGGCGGCGATGAGCCGGGTCTGCTCCTGCCAGTCGGAGAAGTAGGCCTCGGCGTGCGGCAGGCTGCTGATCGTCGGGGCGATGGTCGTGAACTTGTCGTAGTCCTCCTGGCTCATCCCGGCGTTCGGGCCGACGATGAGGTCTGGCTTGAGGGCGGCGATCTTCTCGAACTCGAAGCCGTCGGATTGCGACAGCACGACCGGCTCGGCCTCGCCGAGCAGCGCGGTGGCCCACGGCCAGGTCGCGAACGGCTGCTCGCCGTACCACTCGGTGGTGGCGATCGGGGTGACGCCGAGCTCGAGCAGGATGTCCTGCTCGGTCACGCCGACGACCACGACTCGCTGCGGCTCGGCCGGGATGACCGCGTCGCCGTAGCGGTGGGTCACGGTGACCGGGAAGGCGTCGGTCGGGTCGGTGGTGTAGTACGGGTTCTGTTCGACGGTCGCGGCCGGGGCGGCGCACCCGGTGAGGGTCGCGGCGAGCAGCGCGAGGGCCGTGACGGCGCGCAGCGCGGGCGCCGCCGGACGGCGGGAAGTGGTGGCGAAAGCCATGGTGTGTCCTGTTCTCGGAAGCTGAAGGCTCGTTGAGCGCGATTTAGGTTAGCCTTGCCTGACCATATTCGCGATCACGCTGAAGGGACATCGATCCATGCAGACAGACCAGCTGCTGTCGGCTCATCCGGAGAATCAGCTGCCCCGGTGGGCCGACGGCTCCGAAAACGACGCCGACCCGACAGCCCATGGTTTTGAGATCGAAAGCCTCGTGGTGGATCCCCAGGTCCGGTTCGACCTGCACTACCACAGCAAGGACCAGCTGACCTGGATGCCCGGCGGAGCCATGGAGCTGACCGTCGGCGGGACCCGCTGGCACCTGCGGCGCGACCGGTTCGTGTGGATCCCGGCGGGCACCCTGCACGAGATGGGGTTCACCGAGCCGGGGGAGGTGATCAACCTGTACACCGACGTGCGGCTGCGCCCCAGCGGCGATCGCTGGACGCGGGCATGTGTCGTGGAGGCCGACGAACTGGCCTCCGGCGTGCTCTGGCATCTGGTCGACCAGCCCCGCGGGCTCGCCCGCCGCCGGCTGTGCCTGAGCCTGCTGCGCGACCTGCTGCAGACGGCCGCGGTCAGCCACGACACGCTGGCGCTGCCCACCGATCCCCGGGCGCAGCGGATCGCCGTCCGGCTGCTGGCCGAGCCCGCGGACGACCGGGAGCTGGCGGATTGGGCGCGCGAGCTGCGGGTGAGCGAGCGGACGCTCACCCGGGCGTTCGTCTCAAGCGCCGGCTGCACCTTCCGCCAATGGCGGCAGTCGGTGCGGATGCACGCCGCCGCCGGGCTGCTGGCTCGCGGCGAACGCGTGGCGGCGGTGGCCGAGCGGGTCGGGTACGCCACCCCAAGCAGCTTCATCGCCGCCTTCGCCGAGCGCTTCGGCACCACCCCGCTGGCCTACGCCCGGCAGCACCGGGCCTGACGCGGCGGTTCGCTAGACGCGGCGGAGGACCGCCACCACCTTGCCCAGGATGCTGGCCTGGTTGCCGTCGATGGGCTCGTAGGCCGGGTTGTGGGGGAGCAGCCACACTTGGCCGGGGGTGCGTTTGAAGGTCTTCACGGTGGCCTCGTCGCCCAGCAGGGCGGCCACGATGTCGCCGTTGTCGGCGGTGGGCTGCTGCCGCACCACGACGTAGTCGCCGTCGCAGATCGCGGCGTCGATCATCGAGTCGCCGCGCACCTC
>CAZLWS010000063.1:5537-16940 GCA_964563205.1 uncultured Propionibacteriaceae bacterium | reverse complement strand
GGTCTTGCCGGGCAGCAGCCGGAAGTCCTGGAAGACGGTGCCGATCTGGCGGCGCAGCGCCGGCACCTTCCAGCTGCGCAGCCGGTTGAGGTCCTTGCCAGCGACATGAATGCTGCCGGTCGAGGGCAGATACTCCCGCAGGATGAGCCGCAGGAAGGTCGACTTGCCCGAGCCCGAGGCGCCCACCAGGAAGGCGAACTCGCCCTTGGCGATTTCGACGTTCACGTCGCGCAGCGCCGGGCGGGATTGCCCGGAGTACGTCTTGGAGACGTCTTCGAATCTGATCACGATCGAACCTGGGCCGGGATGGACGATGGGGAAGTTCCTGAGGATCTCTCAGGCCGGCCTCCGCCGAGTGTATGCCGCGAGCCGGGGCCGGGCCAATCGCCACGCGGTATCAGCGCGTCGGTGCTACCGCTCGCCCTGTTGACGGCGCCAGCGGATGCCGGCGTCCAGGAAGCCGTCGATGTCGCCGTCGAAGACGGAGTCGGGGTTGCCGACCTCGAACTCGGTGCGCAGGTCCTTGACCATCTGGTAGGGGTGCAGCACGTAGGAGCGCATCTGGGAGCCCCAGGAGTTTCCGGCGTCGCCCTTCAGCTCGCGCATCTCGGCTTCCTTCTCGGCGCGGGCCCGCTCCAGCAGCCGGGACTGCAGCACCTTCAGGGCGGCGACCTTGTTCTGCAGCTGCGACTTCTCGTTCTGGCAGGAGACCACCAGGCCGGTCGGCAGATGGGTGATGCGGACGGCGGAGTCGGTGGTGTTGACGCTCTGCCCGCCCGGGCCGGAGGAGCGGAAGACGTCCACCCGGATGTCGGCCTCGGGGATGTCGATGTGGTCGGCCTCCTCGGTGACCGGCAGCACGTCCACCCCGGCGAAGGAGGTCTGGCGGCGTCCCTGGTTGTCGAAGGGCGAGATGCGGACCAGCCGGTGGGTGCCCTGCTCGACCGACAGGGTGCCGTAGGCGAACGGCTCCTTCACGGTGAAGGTGGCCGACTTGATGCCGGCCTCCTCGGCGTAGGAGGTGTCGTAGACCTCGGTGGCGTAGCCGTGCCGCTCGGCCCAGCGCAGGTACATGCGCAGCAGCATGGCGGCGAAGTCGGCGGCGTCCACTCCCCCAGCCTCGGAGCGGATCGTCACCAGGGCGTCGCGCTGGTCGTACTCGCCGGAGAGCAGGGTGCGCACCTCGAGGGCGTCCAGGTCGGCGGTGAGCGACTTCAGCTCCCGCTGCGCCTCGGCGAGGGTGTCGGGATCGTCCTCCTCCTGGGCGAGTTCGATCAGGACGGCGGCGTCGTCGATGCGGCCGCGCAGCTTGGCCAGCCGGTCGACCTCCGCCTGCAGCCGCGACAACTGGGACGTGACCCGCTGCGCGTTCTCCTGGTCATCCCACAGGTCGGGGGCCGCGACCTCCTCGGAGAGCTGCGCGATCTCGGCACGCTTCGCGTCCGGGTCGAGCACCGACTCGATGGAGGTCAGGGTGCGTTCGAGCCCGGCGAGGTCGGAAAGCAGATCAGCGGCAGTCACGAGGGACGAGTCTAGCGAAGCGAACTCCCCCGGGCCCGCAGCACGGGGTTCAGGAAGATCCGGGCGCTCTCCACGCGGGTCCCGCTGGCGCGGGCGGCCAGTAGCTGACCGGCCCAGGCGCCCAGCTGCTCAGACGGCTGCTCGACCACGGTCACCTGGGGCTCGACCATGGTGTTCCAGCGGTCGTCGTCCACGCCGATCAGCCCGATCTCGGGGCCGATCCGGCGGCCGAGCGCCCGCAACGCCACGAAGACGGCTCCGGTCAGGCTGTTGGTGGTCGCGAAGACCGCGTCGATCTCGGCCTGATCGACCATGAGCTCGGAAATCTCGAGGGGGACGTCGACCCGGAACGGCACGTGGACGATCCGCTCCGGCGCCACCGGCCGGCCCGCGGCTGCCATCTCCGCGACGAAGCCGACCTCGCGATCCCGCATCGGGGAGACGCGCAGCGAGTGGTTCAGCACCAGCGGCAGCGTCCGTCCCTGCTCGAGCAGGTGGCGGGCTGCCAGCCTGCCGACCAGCTGGTTGTCGACCGACACCGAGTCGCCCCAGAAGTCGTCCACCTCCCGGTCGACCGTGATCACCGGCATGCCGGCGCGCTGCAGCGGGGCCAGCCGGGACAGGTGCGGCGAGGCGGCGGCGATCAGGACGCCGGAGACCTGGTGCGCGATGACGCTCTCGATGGACGCCTTCTCCACCGCCGTGTCCTCGTGGGAGTTGCACAGCATCACCGAGTAACCGGCGGCGTTGGCGCTCTGCTCGAAGGCCTCGATCAGCCGGACGAAGAAGGGGTTGCGCACGTCGGGCACGATCGCGGCCAGCAGGTCGGCCCGCTGCCGGCGCAGCGCCCGTCCGGCGCCGTTGGGACGGTAGTTCACCTGCTGGGCGGCCGCCTCCACCCGTTTGACCAACTCCGGATCCACCCGCGGGTGGCCGTTGAGGGCCCGCGAAACGGTCGCCGGCGAGACGCCCGACATCCGCGCGACGTCGCCGATCGTGGCCGGCTTGCCCGGTTCAGCTTGCATGGTTGGTCTCCCAACTGCCTTCGGTCACCACGCTATCCAACCGGAACTCGGCCCCGTCGGCGGCGCGCGTCACCCGGCGGACGGCGAGCCGGCCGCGGTGACAGGTCACCGTCACGCGGTCGCCGGCCACCTCCACCTCGCCCCAGCCATCGCCGGTCAGCACCGGATAGCGGCCGTCGCCACCCACCCGGAGGGCGCCGTCCAGGTGGTTCCAAGAGAGACCCAGGGCGGCCTCGAACAGCCCCCAGCCCGCCATCGCGCGGACGTAGTGGTCGCCGCACTCCACCTCGTTGAACGGGTTCCTGCGGCGTCCGTCATGCCGGGCCCAGACCGCCTCCGCGATCGCCCGGCCCTCCTCGGTGAGCCCTTCCCGCAGGCAGTGCGCGGCCACCTGGTACTCCACCCCCGTCCACACCTCATCGCAGTACAGGGTGGGGATCTCGGGGCGGCCGCCGTCCGGCCAGGTGCACATCACCAGCCCCCGCTCTCCCGGGGTTGCGTAGGGACGCTGCGCGTGCGGCTCGGCAGGACGCAAGTTGTGGGCGACGATCGCCGCCAGCGCCGAGCGGACGTGGTCGGCGGGCAGCAGGTGACCCAGGTCGAGTTCGTGCGCCCACCACTGCCCGAACAGTTGGTCCGACCAGCACCCCCTGCCCCACTGGTGCAGGGCGGGCAGGTCGGGGTCGGGCACCTGGACGTAGTAGTCGCCGGCGAAGCAGGCCCGGTCCAGCGCGGCCGAGGAGGTCTCGAACCGCGCCCGCCAGGTCCGGGCCCGCGGCTCGTCGCCGAGCAGCCGGGCCAACTCCTCGGCGGCCCGCAGCGCGGCCAGCCACAGCGTGCCGGTGTAGGGGTTCGCGCCGTGCAGGCCGATGTCGTAGGTGCACGGCTGGATGCCGTGCAGCAGGCCGGTCTCGGCCGGATCCCAGGTCCGCTGGACGTGGTCCATCAGCGCGCAGATCCGCTGCCACCGCTGCTCCACCCAGGCCAGGCCGAAGGCGCCGCGTCTCAGCTCGCGGTAGGTCTTCAGCACCGCCCCGCACATGCCGTCCAGCGCCGGCTGGTCGGGAGCGCCGACCGGGCCGTCCCCGTACTGGCGCAGGTAGCGCGGCAGGTGCACCCGGTGCGGCAGCGCTCCGGACGGCGCCTGCATCACGTCGAACTCGGTCTCCCGCATGGACGCCTCCCAGCCGGGGAAGATCGCCGCGGCGGCCATCGCGTAGTTCCAGACGTGGGTGCAGTTCAGCGGGCAGGCGCCGCCGGCGTTGCCCGACCACATCTCGGTCGAACTGCCCAGCAGGCCCTCGAATCCGTAGCAGGCGCCGTCGTGGGTGCGGAAGGCGGTCGGCGTCCGCAGCGGGACGGGTTGCGCCGCCAGGTGGGTGCGCCATTGCTCGGGGAGGTTGACCGCAGCGAGGGCGTCCGTCCAGCGACGGGTCTGCTCCCAGTGCCAGGACCAGCGGCTCAGCGCGTCGTCGGCGACCGCCAGCGCGTCCGCGAACCGGGTGGCGTAGTGGTTTCCGATCCAGAACCGGGTGGGGCCGACCTCGGGGCGGTCTGGCCCGTATTGGACGAAGTCGGCCTCGCGGTTGGGGAAGTGCCACGCCAGGACGAAGCGGACGGTCGCGCGCTGCGCCGGCTCGAGGACGGTGTGCGCGACCAGCGCGCCCAGCCAGGTGCGTCCGGGCGGGCTGGGGCCGAAGCGCGGCTCGGGGGCGCTGGCCTGGCCCGCTTGGACCCACCCGGCGGCGTCGAGGCGGGTCTGGTCGCCCCAGGGGGCGAGCAGCCTGAGAAAGTCGATGAGCTCGTCCGGCTCCTCGAAGCAGGGGAACGCGACGACGCGGTCCGCCTCGCAGGAGAGGACCTGCTGCCCCGCCCAGGGCGAGGCGGGCGAGACGGCGTGGTTCGCCATGACCAGGTCTGCCCGGCGTCCGGCCCGGCGCAGGGTGTTGGTGTTCCCGCCGTAGCCCGGGGCCCGCACCCCCCGCGGGTTCAGGTGCGGGTCGAGGCCGACCGCGTTGTGCGCCGAGAAGGCCAGCCAGGTCCACGCCACCGTGGCGGAGCGGTTGACGAGTTCCGCCTCGACCAGCACGGCCGGCAGGCCGGAGGCGTCGAGGTCGCCGGGGATCAGCGGCGACATGGCGCGCACCACGACGTCGACCGGCCCGCCGGTGTCGTGGCTGACCTCGGCGATCGGATAGACGCCGGTCATGGTCGTCTGGGTGCCGCCCGCCTGGGCGACCAGCTCCCGCTGCCAGGCGGGGACCAGGTCGTCGTTGACCATGGGCGTGGCGGGGCCGACGTCCGTCCGTGCCGCCTGCAGCACGACGGTCTGATGGCGGACGGGGTCGACCTGCTGGGTGCGCAGCGCCAGGAACGTTCCGGGCAGGTCGCCGGCGTGGTTGCCCAGGCCTTGCAACTGCGCCTGCCGCCACCCGCCGTCCGAGCCCAGGGCGATGCTGCCGGCGCCGACGCCGCCCAGCGGCATCGCAACCGCCGGGTGGTCGCGCGGGTTCCAGGTCATTTCAGGCCGGCCATCTTGATGTTCCCGATGATCTGGCGCTGGAAGATCAGGAACAGGATGATCACCGGCGCGGCCGCCAGGGTCGAGCCGGCCATCAGCAGGCCGAGTTCGGTCGTCCGCTCCGACCGGAAGGTGGCCAGGTACTGCTGCACCACGAAGCGCTCCGGCGTGACGATGGTCAGGATCGGCCACACGTAGGAGTTCCAGTAGGCCAGGAAGGCGGTGATCCCCATCACCACGAAGGCCGGCCGCGACAGCGGCAGGAAGAGCCGGACGAAGATGCCGAACCGGCCGCAGCCGTCCAGCATCGCCGCCTCCTCCAGACTGGACGGGATGCTCAGGTAGAACTGGCGGATGAAGAAGACCGACGCCGCGCTGGCCGCGCCGGGGATGACCAGGACGGCGAGGGTGTCGAGCATCCGCATCCGGGTCACCACGATGAAACTGGTCAGCAGGATCGTCATGCCCGGGATGAACATGGTGGTGATGACGATCAGCCACAGCGTCCGCTTCAGCCGGAACTCCAGCCGTGCGAAGGCGTAGGCCGCCATCGAGTTCACCGTCAGGCTGAGCAGCGTGTACAGCACGGCGCCGGCGAAGGTCCAGGCCATGGTCTGCAGGAAGGTCGGATCGGCGAGGATCTGGGTGTAGTTCTCCCATTTCCACACCTCGGGGAAGAACTGGAAGGGGGTCTCGATCACCTCGGTGCGGCTCTTGAAGCCGGCGATCACCATCCACGCCATGGGGAACAGGGCTGCACAGATGTAGAGGGCGGCGCCGAGGCCCTTGCCGACGGCGGTCAGAAGCCAGCCGGCGGACCGCCTGCGGCGGCGAGGGGTCGGGAGTTCGGCCAGTGCGGCTTCAGTGGCTGCCATCTCAATCCACCAGCTTCTCGGAGTTGAGGACGCGGAACACCAGGGAGCTGACCGTGCCCAGCACCACGAAGAGCAGCAGTGCCGCCGCGATCGAATAGCCGACGTTGATGTCGTTGCGGAAGTGGTTGAAGATGAACAGGTTGGGCAGCGTGGTGGAATCCAGCGGGCCGCCCCTGGTCATGATCAGCGGCAGTTCGAACTGCTGCAGCGCGGCGGTGAAGCCGGTGATCAGCAGGTACAGCAGGACGTTCTTCATCTGCGGCAAGGTGATGTAGCGGGTCTTCTGCCACCAGTTGGCGCCCTCCATGGCGGCCGCCTCGTAGTACTCGGCGGGCACGTCCACCATGGCGGCCACCATGATCAGCGAGGTGAGCCCCATCCCCAGCCAGATGGCCGGGACGGCGATCGCGAACAGCGCCCAGGCCGGGTCGCCGATCCAGGCGATCGGCTCGATGCCGAGGGCGCCCAGCGCGGCGTTGAGCAAGCCGCCGGAGTAGTCGTAGATCAGGACGAAGACCAGCGAGGCGATCACGATCGACAGGATGCTGGGGATGTAGATGCTCACCTTCAGCAGGCTGGCCAGCCAGCGGGAGACGCTCACCACCAGGCTCGCGAACAGGAAGCCCAGCACCAGCATGACCGGCACCGTCATGGCGACGAAGACGAAGCCGCGCCGGATGGCTGCCCAGAACAGCGGGTCCTTCAGGACGTCGGAGAAGTTCTTCCAGCCCACGAAGGCCGGGTCCTTGTAGAAGCTCCAGTCGTGGAAGGACAGGTAGCCGGCGTAGAGCGCCGGCCAGATCACGAAGATCCCCAGCAGGATCACCACCGGGGTCAGCATCAGCCAGGCCACGGCAGTGTCCCGATGCCTGGGGTCGGGCCGCCGTCGTGTCCGCTGGCCGGCGGCTCGGGTTGCCGTCATGACGCCTCCTCACGTCCTTCGCTGTTCAATCTTCGGAGCCGTCGGCGGCTCCGAAGGCTCCGGGCTGGACGCCAGGGCAGGTGTCCCCGCCTGGCGCCCAGCGGCAGTCGCTACTTGGCCGGGGCTTTGGCCGGCAGGCCGTCCCGCTCGATCACCGTCTTGATGGCGTCGGAGGCGGTCTTCAGCGCGGCGTCGGCCGAGGCGGCCCCGGTCATCCCGGCTTCCATCGCGGTGCCGACGGCCAGCGAGACGTCCCACGGGTAGGTGGGCTCAGGGATGGCGGTGGGCGCGATCTGGTTGGTCACGACGTCCGACCACGGCGCGTTGGCGGCGGCCGCGTCGGCTGCGACGGCTTCCTGCACCGAGGCGCGAACCGGCACCTTGGTGAACTGGGTGTTCACGAAGAACGGCACCAGGTTGGCGGGGTCGCCGGCGATCGCCCAGGCGAGGAACTTGCCGGCGGCCTCCGGATGGGCGGCCTTGGCGTCGATGACCCACTTGAAGTTGCCCATGGTGGTCGCGGTGCGGCCCGCGGCGTCCGGGGAGTTCGGCATCGGGCCGACCCCGGTCTTGGCGAGCAGATCAGGGTAGTCAGAGCCGATCTCGGACATCATCCAGGAGCCGGAGACCTTGAAGGCGGCCTTCTCCTGGCCGAAGTCCTTGCCCTCGACGTAGGCGGCCAGCGCCTGCTTCGGCATGTAGCCGCTGTCCCACAGGTTCTTGTACACCGCGATCAGCGCCTTGTAGCCGTCGGTCTCGACGTTCGGGGCGGTCCAGTCGTCGGAGAGGGCCAGGTGGCCGTTGAAGTTCCACTGCTGGCCCACGCTCGACCAGGCGAAGGTGACGGCGTCCTGGGCGGGCGCGATGCAGTAGGAGCCCTGGGCCAAGGTCGGCTTGATCTTGGCGCACATGTCGAGCAGCTCCTGCCAGGTGGCCGGGCCCTTCTCGGGGTCGAGGCCGGCCGCGGTCAGCATGTCCTTGTTCCAGAACAGCACCGCTTGCGGCTCCAGCAGCAGCGGGTAGGCGTAGAAGGCGCCGTCGACCTCGGAGACCGGACGCGCGGCGTCGATGATCTCGTTGAGCGCGTCCATCGGCACGACCTTGTTCAGTTCGTAGAGCTGGCCCGCGTTGACGGCGTCCTGGATGGAGCCCGGATGGGTGTAGATGTCCGGGGCCTTGCCGGCCGCCTGGGCGGCCTTCATCTTCTGGTCCCAGGCATCGGCAGGCACCTCGGTGCCCACCACCTTGACCTCGGTCTGGGCCGCGTTGAACTTGGCGATGATGTCCTCGTACCAGGTGTTCTCCACCGGGGTGAAGGTGCGGTGCCAGAACTCGATGGTGGTGGTCTCGGCCGGGGCGCCGGTCGTGCCCTCGGTGGTCGTCGGCGCGGCCTCCCCCGGCGTGCCCGAGCCGCAGGCGGCCAGGCTGCTGGTCAAGGCCAGCGCGGCGCCCGCCGCCAGCAGGCGGGTCAGGCTGGTGTTGTGCTTCACGGACTTTTCCTCTCAATTGGGCTGCGGCGGCGCAGCGTCAACCGTTACCGCCGCCGCCCGGCTGGGCGTCGGCGTGCTCGACGAGGTCCATCGCGTACCAGTAGACCTGATACGGACCCCAGATGGACAGGGTGAAATAGACGCGACGGGCGTCGTCGGACACGTACCGGGGCGTCATGTAAGGGGCGTACAGCCCAGGCGTCTCGGCCTGGGTGGTCAGGATGTGCGGGGAACTCCACGGGCCCCAGGGCGAGAGCCCTTCGAAGACCACCGCGTCCGCGTTGTCCGCCATGGTGGTCAGCAGCCAGCGCTCCAGATAGGTCGACCACATCACCGACAGCTCGCCGACCGGGCCGTCCAGCACGACCTCGGCGTCGGCCTCCTCGTTGCTCCAGCGCGCGGTGTCGCCGTCCGTCCCGGCGAAGTACTGGTAGGCGCCGGGATCGGTGACCGCCTCGTCAGAGGCCGGGACGCGCATCAGCCGCACCGAGCCGAACCGTCCGGCGGGGATGCCCCACAGGTAGATCCAGTCGTCGCCGTCGGCGGCCAGCGGAACCTGGGCGAGCTGGACGAAGCCGGAGTCGCCCGCCCAGCGCGGCTCGGGCAGTTCCTCCCAGGTCTGGCCGAGGTCGGTGGAGCAGGCCAGCCCGGCGTGGTCGGCCGTCCACACCCCCGGAGCGCCCCAGTGCCAGACCGACATGTAGCCCAGGTAGAGCGTCTCCCCCACCGCGAACAGCTGGGTGGGGATCCGGGTGGTCTCGCCGACGACGTCGTTGGGACGGTGGTCGCTGGGCAGCAACTCCTTGACCTGGCCGTAGTCGTCGAGGATCCAGCCGTCGAAGCGGACGCCGGCGGCGGGGTCGTCACTGGTGCTCCACGCCATCGCGTTGGACTTCCAGATCTCGCCCACCCCGCCGTAGGCCTCGGGATCCCGTTCGCCGAAGTTGTCTCCGAAAACGAAGAAGGTGCGGTCGCCGACCGTGGTCATGTGGCCCAGGTCGGCGCCGGCGAGCAGCACCGCGGCGGTGTCGTTGATGGCGCCCGGCCCGGTGAGCTGGGCGAGCTGCGTCACTCCTTCGACCCCTGCCAGCCGGAACCCGCCGGCGACCCGCCCCGCCTGGGGGCCGCGGCTCAGCAGGCCGCAGCCGCCCAGCAGGGCGGTCGCCCCGCCCGCCGCCAACAGTGTTCGCCGTGACATCACGATTACCCCCGCCTGGGCAGCCTCTCGGCGACCGGAGGAAGGGTGAGGGTCGGGTCGATCCGGTCGAGGTACCAGTAGGCGACCGAGGAGATGTCGTCGCTGCGGGAGTTGTTGTGCCCGTGCTCGATGGTCACCCGGATCGACTCGGTGAACGTGACCGGATCCTCGATGTGGAAGCGGTACATCGAGACCTGGCCCGACCAGTTCGGCCCGCCCGGCAGAGTGATCCCGTGATAGGGCCCGTGGAAGGGCTCGGACGGGCACCAGGCGGTGTTGAAATAGTCCTCGGTGCCCGTGCCATGCAGGTTCGGAGGCCATTGCTCGCCGTCGACGAAGATCATGTCGTCGCCCTCGCCGTACCAGTTCCACGCTTCGGTATGCCGCAGGTTCGTGACGTTGAAGGTGCAGCCGACGTAGTGGCCGCGGCCCTGGGTGGCCAGGATGAGGTAGTTGCCGTCGCCGGTGGTGTTGTCGCCCTCGAAGAGGTACTGGCCGTTGCTGCGGTCGCCCTGTTCGTAGCCGTCGGTGGGGTTTTCGCGATGCCAGCTGGCGTGGAACCGTCCGATCCCCTCCTCCAGTTCGTCGAAGGCCTCGTAGTCGAGGTAGTAGTAGAACCACAGCACCAGCTCGTCGCATTCGCTGGTGAGCTCGAACCGGGCGCCGTCGGCGAACGGCATGTGGAAGAAGGAGTTGAAGGCCTTGCCGTCCTGGGGGCTCATCTGAAGGGGCAGCGAGGCGAAGTTGGCTGTCCGGCCGTGCCCGACGCCGAAGAAGTCGCCCAGCGGCACCAGGATGGACGGGGTGTCGCTGCCGTCCCAGTAGGCCCGCAGCACCAGCTTGCGCAGAAAGTCGTTGTCCGGGGTGTCGGGATCGGTCGGGCCGGCCGGCGCCACCGTCATCCAGATGTGGTTGATGTCGCCCGCCCCGGCGATGTTCGCCAGCTCCACGGTCTCGCCGGCGCGCAAGGTCACCCGATCCTCGTTGCCGCCGCCGCGGTCGAAGGAGGAGACCCGGCGCCGGCGGGTCTCCCGGAGCCGAGGCAGATCACGAAGGCTGGATCCATGGGAACCGTAGCTGGTCATCCGAGACGCTCCTTCGGCACTGAGATCAGGAATGGCTAGAAATCGTTTTCTCACCGTATCTCGGAACTCCAGGCTGGTCAACGGCCCAGAGCGAACCGCAACCGCGACGTGACAATCGACGCGGCCGCGGCCCGGATCGGTCCGGATGCTGGGTTTTCCGCCCCCTGCTGCCACAATGGTCGCCGCGACGGATCGTCGCACGGGACGCGTAGCTCAGTTGGTAGAGCGTCGGCCTTACAAGCCGTTGGTCGTCGGTTCAAGTCCGGCCGCGTCCACTCGTAGTGCCTTGCTGGAACACGCGACATGACTTGAGGAGTCGTTCGAGGCGGCCGGTTGCCGTCGTGCAGCGAGTGCGGTGACCGGTGCCAGACCAAAAAGCGGATCGCGTCGGCTTCTCACGCGGTGAGGAGGGCGAGCGTCCGAGCGGTGGAGTTGTTGAGGTCGGCAGTGGAGACCGGGTCGGCGTCCGGGTAGAGGTTCGTGTGAATCTCGCCGCGAGCGAACTTCCAGGTGCCGATGACGCCGCCGCCGCGAAGGATCAGGTTCGCCCCGCGAGTGGCGTCCGCGCGCCGCATCCTCGGCACCACCCAGGCATCGGCGGTGCCGGGGCCGAGTACCCACGGGTCGTAACCCGGGATCAGCCGGATGTCACTTGATGGCTGCGTGGCGGCCAGCTCGCTCTGGTCGGCGGTTGCAGCGTACGCGTCAAGGCCATCCACGTCGACCGAGGTGATGGCGTCGTCGAGATCGGTCAGCCATCCGGTCA
>CAZLWS010000063.1:0-5437 GCA_964563205.1 uncultured Propionibacteriaceae bacterium | reverse complement strand
TAGGCACGGATCACGTCTCCGCGGTCGACCGCGTGGGCCAGCGCGCCGCGATCGCTCGGGATGCGCCGGATCGCCACCGACAGCGCAGCCGCATCGAACGGCCAGCCACGGGTGGCGAGCACCCGATCGGCGACCGACGTGACCGGCTCATCCGCCGGGTGGTCCAGCGCCTGCCGTCGCAACCGCCAGGCGAGCGCTTGCTCCGTTGTCACCCGCATCGTGAACTCCCGTCGCCCGCCCTCACCCTACCGGCTTGGCCAGAACGTTCGCGGTCCAAGAAGATCGCTCCGCTCGGCGGTCAACTGAAGACGCCCTGGGGGTCGACCCGCTTCCGGACGGCGACAATCTGCCGGTAGACGGCCTCCGGCCAGGCGCGGGATTCCGGATTCGCGTCGGTGACGGCGCCGTGGAAGTTGGCCTGGGTGCGGCCGGTCGCCCACGGGGTGAGCGCGGCCACGATCCCGCCGCCCACCGCGGGGATGACGGTGTCGAGCAGTTCCGGGACCGGCGCACCCGCGATGAACAGCGAGTACTCGGCGTCGCGACCGCCGACGGCGTCTCCCTCGGACGGCGCCTGGCGCATCCGGCCGCCGCAGCGGCGGATCTCGATGACGGCCAGCGGCAGGTCGTGGCCGGGGCCGGCGACGGCCAGCAGGGTGCTCGCGGCGGCTTCGTCGAAGTCGCGCAGCAGGCAGCCCGCCTCCCACGCCGGCATCGGCTCGGTGGGGTCGCCATGGATGTCGCCGACCGCCTTCGCGGGCATCCGACCGACGGTGTCCAGCAGGCACGGCGCCAAGCCGCGCAGCTCATCGACCAGCCGAGTGGCACGCTCCTCGTCCGCGATGGCGGCCGCCCGCACCTGCAGGACGAAGCGTCCTCGCAGGAACTCCGGGACCTCCGGCAGCGGCGGCAGCCGCAGCAGCGCCGCCGAGGTGGACACCGAGTCGGGCAGTTCGCGGCTCCAGGCGGCCCATGCGGGCAGCAGCCGCGCGGCGTCCTCGGCGCCGAACCAAAGGGCGCCGCCGTACAGTTCTTCCAGCTCGACCAGTTCGACGGTCACCGCGGTGACGATGCCGAAGCCGCGCTTGCCGCCGCGCAGCGCCCAGAACAGCTCCGGGTCGTTCTCGTGGTCGATGTCGCGGATCACGCCGTCCGCGGTGACCAGCTGGACGGCCCGGAGCCGGTCGCTGGCGAAGCCGAGCGTGCGCGAGAGCGGCCCCGCTCCCCCGCCGAGCAGCAGGCCGACGACGCCCACCGACGGCGCCGAGCCGGTCACCGCGGTGAGCCCGTGGCCGGCCGCGGCCTCCAGCACCGCGCCCCAGCGCACGCCGGCCGCCACCGTGACGGTGCGGGACGCCAGATCGATCTCCACCCCTTGCATGCGCGTGGTGGTGATCATCACGCCGCCGGTCGCCGGAGCGCTCGCGCCATGTCCGGTCGCCTGCACCGACACCCGCAGCCCGCCAGCGACGGCGTGCCGCACCGCGGCCGCGACGTCCGCAGCACAGGCGGCGCCGACCACCACCTCCGGACGGTGCCGGACGGCGGCGTTGAACCCGGCGACCTCCTGCTCGTAGCCTGGATCCGCCGGGAGCCACACCCGTCCGTCTACGGCGTTCGCAAGGGCGGCGGTGGCGATCGGCGTCGCGATGGTCATGGTCGTCTTCTCCTCAACTCGTGGGTCGCTGAGTCCAGTTATGCCGGAGTACGCTAGCGCGCCGCTTGCAGCCGGCTTGCCGAAGGCCAGCTCGATGACGAAGCTGCTGTCACAGTTCGGGAGGTGCGACGTCTTTCTAGACAGAGGCCGGCAGGAAGCCGGCCGACAGCGAAAGGACAAGCACCCATGGCGAATCCCGTCACCTCCCTCGATCAGCTCAACCTCGCGTTCGCGGAGCGCTTCAACGCGCGCGACCTCGACGGCCTCATGGCCCTCAACACCGACGACGTCGTCTTCGTGCCGGCGCCCGGTCAGCCGGTGCAGGGCGAGACGGCCGTCCGCGGTGCGCTCGAGCAGTTCCTCGGCCTGAACCTGCCGATCTCCATGAACGTCCGCCATGTCTTCGCCAGCGGTGACACCGGTCTGGCGATCGCGGAGTGGACGATCACGGGCACCGCGCCGGACGGCTCCGAGCTCGCCCTGGCGGGCACCACCGCAGACGTGGCCGTCTACGACGACGAGCACGGCTGGCGCTACGTCATCGACAACCCGTTCGGCACCGCCTGACCTCGGAAAGGGCCGGTCGCAGCCGCGGCCGGCCTCAGCCCGTCTCGGACATCCCCGACGCCCGGCAGACGGCAAGCGCCTTGCGGGCCCGCGCGATGCGCTGGCGGACGGCGGCGGGGGTGATCCCGAGGCGCTCGGCGATCTGCGGCGCCGAGAGATGATCGACGGCGCTCAACAGCAGCGGTTCCCGCAGGCTCTCGGGCAGCTTGTGCAGCGCATCCAGCGCACCGTCGAGAATCCCCCGCAGCTCCACCTCGCCCGCGACGCTTGCCGGCGCGGCGACGTCTTCGCTGAGGGCGCCGTCGAGACGACGGGATCGCTGGCGAGCCAGGTCGATCGCGGCGTTGCGGGCAATAGTGTCCAGCCACGAGCACATCTGCCCGGGCTCCGGGGCGTGCAGATGCTCGATCGACCGCCAGGCGCGCAACAGGGCCGTCTGCGCCACGTCGTCCGCGTCATCCCGCGGGACGCCCAGCGAGATGCTCCGCCGACGCAGCCGCTCCGGTTCGTCGGTGATCATCGCCGTCAGCAGCGCCCGCCGGCCGTCGTCCGGCCCGCCCGAGCTTTCGACGCCCATTCCGTCAGCCTTTCTCAGTGGCCGCGAAGCCGGGCGCGCAGCGTCTCGACGGTCTCCTCCGACAGGCCCAGACCCTTGGTGAGGTAGCCGTCCAGGTCGCCGAAGCGGGTCTTCAGCTCGTCCAGGCCGGCCTGCAGGTAGGAGGCGTCGACCTGCAACAGGGCGCGCCGGATCTGGGACGCCTTCGTGCCGCTGGCGCGCTTGGCCTTGGCCACTTCGCGGTCGATCAGCGCCTCACGGTAGACGTTGGAGAGCAGGTACTGCTCGATCACGGCCTCCTCGTCGGCGCCGGCGGTCAGCTGCAGCATGGCCGAGATCCAGCCGGTGCGGTCCTTGCCTTCGGTGCAGTGGATCAGCACTGGGCCGCTGTCGTCCGCGATCGATTCCAGAACGGACGCGATCGCCTTCCGTTGGGCCGGCTCGGCCACGAAGTTGCGGTTGATCGTGCGCATGTGCGTCCGCGCCTCGGCCACGTCGCCCGGACGGACGGGGTCGCTGGCCCGGACCGCGAAGACGTTCGCCTCGTGCCGCTTGGCGCCCTTGACGGCCGGGTCGGGGGTCCGGCTGATCACCGCCGGCGTGCGCAGGTCGTAGATGTCGCTCAGCCCGGCGTCCACCAGCTTCTCCCGGTCGGCCTTCGTCAGCGGCGCCAGCTTGCCGGAGCGGAAGACCACGCCGACCGCCATCCGCGAGCCGTCCGCCAGCAGCAATCCGTCCCCGGCCACGTCGCGGAAGTTCAGGACGCTCTTGATGGTGAGCCCCGGAGCGGCGCGGTAGGGCTCGACCTCCGGTTCCGCGGACGGCGACGAGCTGGGCGTGGGGGTCGTCTGCACCGGGCTGGGCGTGGACGTCGGCGTCGCCGGGACGACCGTTGCGGTGGTCGGGGCCAGGGTGGGTTCCGCGGGGGCGGCGACCGAGCAGCCGGCGAGCAGCGCGAGCGACGCCGCGGCTGCCAGCGCCCGTCCCAGGAGGATGGTCATGAGCTCAGCCTACGCAGCCGTCGAAAGTCAGCGCCGGACGCCCTTGGGGCGGACCAGCTTGTGGGCCTGCCAGTCGGCCGAGACCGAGGCGGGGTTCGCCAGCGCCAGGCCGGCGGTGAGCGCGGCCTCGGCAAGATCGGTCGGCTCGACATAGCCGGCCCGGCCGACCTTCGGGATGAGCAGCCAGATCCGGCCGTGGTCGGTGAGGTCGGTCAGCGCGTCGACCAGGCCGTCGGCGAGATCGCCGTCCTCGGCGCGCCACCACAGCAGCACCACGTCGACGGCTTCCAGCGCCTCGTAGACGAACTCCTCGCCGATGAGATCCTGGATCTCGTCGCGCAGCTGTTCATCGGCGTCGGAATCCCACCCCAGCTCCTGGACGGCCACGCCTGGCTCGAAACCCATGGCGACGGCCTTGCTGGCTGCGCCGGGCGCTGTGCTCACGCGCGACCCTCCTTTCGTGACCTTCGTAGGTGAAGCCTAGCCAGAAAGGAGGGTCCGCTCCAAGGGTGTCAGGCGTCGCCGCCGACCGCCCCGGAGCTGCCGGCGTTGACGTTGAGCAGCTGGTATCGCTCGGCCGCCTGGGCGGGCAGGCTGGGATCGATTTCGCCCCGCTTGGCGAGCTGCTGCAGGGTCCGCACGACGATCGACGGGCCGTCGATGTGGAAGAACCGACGCGCCGCCGCGCGGGTGTCGGAGAAGCCGAAGCCGTCCGCGCCGAGGGAGACGAAGTCGCCCGGCACCCAGTTCATGATCTGATCCTGCACCTGGCGCATGTAGTCCGAGACCGCGACCACCGGGCCGGGACGGCCCTGAAGCTTCTGGGTCACCCACGGCACCCGCTGCGGCTCGTCCGGGTGCAGGAAGGCCTGCTCGTCGGCCTCCATGCCGTCGCGTCGCAGCTCCGTCCACGACGTCACGCTCCACACGTCGGCGACGATCCCGAAGTCGTTCTTCAGCAACTCCTGCGCCTCCAGCGCCCAGGCCACGCCGACGCCGGAGGCCAGCAGCTGAGCCCGGCGGGCGTCCTGCCCGACGCCCTCGAAGGAGCCCTCCTTGAACAGGTACATGCCGCGCACGATGCCCTCGGCGTCGACGTTCTCCGGCTCGGCCGGCTGCGCCATCGGCTCGTTGTACACCGTCAGGTAGTAGACGACGTCCTCGGGATTGTCGCCGTACATCCGGCGCAGGCCGTCCTGCATGATGTGGGCGATCTCGAAGCCGTAGGCCGGGTCGTAGATGACCACGCCGGGGTTGGTCGCAGCCAGCAGCGGGCTGTGGCCGTCCATGTGCTGCGTGCCCTCGCCGGTCAGCGTGGTGCGTCCGGCGGTGGCGCCGATGTAGAAGCCACGGCACAGCTGGTCGGCCGCGGCCCACATCGCATCGCCGGTGCGCTGGAAGCCGAACATCGAGTAGAAGATGTAGATCGGCACCATCGGCAGGCCGTGGGTGGCGTAGGACGAGCCGACCGCCTGGAAGGACGCCACCGAGCCGGCCTCGTTGATGCCGGTGTGGATGATCTGGCCCTGCGCCGACTCGCGGTAGGCCAGCATCAGCTCGTGGTCCACCGGGGTGTAGGTCTGGTTGTGCGGTGAGTAGATCTTGATCGTCGGGAAGAACGAGTCCATGCCGAAGGTGCGGGCCTCGTCGGGGATG
>CAZLWS010000062.1:12790-16954 GCA_964563205.1 uncultured Propionibacteriaceae bacterium | reverse complement strand
TCGCGGTGCAGGGCGTACATGTCGTGGTCGCGCCAGTCGCCGTCCACGTGCATGTAGCGGGGACGGCGGCCCTCGAAGCGGAAGCCGAGCTTGCGCACCACCGCCACGCTGTTGGCGTTCTCGGGACGGATCGCGATCTCGACACGGTGCAGCCGCAATGCGGCGAAACAGTAGTCGCAGGCCATCGCGACGGCGGTCGGGATGATCCCGCGGCCGGCCCAGGCCGGGTCGATCCAGTAGCCGATCTGCGCCCACGAAGCGGAGCCGTGGGTGATGCCGCCGACGGTCACCTGCCCGACAAACCGGGGACGACCCCCCGCGGGGGTGTACTCGACCGCCCAAGGCAGCATGCCGCCATGCCGGGCCCGGGCGTTCGAGCGGCGCACCAGGCCTGCGAAGGTGACGGCGTCCTCCACCGAGTCGGGCGGGCGGGTCGAATCCCACGGACGGAACCACGCCGCGCCCCGCTGCCGGATCTCAGCCCAGGCCCGCTCGTCACGGACGCGCACCGGACGCAGCCGCACCGGGCCTTCCTGCAGGACGACCGGCCAGCGGCCTACGGCCACCCTCAGCCTCGCAGCGACCAGGTGGTGACGTCGGCGTGCGCGGCGAACTCGGCCGTGCCCGGGCCCACCACGATCAGCGTGTCGGCGGCGACCAGCGCGCCGGCGGCGTCCCCGACCGGCTCCACGCCGCGGTCGCTGGAACGGGCGAGCACGAAGTTCGTCACCTGCGGGTCGACCGTCAGCGGACGGACGACCGGCGCCGTGTCCGCCTCGCGGTCCGGGCCGGCCACGCCGGCGAGCTTGCGGATCACCGGACGGGCGAAGACCTGGTAGCTGACGAAGGCCGCCGCCAAGTCGCGAGGCAGCACCAGCAGCGGGATCGCCTCCGCGCCCACGGACGCCGTGAGCTCCGGCCCGCGAGGCGCCATCGCGACGCCGGCGGCGTCCACCGTGCCGAGTTCACCGAGCACCCCGGCCAGCTCGGGGGTGGCCTCCGCGACCAGCAGGATCAGGTCGGCGCGCAGCAGCTGGTCGCCGAGGGTGCGGCGCAGTTCGGCGGCCTCGCTGGGCAGGATGCCGATCGGGAAGACCTGGGCGCCGTCGGCGCGGGCTGCGGCGGCGATCAGCGGGGTGCCGGCGTCGTAGACCTGGTGGAGCCGCTCCAGCGGCAGCCCGGGGTCGATCAGGTCGGCGCCGATGCTGGCGACGACCACCCTCGGCTTGGGCCGGGCCAGCACCTTGTCGATGCCCACCTCGGCGAGCAGTCCGATCGCGCGGGCGTCGAGCACGGTGCCGCTGGGCAGCAGCAGGTCGCCGTCGGTGATCCGGGAGCCGGCCGGCTCGAGCCCGGTCTGGAAGACGACCTCGGCGGTGAACTCCACCTCGTCCACCAGTTCGGTGGCCGAGGCCAGTTCGACCACCGCGTCGCAGCCTTCGGGCAGCGGGGCGCCGGCGGCCACTTTGACGACCGTGCCGGGCATCAGCGGGGCGCCGCGGAAGCCGCCGGCGTCGATCTCGCCGACGATCGGCAGCCGGACCGGATGGTGCGCCGTGGCGCCGACCAGGTTCGAGCCGCGCACCGCCCAGCCGGCCACCCGGGCGGTGGCGCAGACCGGCAGGTCGATGTCGGAGTCGATCGACTCGCACAGGGTGAGCCCTACGGCGTCCAGCAGTCCGATGCCGAACGGCCGCAGGCTGGTGACCGAATCGAGCAGACGGTCGCGGTACTCTGCGACGCCGCGCGGCTCCGCGCTGGTCGGCGGGGTCTCGGGAGGGGCGGTGGGTTCCGCAGCGGATGCGGTGGGATCCGACTTGGAGCGTCCGAACAAGGCCATGACCTTACGATAGGTCAATGACCGCCGAGCCCCGCGGAGCGCGCGCCGACGCGAGCGCCGCGAAGGACGCGCTGCGGGCGGGGCTGCGCGCTCGCCGCGAGGCGTCCCCCCTTCCGGACGGTGATCGCACCCGGCGCGCCCTCGACCTGTGCGCCGGCAGCGCGGTGGTCGCGGCCTATGCCTCGACCCCGGGAGAGCCCGACTGCTGGGAGCTCATCGACGCACTGGCAGCCCGCGGCGTCCGCGTCCTGCTCCCCCGGCTCGGCGGGAAACCCGACTGGGCCTGGTACGCCGGACGCGACCGGCTGGCGCCCCCCTGGCGCGGCATCCCGCAGCCGGCCGGCGAGCCGCTGGGGGCACAGTCACTGGCGCTGGCGGACTGGATCTGGGCGCCTGGGCTGGCTGGGACGGCCGCCGGCGACCGGCTGGGAACCGGCGGCGGCTGGTACGACCGTGCCTTGACGCACTCCCGCACCGGGACGCCGGTCGGGATGCTGCTCTTCGACGGCGAGGTGCTGGACGCGGTGCCGACCGACCCGTGGGATCGCCGGGTGGACTGGATTCTGACCGCCTCAGCGACGCTGCGGGCGGAATAGCCCGGACCGATGCCGGGTTCTTTCCAGTGATCCCGTAAGATTCACGCTGGTAACCCCCTTGTCAGGAAGAACGCCATGCCCACCTATCAGTACCGCTGCACCGAGTGCGCCAACGAACTGGAAGCTGTGCAGAAGTTCACCGACCCGCCACTGACCGAATGCCCGGAGTGCGGAAGCGACCTGCGCAAGGTGTTCAGCGCGGTCGGCGTGGTGTTCAAGGGCTCCGGCTTCTACGCCACCGACAGCCGCTCCAAGGGCAAGGCCAACGCGGCCAAGCCGGCCGAGGCCAAGTCCGAGCCGGCCAAGAGCGAGAGCAAGCCGGCCGAGAAAGCGGCATCCACAACCACCTCCTCCACCGCCGCCTGAGGCTGTGCACAACTGACACATTCCGCGTCCGCGCGCCAATACTGCGGACGTGACCAAGCTTCTTGAATCCTTGCGCCGCGCGTTGCGCTGGCATCGTCGGCTGCTCGCCGCCGCCCTGGCCGGGCTGGCCGCCTACCTGATCCTGACCGTGCTCACGGAACGGGAGGACACCGCCCGCGTGGTCGTGGCGGCCCGCACCATCGAAGCCGGCCGGACGATCGGCGCCGGCGACCTGACAGCCTTGGACCTGCCACGGGCGGCCGTGCCGGAAGGCGCCCTCACCGAGGCCGGCGACGCGCTCGGCGAGTCGGTGCTCGTCCAGGTTCCGGCGCGGGCGGTGCTCACCGCCTCCGCGCTGGCCGCGGGCGACAGTCTCGTGGCCCCGGGACGGGTGGCGCTGCCGCTGACCTTCTCGGAATCGGCCCCGGTGGCCCTGATGCGCCCGGGCGACCGGATCGACGTCCTCGGGCCGGGGCCGTCCGGCTCGGTCGAGGTGCTGGCCAGCGAGGTGCGGGTGATCGCCATCCCCGAACCGGACGCCGGGTTGCTGGGGGGCGGGTCGCCGGTCGTCCTGGTGGACGTGGACCGCGCGCAGGCCGCGGACCTCGTCGCGGCAGGCTCACCCCTCAGCTTCGCACTGAGCTGAACCGAAGCCTTGCTGAGAGACCAGGTGAGTGCCCATTGCCTTGTCAGATAGTGGTTGCACCACTGGACGCCCGGCTTCGAGCCGTATGCTTTGCGGCGCAATCTACCCAAGGAGATGAATCAGCCATGAAGGGCTTCAAGGAATTCCTGATGCGGGGCAATCTGATGGACCTCGCCATCGCCGTCATCATCGGTGGTGCTTTCGGCGCGGTCGTCAGCACGTTCACCGACGTGGTGCTCAGCGTCATCGGCCTGATCGGCGGCAACCCCGACTTCAGCACCGTGCGACTCGGCCCGATCCTGGTCGGCCCGTTCATCAACGCCGTGGTCTCGTTCGTGATCATCGCCGCGATCGTCTACTTCGGCATCATCAAGCCGATGGAGGGGCTGCAGAAGCTCCGCAAGAAGGAGGAGGCCGCCGAGGAGCCGGCCGGCCCGTCCTCGGAGGAGCTGCTTACCGAGATCCGCGACCTGCTGAAGTCTCAAGCCAAGAACTGACCTCGCTCCATGAAGACCCCGGGCCTCAGGTCCGGGGTCTTCATGCTCTCCATCCCGCAAGTCCATTCCGTCATCCCCGCGCAGGCGGGGATCTCCCGACCCGACTGTGGAGATTCCCGCCTTCGCGGGAATGACGGAGACCGGGCGCGAGTGACGGAGACAGGCGGAGATGACGAGACGGGGGCGGCACGCCCGTCAGTAGTGCGGAGGGACGTCGCG
>CAZLWS010000062.1:11219-12690 GCA_964563205.1 uncultured Propionibacteriaceae bacterium | reverse complement strand
GCCAACTCCTCCCCCACCAGCGCGTAGCCGATGGCGGCGTGCCAGCGCGGGATCGTCATCGGTAGTGGCTGCGCTCGCCGGCGTCGGCGAGTTCGACGGCGCCGACCACCTCGGACGGCGCATCGAACACCCAGTCGCCGCGCACCACCAGCGATTCCGCTCGGCGCAGCGAGGGGACCGTCCGCACGCGCTCGTCGAAGTCGCCCACCAGCCGGTAGTAGCGCTCATCGAGGTCGATCCCGGGGATGTCGGCGGTGGCCGCGAGGGTGCCGTCGGCCCGCAAGTCGAAGACGTCCGAGCGCAGCAGCATGAGCTCGTTGGTGGTCTTGACGGGCAGGAACCGGTCACGTCCCACGGCGATCGCCTGTGCGCCGGGGAACACCTCGATGGCCGAGCCCATCGCGGTCTCGAACTGGACCACCCGGGGCGAGGTCTTGTCGGTCGGGTCCACGGTCTTCCCGTTCCGGATGAGCGGGAGCTCCAGCACCCCGCCCCGGTCGATCATCGCCTGCCGCACCTGTGCGATGTCGAGCCACAGGTTGTTGGCGTGGAAGTACGGGTGACGGTGCTCGTCGGTGAAGAAGTGCAGCTCCTCGGCGGCGGTCTGAGCAGTGTCGCGCAGGATCAGCTGGCCGTCGCGCTTGCGGATCGCCAGGTGCCCGCCCTTGCGGTCGTTGATCGTGCGCGGGCACACCTCGGCCGCGTAGGGCGCCCCGGTCGACGCGAACCACCCGGCCAGCTTCGCGTTCGGAGCCGCGCCTAGATTGTCGCCGTTCGCGACGCTGATGTACCGGAAGCCGGCGTCGAGCAGGGAGTCGAGGATGCCCGAGCCCCACAGCGCCGGGTAGAGGTCGCCGTGGCCGGGCGGGCACCACTCCAGGCTCGGGTCTGCCGGCCACTCCACCGGGGTGAAGTCGTCGATGCGGATCTTCGGCTCGGCGCTCTGCAGGAAGTCCAGCGGCAGCCCGGCCACGGCCAGCTCGGGGTAGCGGGCCAGGTGCTCCAGGGTGTCCTCGCGGGTGCGGAAGGAATCCATGAACAGCAGCGGCAGCCGGACGCCGTGGGCCTGCCGGGCGGCGAGCACTTGGGCGACGATGAGGTCAAGGAAGTTCCGGCCGTCGCGCACCGGCAGCAGCGACTTGGCCCGGTCGAGTCCCATCGACGTGCCGAGACCGCCGTTGAGCTTGATGATGACCGTCTTGGCCAGCGCGGCCTGCGCGTCGGCGTCGCTGACCTCCACCTGGTCGAGCTGGGGCGGGTCGGTCAGCGGGGCGATGGAGTCCTCCGCGATCAGCCCGGTGCTGCCCGCCTCTGCCAGGCGGTAGTAGTGGGTGAAGACGTCGATCGCGACCGGGTCGACGCCGGCGTCAGCCATCTTGCGGGTGGCCAGGGAAAGCCCGTGCTCGCTCATGGAACCTGATCGTAGGAGATCGAGCCCCCCGCCGTCGCCGCCTCGCTGCACGATGGTCGC
>CAZLWS010000062.1:0-11119 GCA_964563205.1 uncultured Propionibacteriaceae bacterium | reverse complement strand
AAGAGAGAGTGACGCTGATCGAAGGGCTTGAAGCCGTCTACCCACCCCCAGGAGACAACATCGACCACGCGTCACTCTCTGCCCTTGACCATACATCAGGGCGCCCAGCTAATCCAGTCGAGCGGCGAGAAACCAGCGGTTGGAGGGGAGGTTCACAGCTAGCTTTCAGCTTCAGTTCAGGTGTGTTCAGGAAGCCCGATCAGCGGTCGAGGCGGGCGAAGCCGGTGACGTGGAGGACCAACTCGCCCGCCTCGTCGCAGGCGTCGAGGTCGACCGCGGCGGTGATCGACCAGTCGTGGTTGCCGGCCGGGTCGTCGATGATCTGGCGGACCTCCCAGCGGCGGCCGTGCTCGGTCACCACGTGCAACGCCGGGCCGCGAGCGTCGGCGCCGAGGCCGATCTGGTCGTGCTCGTCGTAGTACTCCTCCAGCGCGGCGTCCCAGTCGGCGAAGCTCATGCTGCGGAACGGGTCGTCGGCGTCCAGGGCGAGCAGGGCGTCGATGTCGTCGCGGGCGGCGAGTTCGACTCGCCGGAACATCGCGTTGCGCAGGAGCACCCGGAAGGCGCGTGGATTGCCGGTGACCGGGCGGGTCGGCGGCGGCGCGTCGTCTGCCGCCTCGCCGCCGGAGAGGCCGGTGAGGCGCGCCCACTCGTCCAGCAACGAGGAGTCGGTGAGCCGGGTGACCTCGCCCAGCCACTCGATGACGTCTTCCAGCTCTTCGGTGCGGGCGGATTCCGGGACGGTCTGGCGCAGCGCCCGGTAGGCGTCCGAAAGATAGCGCAGCACGAGCCCCTCGGAGCGCTGCACCTGGTAGAAGGCGACGAACTCGCCGAACCCCATCGCCCGTTCGTACATGTCGCGGACCACCGACTTGGGCGAGACCGGGGTCTCGGCCAGCCAGGGGTGGCCGGCCAGCATCACCCGGTGGGCGTGTTCGAGCAGGTCGGCCAGCGGACGCGGCCAGGTCACCTCGTCGAGGATCGCCACCCGCTCCTCGTACTCGACGCCGTCCGCCTTGAGCTCGGCGAGCAGTTCGCCCTTGGCCTTGAACTGCTGCTGCAACAGGATCTGCTTGGGATCCTCCAGGGTCGACTCGATGACGCTCACCACGTCGAGGGCGTAGCTGGGCGCCTTCTGGTCGAGCAGTTCCAGGGCCGACAGCGCGAAGGCCGACAGCGGCTGGTTGAGCGCGAAGTCGTGCTGCAGGTCGACATGCAGGGCATACCGGCGTCCACCAGCGGTCGGCTCGGGGAGCCGGGTGACCACGCCGGCGGCCAGCAGCGACCGTCCCAGTTGCAGGGCGCGGCGGTAGAGCCGGCGGCGGGCGCCGGGGTCGTCGGTGCAGGAGTCGATCAGGGCGACCACCGCGGCGACGGTGTCGGTGTCGCGCTGCAGCAGGTTGAGCAGCAGGGCGTGGCTGATCCGCATCCGGGCGACCAGCGGCTCGGGCTCGGCGGCGGTGAGCCGTTCGAAGGTCTCCGCGGTGAAGTTCACAAATCCCTCGGGGGCCTTCTTGCGCTGCACCTGGCGGCGCTTCTTGGGGTCGTCACCGGCTTTGGCGAGCGCCTTCTCGTTCTCGGCGACGTGCTCGGGCGCCTGGCCGACGACGTAGCCGACGGTGTCGAAGCCGGCCCGCCCGGCCCGTCCGGCGATCTGGTGGAACTCGCGGGCGCGGAGGAGGCGCTGACGGCGTCCGTCGAACTTCGACAGCGACGAGAACAGCACCGTGCGGATCGGGACGTTGATCCCGACCCCAAGCGTGTCGGTGCCGCAGATCACGCTCAGCAGGCCCCGCTGGGCGAGGGTCTCGACCAGGCGGCGGTAGCGCGGCAGCATCCCGGCGTGATGGACGGCGATGCCGGAGTTCAGCAGCTTGGCGAGGGTCTTGCCGAAGCCGCCGGCGAACCGGAAGCCCTGCATCGCCTCGACCAGTTCGCGGCGATGGGAGCGGTCGATCAGGCCGGAGCTGAGCATGGCCTGCGCCCGCTCGACCGCTGCCGCCTGGGTGGGATGGACGATGTAGACGGGCGCCCGGTCGTTCCGCAGCAGCAGCTCGATGGTCTCGTGGATCGGACGCAGCGACCACTCGTGCTCCAGCGGGACGGGGCGCACCGCGCCGCCGATCACGGACGTGGCCCGCCCGGTCCGCTCCCCCAGCGACCGGGCCAGGCTCGTCACATCGCCCAGGGTGGCCGACATGATGACGAACTGGGCCTGCGGCAGTTCCACCAGGCCGACCTGCCAGGCCCAGCCGCGGTCCGGGTCGGCGATGAAGTGGAACTCGTCCATCACCACCTGGTCGACCTTCGCCGCCCGGCCTTCGCGGAGGGCGATGTTGGCGAGGATCTCCGCCGTGCAGCAGACGATCGGCGCGTCGGCGTTCACCGAGGCGTCGCCGGTGACCATGCCCACCTTGTCGGCGCCGAAGATCTCGCAGAGGGCGAAGAACTTCTCGCTGACCAGGGCTTTGATCGGCGCGGTGTAGTAGCTGCGTCCGCCTGCGGCCAGGCTGGCGAAGTGGGCGGCCGTGGCGATCAGGGTCTTGCCGGAGCCGGTCGGCGTGGTGACGATCGTGTTCGCCCCGGTGAGGATGTCGATGATCGCCTCGTCCTGATGCGGGTACAGCGTCAGTCCGTCGCCGCCGGCCCAGCTGACGAACGCCTCGTAGAGCGCGTCGGGGTCGGCGGCGCCGGTCGCTGGCATCAGGTCGGTCAGGCGCATCGTCCGCCCATCGTCCCACCTGGGCCTGCACCGGGCCGAATCCGCGTCGGGTGAGATCCCGCCGGTTACTTCTTGGCGACCTTCACGGCCTTGGAGGTCGCCGTGGCGGAGGTGAAGCCGGGGCGGCTCGCCTTGACGGTGACCGTCAGCTTCTTGCCCTTGGCCGAGGCCGGGATCCGCAGGAACCTGCCGCCGTAGCCCAGCTTCTTGCCGTCCAGCTTCCAGGTGTAGGTGAACTTCAGCTTCTTCTCCGACCACTTCCCCGGATGGGCGGCGACCAGCCGGCCGGCGGCCGCCTTGCCGATGATCTTCGGCTTGGCGGTGTTCTTGATCAGCTTGGCCTTGACCTTCACGGCCTTCGAGGTGGCGGACGCCGACAGCAGTCCTTCGCCGCTGGCGGTCACCGTGACCGACAGCCTCTTGCCCTTGGCCGAGCCCGGGATCTTGTAGGACGAACCGGTCGCGCCCTTGATCGCCTTGCCGTTCAGCTTCCACTGGTAGGCGAAGCTCAGCCCGTCATGCGACCAACGGCCGGGGTTGGCCTTCACCTTCTGGCCGACGGCCACCGTGCCGGTGATCTTCGGCGCCTTGACGTTCTCGATCTGACCCGGCTGCGGCACGAACACCGCCGAGCGACCGAGCGCCGGCGGGGCGACCGGCGAGTTGGCGGCGAAGTAGTCCACCGCCGCCTGCAGGTCGACCTGGCCGGAGTCGGAGCGGTCGGCGCCCAGCCGGAAGGTGGTGAAGTTGTCGCCGCCGGAGGCCAGGAACGAGTTGACCACCACGCGATAGCTCGCCGACTCGTCCAGCGGCGCGCCGTTGAAGGTGATGTCGACGATGTGGCTGCCGCGCTCGGCGTCCGCCAGATAGGTGTACGACAAGCCCTTCGAGATGCCGAGCCAGAGCAGCGGACGGGCGGCGCCCTCGGGCTGCCACTGCTCCTCCAGCACGCTGCGGACCTGGGCTCCGGTGAGGGTCATGGTCATCAGGGTGTTGGCGAAGGGCTGGACGACGGCCGCCTCCTTGTAGGAGACCACGCCGTCCGGGTCGTACGTCAGGTCGGCGCGCAGCCCGCCCGGGTTCATGAACGCCATCACGGTCGGGGCGCCGGCGTAGGCGGGGTTGTCGCTGGTCGCCCACAGATGCATGTCGGCCACCAGGGAGCCCAGGCTGGATTCGGAGCCGCGATCCTCGGTCGTGGTGCCGGGCAGGTAGGCGCGGGTGATGTCGGCGGTGATCTCGCCCAGCGCCAGGGCTCCGACCGACTCGGCGGCCGCGACGGCCGCGTTCACGATGGTGACCACCTCGGCAACCGGGGTCGGCGGGGCCTGGGTCGGGACCGTCAGCACCTCGGAGGTCGCCGACACCGTGTCGGCGTCGGTGTCCACCGTCAGCACGACTCGGGCGAGACGGGTGCCGTAGGAGGCGGCCTGCACCACCTGTCGTCCGCCGATCGTGCAGTTGTACTGCAGATGCGTGTGGGCGCTGAAGATGACGTCGACGTCCGCGCTGGCATTGCGCACCAGATCGCCGAAGGCGGTCTGCTCGGACTCCACCTCGGCGCAGACGGCGCTGTTCGAGCCGTCGTGGACGAGGGCGATCACCACGTCCGCCTCACCGTTGGCGTCATCCCCGTCGGAGAGTTGCGCAGCCACCCGGTCGATCGCCGCCAACGGGTCGCCGAAGTCGAGCATCGTGATCCCCGACGGCGACACCAGTGAAGCGGTCTCGGCGGTGACCGCGCCGACGAAGCCCAGCTTCACACCGCCCTTCTCGATCACCGCGAACTCCGGCAGCAGCGGGTTCGTCGTGCCCTTGGCGTAGACGTTCGCGCCCAGGTAGGGGAAGGCGGTCTTGTGCAGATCGGTGGCTGGATCCTCGGTGCCGCCCAGCGACTCCGGGATGCGGTCGAGCAGCGCGGCGAAGCCTTGGTCGAACTCGTGGTTGCCGACCGCGCTGACCTCAAGACCGGCGGCGTTGAGCGCGTCGATGGTGGGGTTGTCGTCGGAGATGAAGGACTCGAAGGTGGAGGCGCCGATGTTGTCCCCGGAGGAGACGAAGACCGTGTTCGGGTTGGTCTCGCGCAATTCCTTGACCTGTGCGGCCAGCAGGCCGGCGATCTGGTTGCCTTCCGGGATGGTGTTCGACGCGGACCAGATCCGGCCGTGGAAGTCGTTGATGCCGAGCAGCTGAATCTCGACCGGGTCGGCTGCGTGCGCCGGTGAGGCGGCCAGCAGCGAGGCGCCCAGCGCCAGCGCTGTGGCGGCGGCGAGGGCCCGGAAGTGGGGACGATGTCGGGACTGGGTGAGTGACATGGGCTTCTTTCGTCGTCGGTCGCCATCGACCGTGCCGTACCGCGGGCCGGATCGGCCGATGGCGCTGCTGCGTCCATTCTTGCCAGCCGGACGCCTCGCGCACCAGACCCTGCCCCCGGATTCTCCGGGCCGCGGCCTCCCCGCTCGGACGGCGTCGGGCGGATAGACTCCTCGGACCGAGAGGAGACCAGCCCAGTGCAGACGTCGTCCGGCTCCGAGCGCGCCCGTCGCACACTGGCCGTTCTACGACATCAGATCTCCTCGGGGCAGTGGCCGATCAACTCCCGCATCCCCATCGAGTCGGAGCTGATGACGATGCTGGGCGTGGGCAAGACCACCGTCCGGGAGGCGGTCCGGTCGCTGGCCAGCGTCGGCATGCTGGAGACCCTGCCGGGACGGGGCACCTTCGTCCGCTCCCGGACGCCGGTGAGCGCGGTGCTGGCCGACACCCTGGCCGAGTACGACCTCGCGGAGCTGCTGAAGTTCCGCAGGGCGCTCGAGGTGGAGGCCGTGCAGCAGGCCGCCGTCCACCGCACCGAGGCCCAACTGGCCGCGCTGCGCGAGTCGCACGAGCACGACGTCCATCCCGATCCGGACTATCCCGGAAGGGTGGAGCGCGGCCGCACTCCCGGCCAGTTCCACTTCCTGATCTTCGAGGCCGGCGGCAGCCCGCTGCTGACCAGCATGTACGCGGTCGCGATGGCCGCCTTGCGCCGGGGCGTCGACCAGGGCCGGCTGGGCTACGGCGCCAGCGAGGATCTGCGGCGCACCGACCACGCCGCGATCCTGGCCGCCATCGAGGCCGGCGACCCGGTCGCCGCGGCCCTCGCGGCCGCCCAGCACGTCGATCGCGACCTGGTCATCGGCACCTGATAGCCCTGCCGTCGTGGCTCGCCCGACAATCTCGCCCGAGGATGATGCACCGCCAGTTCGGAGCTGCCTCAAGGCCCTCACGGTCCCGCATTTAGAGAAGATTTCCCTCACCAATCTGATGAAGGGTAGCCTTACCTACATCAGATGAGGAATCCCCTGCCTGTTGCAGTCGCGCCGGGGGACACACCAAAGGGAGAGAGATGACACACGTGTCCGAACGTGTCGTGACCCTGTCACGCACACCTCGGCTCCGGGGGCCGCTGGCCGGCACCCTGGCGATCGCGCTGCTGGGGGGCAGCTTCGCCGTCGCCGCGCCGTTCGCCGCCGCAGCCGACCCCGTGACCACTGAGAACGGCTGGTCGTACACCAAGGAGACCTTCGACACCGGCGTCCGCAACGGCTACCAGCTCGCGCTGGACGCCGCCAACCGCAAGGTGTACCTCAGCGACGCCGCCTGGAGCGCGCAGACGCGCACCGCGACCAAGGAGACCGAGGAGGCCGAGGTCGTCTACGGCGACACCGTCTTCACCGTCGGCAACGGCAAGCTGGCCGTCTTCGACACCGCCACTCGGAACCGTGAGGACGACCACTCCTTCCTCAACCTCACCCGCAATGACGGCACCGCGAAGGAGAACGAGGAGTTCAGCTGGGAGGGCGTCTCGCTCAACTGGGGCGACAACCCGACCTTCCCGAAGACGGTGAACCAGTCGGTCACCTCGATGCGCACCACCTTCTCCCCCTACGGCGTGGCGGTGGACGGCACGACTCCGGGCGGCGCGACGATCATCACCACCACCGCCCGCCAGCGCAATGCTGCCGCGGGCTACGGCGGCGGCGTCGTGGTGTACTCCGCCGACCAGGGCGCGCCGACGGACGACGACCGGGTGTTCGAGTTCGAGGACGGCGCCCCCGTCCTGCAGGGACCGCGCCGGATCGCGGTCAACACCGTCACCCACAAGGCCTACGTCACCAGCCTCGGCACCCAGCGCAACAACGGCCCTGACGCCGGCTACCTCACCGAGATCGACCTGGTCACCCGTGAGGTCACCGCGCGGATCGCGGTGCCCGGCGGCGTCGGCGCCGTCGGCGTGGCGGTGGACGAGACCAACAACCTGATCTACCCCGGCGCGATGGCGGCCTCCAAGCTCTACGTGATCGACGGCGACCAGATCGACCGCAGCAACCCGAAGAGCTTCGCCGTCAACGAGGCCGCGGTGACCGAGCTGGACGCCGACATGGCGGCGAACCAGCGTCCGACCTACAATGCCGAACTCAAGCGGCTGTACGTCTCGGCCTACGACTCCAAGAACCTCTACGTCGTGGACGCCGATCCGGAAAGCGCCGACTACGGCAAGCTGATCCACACCATCGCCACCGGCCCGACCAACGCGGTCGAGGTGGACGGCGAGCGTGGCCTGATCTACTCCGCCAACCTGGGCGACAAGAACGTCGTCGTCTTCGACGCCGAGACCCACGAGAAGCTGCTCACCCTGCCCACGTCGGGGAACGCGCTGAACATCGGCATCGACCCGGTGAGCCGGGATGTCTGGGTGTCGAACTTCAGCAACGTCGGCAAGGTGGACGTGTTCACCGTCGAGTCGCCGTTCACCGAGACGACCGCGCCGGCGGGCGGCACCCTGATCACCCCGAAGTCGGTCCCGCTCGGCTCCGACATCACGATCTCCGGCAAGGGCTTCTTCCTCAAGAACGGCGACGGCGGGTCGGCCGGCCCGATCTTCGTCAACCAGGGCCCGGGCTGCGCCGGAACCGGCCCGGTGAACGTCAAGGACCGGACGATCGAGAACCAGCAGCCGGACAGCACCTTCAGCGATGCTCGCGCCCACGGCGTCTTCTACAGCGACGCCGAGGGCGACTGGACGATCACCATTCCGTTCCCGACCGAGGCGAACTCGACGGTGACCGAGCCGTGGAAGGTCGGCGACGTCCAGTGCATCCGGATCCTCACCGGCAGCCTCGTGCCGGAGAGCGCGGACCACTCCCGCTCGGTCTTCGCGCAGTTCAGCATCGTCGAGGGGCAGGACGATCCCGAGCCCGTCGAGGATCAGGCTGCCGCCACCGTCCCCGCCGAGTGGGTCGAGGGTCAGCCGCTGACCGTCACCGGCGCCGGCTGGACCTGGCCGGACGGCACAACCGGCTCGACCGTCGCGATCAAGCTGAACGGCGGCTCCCTGGTGCCGCTGGGCGATCCGCACGGCGAGGTGGCTGACAACGTCTACGCGATCATCGACGCCGCCGACGGCAGCTTCTCGGTCGATCTGCCCTTCCCGGGCGCGGGCGCCGTCCAGCCGAACAACACCCCGGCCAAGGCCGGCGATCAGATCACGATCAACTTCCTGACCGGCTCGCTCGCCCCGGGCGACCGGGTGCGCTCGGTGCCCAAGACGGTGACCGTGGTGGCGGCGGAGACCCCGCCGGTCGAGCTCGACCTGGCGACCCCGACGATCTCGGGTGACCCGAACGTGGGCTCCACCCTGACCGCCGAGGCCGGCGACCTGCCGGACGGGACGACCCTGCGCTACCAGTGGTTCGCCAATGGCAGCCGGATCAGCGGCGCCACCAGCGCCACCCTGAAGCTCACCAAGTCCCACAAGGGCAAGGCGATCTCGGTCGGCGTGACCGCCGTGCTGGGCGAGAGCTCCGATTCTGCGGTCAGCGAGAGCACTGCGAAGGTGGCCGCCACCCTGATCCCGGTCTCCGGGCAGCCGGTCATCACCGGGACCGCCCAGGTCGGCAAGAAGCTCACCGCCAACAGTTCGGCCGTCACCACCACGACTGCGAAGACCAAGCGGAGCTACCAGTGGTACGCCGACGGCGTCGCGATCAAGAAGGCCACCAAGAGCACCTTCACGGTGGCCGCGGCTCAGCTCGGCAAGCAGCTCACCGTGAAGGTGGTGCTCAAGCGGTCCGGCTACGCCACGGCGCACTCCACGGCCAGCGCGGCCACCGCCGCGGTCGCCCCGGCGACGTTCGCCAACACCAAGGCGGCCAAGATCACCGGCACGCTGAAGGTCGGCAAGACGATCAAGGCGACCGGCGCCAAGTGGAGCGCCAGCAAGGTCAAGGTCCAGTACAAGTGGTACGCCACCTCCGGCGGCGTCACCTCGCTGATCCAGCACTCCACGTCCAGCAAGCTGAAGCTCACCGCCGCCGACCGCGGCGCGATCATCAGCGTCGAGCTGGTGGCCAGCAAGGCCGGCTACACCGGCGTCACCACACCTCCGGTGACCGCCACGACCACCGTGCGCTGAGCGTCACAACCACGAAGGGCCGGGGAACTCCCCGGCCCTTCGTGCGTCCTCCCGGCGCCCGGTGAACGGGTCAGGCCTGGTCGACGTCCAGCGGCAGAACGAGGGGACGTCCGGTGACCGGGTCCGGGATCACCTGGCAGGCCAGCTCGTAGACCTGCTCGATCAGTTCGGCGGTGACGATCTGCTCGGGGCTGCCCTGGGCGACGATCCGTCCCTCCTTCATCACGATCAGGTGGGTGGCGTAGCGGAAGGCCAGGTGCAGTTCGTGCAGCACCAGCACCACCGTCCGGCCCTCGCGGTGCAGCCGGCGGGTGAGGTTCAGCACCTCGATCTGGTGGGCGATGTCGAGGTAAGTGGTCGGCTCGTCCAGCAGCAGCAGCGGGGTCTCCTGGGCGAGCGCCATCGCCACCCAGACCCGCTGCCGCTGGCCGCCGGAGAGCTCGTCGACATTGCGGTCGGCCAGGTCGGCGACATTCGCGGCGATCAGCGCGTCCACCACCGCCTGCTCGTCGGCCGGCGACCACTGCCGCAGCAGGTTCTGGTGCGGGTAGCGGCCGCGGGCGACCAGGTCGGAGACGGTGATCCCGTCCGGCGCGGTGGGCGACTGCGGCAGCAGCCCGAGCCGGCGGGCCACCGCTTTCGGCGCGAACTGCTGGATCGGCTGCCCGTCCAGCAGCACCCGGCCGGCGCGGGCGGGAAGCATGCGGGCCAGCGCCTTCAGCAGGGTCGACTTGCCGCAGGCGTTGGGCCCGACGATGACGGTGAGCTCGCCCTCCGGGATCGCCACGTCGACCTCGTGCAGCACGAGCTGCTGGGCGTGGTAGCCGACCCGGAGCTCCTCCCCCGCCAGCCGGCTCTGCACGGATGCGCTCATGCGGGGTCCCCGCGAAGTTGTTCGGGGGAGCGCAGCGGAGGAGAAGAACTTCGTGGGGTGGTATCGGGGTCCCCGCGAAGTTGTTCGGGGGAGCGCAGCGGAGGACAAGAACTTCGTGGGGTGCTCATGCGGGTGCTCATAGTCGTTTCCTTTCCACGGCTAGCAGCCAGACCAGGTAGAGCCCGCCGAGCGAGCCGGTGATCACTCCAACGGCCAGTTCGGCAGGCGCGAAGATCCGCCGGGCGATCAGGTCGCTGAGCAGGACGAGGACGCCGCCCATCAGCGCCGCGCCGAACAGCGGGACGCCGGGCGTCCGGGTGACCTTGCGCACCAGGTGGGGCGCGGCCAGCGCGATGAACGCGATCGGCCCGGTGGAGGCGGTCGCCACCCCCATCAGCGCGACCCCGACGATGATCAGCACCAGCCGGGCTCGTTCCACCCGGACGCCGAGCCCGGTGGCGGCGGCGTCCCCCAGCGGCAGCTGGCCGAGCGGACGCACCCACGCCACCGCGACCGGGGTGAGGACGAGCAGCGCGATCGCGACCGCAGCCGCCTCGGGCCACAGCGTGCTGTTGAGGGAGCCGGCCAGCCACTGGGCCGCGGTCTGGGCGGCCTCCAGCGGGGCCTTCACGACGAGCAGCGAGTTGAGCGCGGCCAGCACCGCGCCGACCCCGATCCCCACCAGGACGAGCCGGAAGCCCGCCACCCCGGAGCGCCAGGCCAGCCCGTAGACGATGGCCGCGGTGATCAGCCCGCCCGCCACCGAGGCCAGCGCGATGCTCAGCGTGTCGCCGCCGAAGACGATGATCTGCAGCAGCGCCCCGGTGGCGGCGCCGGTGGTGAAGCCGATCACGTCCGGGCTGCCCAGCGGGTTGCCCGAGACGGTCTGGAAGATCGCCCCCGACATTCCCAGCGCTGCTCCGACCAGCAAGGCGGTCACCGCCCGCGGCAGCCGCACCTGGGTGACGAAGTACTGCGCCATCCGGTCGTCGCCGTTGCCGCCCAGCGCCGCCAGCACCTGATCGAGGGTGATCGGGTAATCGCCGATCAGGATGCCCGCGATCGC
>CAZLWS010000061.1:0-17217 GCA_964563205.1 uncultured Propionibacteriaceae bacterium | reverse complement strand
GTGGTCGAGTACCGCGGCAGCACCATCGAGAACCTCTCGATGGAAGGGCGCATGACGATCTGCAATATGAGCATCGAGTGGGGCGCCAAGGCCGGCATGATGGCCCCGGACGAGACCACCTTCGCCTACCTGAAGGGACGTCCGCACGCCCCCGAGGGTGAGGACTGGGACGCCGCGGTGGAGTACTGGAAGACCCTGTACACCGACCCCGACGCCGTCTTCGACCGCGAGGTCGACATCGACGCCGCCACGCTCACCCCGTTCGTCACCTGGGGCACCAACCCCGGCCAGGGCGTCCCGCTGGGCGCCGCGGTCCCGGCCCCGGAGGATTTCTCCGACCCGGTCGACCGCTCGGCCGCCGAACGCGCGCTGACCTACATGGACCTGCGCGCCGGCACCCCGATGCGCGAGATCAAGGTCGACACCGTCTTCCTGGGCTCCTGCACCAACGGCCGGATCGAGGACCTGCGGCTGGCCGCCTCCGTGCTGGCTGGCAAGAAGATCGCCGACGGCGTGCGGATGCTGGTCGTCCCCGGCTCGGCGCGGGTGCGGCTGCAGGCCGAATCCGAGGGCCTGGACCAGGTCTTCCTCGACTTCGGCGCCGAATGGCGGGCCGCGGGCTGCTCGATGTGCCTGGGCATGAACCCCGACCAGCTGGCCCCCGGTGAGCGCGCGGCGTCCACCTCGAACCGCAACTTCGAAGGCCGCCAGGGCAAGGGCGGACGCACCCACCTGGTCTCCCCGCCGGTGGCCGCGGCGACCGCGATCCGCGGCACCCTGAGCTCCCCGGCCGACCTGTAAGGAGATCTGAGATGGACAAGTTCAGCACCCACACCGGCGTCGCCGTCCCGCTGCGCGCCAGCAATGTCGACACCGACCAGATCATCCCGGCGGTCTACCTCAAGCGGGTGACCCGCACCGGCTTCGAGGACGGGCTCTTCGCCGCCTGGCGCAACGACCCCGAGTTCGTGCTCAACCAGGCCCCGTTCACCCCGGGCTCGATCCTGGTCGCCGGGCCCGACTTCGGCACCGGCTCATCCCGGGAGCACGCCGTCTGGGCGCTGCAGAACTACGGCTTCAAGGTCGTGATCGGCTCCCGCTTCGGCGACATCTTCCGCTCCAACTCCGGCAAGGCCGGCCTGGTGATCGCCGTGGTCGATCAGGAGGTCGTGGAGAAGCTCTGGGAGATCGCCGAGAGCGAGCCGGGCATCGAGTTCACCGTCGACCTGCACCACCGCACCGTCGAGGCCGCCGACAACGTCTTCGGTTTCGAGATCGACGACTACACCCGCCACCGCCTGCTGGAGGGCCTGGACGACATCGGCCTCACCCTGCGCCACGTCGACCTGATCGAGGCCTACGAGGCGAGGCGTCCCGCCTTCCTGCCGCGGACGCTCCCGGCCCGTACCGCTGGCTGACGCCAACCGGTAGTCTCTCGCCCAGCGACGAGAGGGGCATGCCGTGGGAGAGCCGGAGCCTGCGACCGCGGTCGCCCGCTTGAAGCTGCGGGACGCGAACCCCACGCCCGTCCAGGCGGCCTACCGGCGGATGGCGGGGTTCGTCGGCTGGGTGCTGCGGCGCCTCACCAAGCAGGACTGGGACGACGCCCCCGACCTGCCGCGCTCCGGCGGCGTGGTGGTGGTCGCCAACCACGTCTCCAACGCCGACCCGCTGGTGCTGGCGCACTACATCGTGTGGCACGGACGCTGGCCGCGGTTCCTGGCCAAGATCGAGGTCTGGTCGATGCCCGTCGCCGGCTGGGCGGTCAAGGCCACCGGGCAGATCCCGGTCCGGCGCGGGGCGCGCGACGCGTCCGACTCGCTGGCCGCCGCCAAGGAGGCGCTGGCCGCAGGGGAGTGCGTGCTGGTCTACCCCGAGGGCACCATCACCACCGCCCCCGGCGGCTGGCCGATGACCGGACGCACCGGCGCCGTCCGGCTGGCCCTGGCCACCGGGGCGCCGCTGGTGCCGGTCGGCCAGTGGGGCGCGCAGAAGCTGCTCGGCGGCAAGAAGCCCGCCTGGCCCCGGCTCATCCCCAAGCCCGTCATGACCGTCCGCACCGGCCCGCCGGTGGACCTCTCGGACCTCGCCGGACGAGAAGACCCAGAGGCCGTCGACATCGCCACCGCCCGCATGATGGCGGCGATCACCGCGGTCGTGGAAGGGATCCGCGGCGAGCCCGCCCCGTCCGACCGCTTCGACCCGCGCGCGAGTCGCCCGAGCGATCCTGCGTAGCAGTTGGCCGGCTTCTCGTCCAAGAAGCCGACTAGGTGTTGCGTCAGCCGCCGGTCATCGTGGGACGAGGGCTGCTGGCGAGCCGATGCCGAGCCGGGCGGCGTCCAGACCCAGCCAGGCGGCGACGCTGGCGCCGACGTCGGCCAGCGAGGCCAGGTCGGGGGCTGCCTCAGGGGTTCCGGGCGGGTCCCCGCCTCGCACGGCCAGCACCGGGGTGTACTCGCGGGTGTGGAAGGGGTGGCCGATGGCGGGGTCGTTGCCGTGGTCGCCGGTGACGACCAGCAGGCCGTCCGGGCCCAGCTCGGCAAGCAGGGCGGGGATCGCCGCGTCCACTTGTTCGAGCAGGGCGGCGTAGCGGGCGGGGTCCTGCTGGTGGCCGGCGAGGTCGGTCTGCTGGACGTTCGCCACCGTCAGCCCGCCGCGCCGGACGCCGGCGGCGGCGTGGGCGAGCACCTGCTCGGTCTCCACCCCGGGACGGTAGTCCGCGCCACGAGCGACCAGGATGTCGGCGGCCTTCCCGACCAGCGTGACCGGCAGGCCGGCGGAGTCGGCCAGCTGCGGCAGTTGTCGCTCGTGATCGATCTCGACGCCGAGGTGCTGCACGCGCAGGCCGCCGAGCCGGTAGAAGCCGCTGGCCGGGGTGTCCAGCCCGATCGTGCCGTCCGCCCCCGTCCGCACCGAGGCGGCCAGCGGCCGGTCGGAGTGGCCGCCCACAGCGATCACCCGAGCGACCGGAGCGTGCGCGCGCACCAGGGTGGCGATCGCCAGGATCTCCTCCCAGGGGAGTTCGTCCAGGCTGGCCGAGACGTTCCAGTTGAGCCCGGGATCGGCCTCCAGGTTGTCGTGGACGAGCGCGGCTCCGTCCACCACCAGCAGCGGCCGGCCGCCCTGGAAGAGTTCCACGCTGTGGCCGGCCGCCTCAAGGGCTGCGGTGAGTTCGGAGATGCGCTCGCCCACCCGGCACATGACGACGTGCGACATGTCCGCGCCCATCATGGTCTGGTGGCCGGCGAAGGTGTCCGCGCCGGGGTAGCCCAGCGCCGCCCGGCGCGCGACGGCCGGCCGGGCCGTTGGGCCGGTGAGCCCGAGGTCCGGGCGCAGCGCCGCCAGCCCGATGGCGGCCAGGTTGGGGAGGGCGATCTCCCGTCCCCGGTGCTCGCGCGACCAGGCAGCCAGCGAGCCGAGGGTGTCGGCCCGGAGGTCTCCGGGTCGCAGCGCGCCGGCGTCCGGCATGGCGCCCACGCCGAAGCCGTCGACGACCAGGATCAGGGCGCGACGCCCCGTCATGAGGCGAAGTTGGAGCCGAGGCTCCAGCCGGCTGGCAGCTGCGGCTCGCCGGCGCCTGCCCGCAGCTCCGAGAACGGCGCCGGACGGCCGTTGGCGTCGAAGAACCCCTCCAGCACCGGGGCGTCGCCGGCGAGCCCGGAGACCACGGCCACCAGTGACCTGGTCACGAAGATCTGGGTGCGGAAGGCCATGACGACGCCGTCGCCGACCCGCACCGGCGCCTCCGGGGCGATCCGCCGGTAGTAGTCGATGAACTCGGCCGGCTCCTCTCGGACGGCCGCCGCGACGTCGCCCTCGGCCGTCCGCACGATCGCGTTGAGCGCGTGCGCACGGTCGTAAAACCCGCCCCCGAAGACGGACGGCCCGGCCTCGTCCTGGTGGGCGATCTCGGTGACGTACACCATCGCCGGCACCTCCGCCAGCGAGTCGTTCACCGCGTGGTACGGGGTGGTGCCGGTCAGCGCGTGCCCGGGTTCGGCGTGGGTGGCGCCCAGTCGGGCGAGCTCGCCCAGGGTGGCCACCGAGGAGAGGCTGGGCAGATCGACGATCGGCCGCTCCAGGCCCTCCGCCCGCAACGCGTCCGCCGCCGCCAGGACGCGGCCCAGCGTCGCGGTCGGGACGGGACGCTGCTCGGCCTCGGAGAAGAGCACGCAGGCGAACCCGGTGACGCCCGCGACCCGAACACCGGGGATGTCGGCCGCTGCCCGGCAGACCTCGGCGACCTGCTCCGGCCCGAAACCCCCTTCTTGACCGGGGTAGACATCCTCGGGCGCGCCCGCGATCCGCAGCATCACGTCCTGGACGAAGCCGGCCTGGGCGGCGACCGCCCCGACCGCGCGCAGGTTCTCCAGGTCGTACACGGTCACCGCGCTGGGGCGGGCGGCGAGCACGCCGGGCAGATCCCGCACCGGGAGCTGGACCAGGTGGCCGACGTTGCCGAGCCCGGCGCCGCCGGCGACCAGCCGCTCCGCTTCGCGGCCGTCGATCGCCGCCGCGCGCGGGATGGAGCGGGCGACCGTGGCGGTGACCAGCGGGTTGCGTCCGATCTGCTTGACGACGAACCACAGGGTCAGGCCGAGCCGGTCGGCTTCGGCGGCCAGCGCGGCGGCGTTCTGCGCCACGGTGTCGAGGTCGATCAGGTAGGTGTCGGGCGGGAGGACGCCCGCGCCGTGCAGCGCGAAGGCTGCCTCGATGAGCTGCGGGTTCCGCCGGCTTGTGACGGGGAGGAACATCGTGCGCTCCTTTCGGTGCGGAGGGTGAGTGGTAAGGGTCAGCCGATGACGGCGGCGAGAGCCCGCCGGAGCAGGTCGACCACGAGGTCGGCGCCGGCGCGCATCGGGTTGATCCGCAGCGACCAGGCCGCCAGTTCGGGATTGGCCGCGAGCGAGGAGCTGGACATCCGGTACACCAGCGGCGCGATCTCGTAGCGCGAGTTCGACCCCACCGGATAGGGGGCGGCCCCCAGGGCCGCGGCGGCGGCGCGCACCTGGTCGGCGACCGGCCGGTCGAGCAGGGCGATCACGCACAGGTCCTGCGCGTTGGCGAGGGTGGCGTCGGCGATGCCGGGGACCTCGCCGGCCTGCAGCCGGGCGGCGACCTCGACGGAGGCCTCCGACTGCGCGGCCCAGTTCAGCGGCACCATCACCAGCGCGCGGACGGCGTCCAGCGCCTGGTGGCCCTGTACCTGGCCGCCGCCGGAGTAGTTGGCCCGGTGCACCGCCTCGATGACGTCGGCGTCGCCGACCACTGCCGCGACCCCTTCCGGGCCGTGCAGCTTGAACAACGAGAAGGCGCTGGCCGCCGCGCCCAACTGGGCGCCGATCCGCGGGGTGCGGACGACGGCGTAGTTGTCGTCCACCACCACCCGCTTGCCGTGCCGACGGGCCGCCTCGATCGCGGAGCCAAGATCGTAGGAATCCGAGAGCTGCTGCCGGGTGTGCTGCAGGTAGACCCACTCCGGGCAGCCCGGATCGGCCAGCGCGGCCTCCCAGGCCGCCGGGTCGTTCGCGTCGGCGCGGACCAGCTCGGCCCCGGCGTCGGCGAACAGGACGGCGGTGGTCGGGTAGTCCGCCGCGGCGTGGACGAGCAGCCGCCGGCCCGGCGAGCGCCACGGGCCGGCGCTGAGCGCGGCCCGGATGGCGCCCGTCCCGGCGCCCTGGACGAGGGCCGCCGCCGGCGCCTGGAAGGCATCGGCGAGCGCGAGCTCGACTCCGGCGGTGGTCGCCGGACGGCCCAGCCCCGGCGCCACCCCGACGTCCGACCGGAACAGGCCGGCGTCGGGCAGGTGCTTCATCAGCCCCGCGACCAGTCGCTGCTGGAGCTCGCGAGCCTCTACGCCAGTAGTGGTGCGCAGCGGATGGGTGACGGGCAGGGTGGGTCGGTTCATCGCGGGTCTCCGGTGAGGAAGCGGACGAGGTTGCGCCGGTACAGCAGATCCATGGTGTCGTCGTCCACGCCGGCCGCACGCAGCGCCGCCGCGGACTCGTCCAGCACGTGGCTGTAGCCGGGGCCGCCGTTGACCCGCAGATACGGGTCGCGGGAGATGTCGTTGGAGAGCAGCGCCCGCTCGGCATGGCCGGCTTCGATGAACTCCAGGACGGCGCCGATCCGCTCGGCGTCCGGCCGGTAGGAGTTCTTGCCGAAGGTGTCGAAGGCGACGTAGCCGCCCTGTTCGGCGATCGCCCGGTGCTGGGCGTGGTCGCGCCACAGATCCTGGTGCCCGATCGAGATCCGATGGGGTTCCAGGCCTGTCGACGCCAGCAGTTCGAGCTGGCCGAGCCCGCCGTTGCCGAGGTGGGCGTGGGTGGCCACGGAGAGTCCCGTGGCCACCGCGGCCAGGGCGGCCGCACGCAGCGACCGCTCCTCGGAGGGGGTGGGTTCTGCACCATGGGAGCCGATCTCGCCGAGCACGCCTGGCTGGATGCCGGTGCCGTCGCAGCCGTTCTCGATCTCGGCGACCAGGTCGGCGGCGAGCCGCTCCGCGTCCCACTCGGCCACCTCCGGCCGGTGGAACTTCTCGTAGTAGTAGCCGGTGGCGACCACGGCGTGGACGCCGGCCGCCCGGGCGATCCGGTCCACCGCGAGGACGTCGCGTCCCATCCCCCGGCAGGTCAGGTCGACCACCAGGGACAGGCCGAAACGCTCCCGGCAGTCGGCCAGTTCGGCGATGATCTCGTCCTCCTGGGCGAGCATCCCGGCGGGGTCTCCCGGGGTGCGCAGATCGATCGCCAGGTGTTCGTGGGCGAGCGTGGTGCCGGTGATGTCCTCGACAGCCACCGGCCCCGCGGTGGTCCGGATCGCCGTCATGTCAGCCTCCCAGCGGGGTGAACAGCCCCACCCAGGTCATCAGGTTGAGCGCGACGCCGGCGACGATCACCGCTGCCGGCCCGGCGGCCATCCGCACGACCGGACGGCCCATCGCCTCGTTGATGAGGTAGAGGCCGCCGACGATCAGCATGCCCAAGCCGCCGCCCATGGTGTTGCCGGCCATCAGCGAGCCGACCAGAATCGCCAGGCCGAGGGATTCGGTGATGCCGTTGCGGATGTGGTCGGAGGAATCCCGCAGCGAGGGCCAGCGGCCCAGCCAGCGTCCGATGGTCGACACGCCGAGGATCTCGGCGCCGAAGATCGCCGCGCCGGCGACCGCGGCCAGGCCCAGGGTCACCGGAACCGGCAGCCCCAGGGTGGCGATCAGGTAGCCGACCGGGTAGACGATGGTGATGCCCGCCATGGCGTAGGCGCCGGAGGCCAGCGCGGTGGTGACGATCAGCGGGACGAAGCCGAGCACGCGCACCGCGTCCAGCGCCGCCGCGCCGGCGAAGTCGCCCTGGGCGATCAGGAAGCTGGTGGCCTCGCCGCCGCCGAAGATGCCGGAGGCCGCCACCATGGCGACGCCGACGCCCAGCGCCATGAACCACACGATGTTCTTGCGCAGCCGGGCGGCGTTCGGGCCGAACAACTCGTCCATGACGGCCTCCTCCTCGGCCGAATGGACGAGGGTGCCGGCCTTCTTCTCGCCGTGGTCCTTCACGAAGGCGAGGATGATCAGCATCACGACGCCGACCGCCATCGCGACCGAGGGGGCGAACACCGACCAGCCCCACCACTCCGACGCCTTGGTGATGAACAGCACGGTCACGAACTCCGCGCCGAAGGCGATGCCGCCCCACATCTTCCCGAACTGCCGGGTGATGGCGATCACCGGGAACATCGCGAAGAGCCACAGGATCGGGCTGGACATCGCGGTCAGCGAGCCCAGGAAGTCGACCGGCAGCGTGCTGGCCAGGTTGGTGGCGCCGACCAGGCCGAACGAGCAGACCGCCCCCCAGGCGGCGCCGGCGACCCCGGCCAGCCACTTGCGGGGCGCCAGGATGCCGAGGATCTCGACCGGCAGGAAGAGCAGCCAGGGGTTCAGCACGGTGGTGGCCAGGGCCATCGGGGCGCCGAGGCCGAAGATGAAGCCGGCCGACAGGCCGAAGGCGATCATCGCCATGGCCGGACGGGTCGTCCGTCCCTGGATGAAGTCGAGCAGGAAGGGCCGCACGCCGTCGTTGAAGACGGCCAGGGCCTGCTGGGCCAGAACGGCGCCCAGGCCGCAGACCAGCATGACGACCAGCGATTGCCAGAGCTGGAAGTTGATTGCGCCTTGCGCAGCGTCCATGAGGACACACTCCTTAGGTGGGAGCCCGCTGGGTGAGCCAACTAGGGTGTACCTGGCTCACTTCACGGAGTGGTGGAAACCGCCGGCGGCGCCGGCGGGCACAACAGGTGGGTGGGTTGGGTCCGGGGGCAGCGGGGTGCGAGCCTGCTGCCTCCGGAGTCTTGGTTTGGAGGCCGGCTAGCGCCGGGCGTCCAGGACGCCCCAGACCACCGGGACGACGTCGTCGATCTGGTCGATCGCGAAGCCGAGCGCCACCGCGCCGCCGTCGACCGCCGCGGCGACGGTCTCGGCCGACGGCACGCCGCGTCCGAAGGTGTGGCACTTGGCCGAGCCCAGCAGCCCGACCAGGACCCCCAGCGAGGCCCCGGCGCCGGTGTGGCAGGTGCCCAGGTAGAAGTCGGCGGTTCCGTTGCGCAGCGCCATGCCTGCCGTCATGTCGGAGCCGACGACGACTTCGTCGCCCGGCTTGACCAGGGGTTTCAGGGCGTCGGCCACATGGGCCTTCCCGACGCCTCCGGTGATGATCTTCATCGGTTCTCCTTCGGGTGTTGAGCCAGCAGCGTGGCGAAATGAAGCGCGAGGATTCGGACTTCGGTGTGGGGAAGCTGGGCGCCGAGTGCGGCGAGGGCGCGCTCGGCCATCGCCTGCGAGGCGGGCAGCGCGTCGGGACGTTCGGCCAGTGCGGCGTCGATCACGTCGTCGGCGCTGAACTCGGTCAGCGCCTCGTCGCGCAGCGACCGGCACAGCGCGGCGAACAGGTGGGAGGCGAACATGCCGAGGTTGTCGTCGGTGCGGGCGTCCGCGTGAAGGTCGATCCGCTCCAGCTCGCCGCGGACGAACGGGACCACGGCCGGTCCGTGTTCGTCGCTGCCGGTGAAGATCTCCAGCCGCAGTTCCAGGGCTTCGTCGAGCATCGGTGCTCCTTTGTCGGTGGGCGTCAGTAGGCGGGGAAGCGGCGGCCGGCCAGCACGTCGTCCAGGACGGCGTGGACCTGGTCGAGGTCGAGGTCGTCGAACAGGGCGCGGGGGACTCGTTTCGAGCCTTCGCGCACGGCCAGCACCGCGTGGGTGCTGCGGGCGGTGTCGGGCAGTTCCTGCACCGTCACGGCCGCGTGCAGGTGCTGGTCGATCTCGTCGACGTTCCAGACGGTGGCGTCGATCCGCCCGGCGGCGAACTCGTCGTCCAGCTGGGAGTAGAAGGTATCGACGAAGGTGACGTCCCGGCCGCCGAAGACGCTTTCGACCAGATGGGTCTGGTCGGCCGAGGAGCGGTCGATCGCCACCCGCAGGCCGGGGGTGGCGAGCTCCAGGCCTTGGGCGAGGACGATGCCGTGGGCGCCGACGTAGGTCGCCGGCCCGAGGTCGGCCAGCTCGAGGACGGGGAGCTCGTCACGCTGCAGGTCGAAGGCGAGGCCGGAGGTCACCGCGATGTCCATGCTGCCCTGCACCAACGCGTTGAGCCGGCCCTTGGAGCCGCGCTGGTAGAGCAGGTCGAACGGGATGCCGAACTCCTTGAAGGCCGACAGGAAGCCGGAGGCCAGGCCTTCGTAGCGCCGAGAGTAGGGCAGCGGCATCGACATGGTGAGGGTCTGCAGGCCGCCCAGCTCCCACAGCAGCGCCCGGTCGGCCGCGTCGAGGGTGGTGCCCGAGCGTCCGTGCGAGCTGGTGCGGATCGCCCCGGACTGCTCCAGCAGTTGCAGGCCGGCCTGCACCGTCCCATTGCCGAAGCCCAGGTCGACCGCGATGTCGCGAGCCCGCGGCAGTTGTTCGCCGACCGGCAGGGCCAGCAGTTGCCGCGAGAGCTGCATCGCCGCCAGCCCGTTCCGCGACATGAAAGGCGCCATGTCCACCGTCATGCTCGTACAATATCCGGGATATTGGTTATTTACAAGAGGGCGGTTCGCACGAGTTCGGCGTTCGGGAAGCGGGTAGTCTGCTGGGCGAACGTCGAGAGGGGCCAGATGACCGCGCAACGTCCTACCGTCGCCCTGATCTTCGGGGGGGCCAGCTCCGAGCACGAGATCTCCTGCCTGACCGCGGGGGGCGTGCTGCGCGCCATCGACGGCTGTGAGGTGGTGGCGATCGGGATCACCGGGCAGGGCGACTGGGTGCGGGTGCCGCTGGAGACCGTCGCCGGCTACCAGGTGACGGACGGCGCGACGCTGCCGCGGGTGGCCGACGACCTGCCGCGGGCGGTGCTGCTGCGCGGTCCGGGCGGCCCCCAGCTGGCCACTCGCGAGGGCGATCGGCTGACCGACGTGGTGGACGTCGACCTGGCCTTCGCGCTGCTGCACGGCCCCTACGGCGAGGACGGCACGATCCAGGGCCTGTTCGAGATGCTCGGGGTGCGGTACGTCGGCGCCGGGGTGGCCGCCAGCGCCATCGGGATGGACAAGGACCTGATGAAGCGGGCGATGTGGTCGGCCGGGCTGCCGGTGGGCCGCTGGATCGGGATCAACCCTGGCCACTGGCAGCGCGACCCCGACCGTTGGACGGCGGCGGTCGCCGGCCTGGGCTACCCGGTCTTCGTCAAGCCGGCGCGGGGCGGGTCGAGCCTGGGCATCTCGCGGGTCGATGCCCCCGAGGACTTGGCGGGGGCCATCGAGCTGGCACTGCAGTACGACCCGAAGATAGTCGTGGAGGCGGGCTTCGTGGGCTGTCGCGAGATCGAGATCGCGGTGCTGCAGGGCCGCGACGGGCAGCCGCCGCGGGCCTCCGTGCCGGGCGAGATCGTGCTGCGCCGCCGCGACATGTTCTACGACTTCGACTCCAAGTACCTCGACGACGGCGACGTCAGCCTCGACACCCCGGCCAAGCTGACCCCCGAGCAGGCCGAGCAGGCCCGTGCGCTGGCCGCCCGCACCTTCGACGCCATGAACGTCGAAGGGCTGGCCAGGGTCGACCTGTTCCTGAACCCGGTGGGGGAGTTCTTCGTCAACGAGCTCAACACCATGCCGGGCTTCACCCGCACCTCGATGTTCCCGCTGCTGTGGCAGGCCACGGGGCTGGGCTACTCGGCGCTCGTCCGCGAGCTGATCGAGCTGGGTCTGGCCCAGCAGCCGGGGCTGCGCTGATGGGCACGGTCGGCGAGCTGGGCGAGTTCGGGCTGATCACAGAGATCATCGCCGGGCTGCCCACCGCCCCCGGCGTGCTGGTGGGCCCCGGCGACGACTGCGCGGTATTCGCCCCCGAGGGCGCGGTGGCGGTCTCGACCGACACCATGGTCACCGGGCGGCACTGGCGTCCGAACTGGTCCGGGCCGCGAGACGTCGGACGCAAGGCGGTGGCCTCGGCCACCGCCGATCTGGAGGCCGAGGGCGCCCGCCCGATCGGGCTGGTGATGAGCCTGGCGATGCCGGCCGACACCGCGGTCGACTGGGTGCGCGAGTTCAGCGCCGGGGTCCGCGAGGAGTGCGCGAAGGCCGGCATCCTGCTGCTGGGCGGCGACACCACCGGCGCCGAGCAGCTCGTGGTGACGACGACGGTGTTCGGCGACCTGGGCGGACGCTCCCCGGTCACCCGGGCTGGCGCCCGCCCCGGCGACGTGGTGGCGATCCGCGGCCGGCTGGGCTGGGCCGAGGCCGGGCTGGCGGTGCTGAACCGCGGCTTCCGCTCCCCGGCGGCGGTGGTGAACGCGCACCGCGTCCCGGAACCGCCCTACGGCCAGGGAATCCTCGCGGCCGAGGCCGGGGCCACCGCCATGATCGACGTCTCGGACGGGCTGCTGGCCGACCTCGGGCACATCGCCCGCGCCTCCGGAGTGGTCATCGACCTCGACCCGACGGCCTTCGACATCGCCGAGCCGCAGACCGCGGTGGCCGCCGCGCTGGGCGGCAAGGACCCGCTGGCCTTCGTCCTGACCGGCGGCGACGACCACGCCCTGGCGGCCTGCTTCGCGCCGTCCGACGTGCCGGAGGGCTGGCAGGAGGTCGGGGTCGTCCGCATCGGTGACCCGGAGGTGCTGGTCGCGGGTGAAGCCTGGGACGGCGACCCCGGCTGGCGGCATTTCGCCGGCTGACGAGCTGTTACCCCAGGATGCCCATCCGGCCCGCCTGCAGGATGGCCTCCTCGCGGCCGTTCACCCAGAGCTTGCGGTAGACCGAGGCGAGGTGCTTCTTCACCGTCCCCGTCGTGACGAAGAGCTCGGCGGCCGCCTTGTTCGCGCTGCGATGCTGCGCGATCGCCTGCAGGGTGCGCAACTCCATCTCGGTGAGACGGCCGTAGCGCTTGGCGCGCGCCGGCTCGGGCACCTGCTCGACCAGGTCGACGAGGTCGCAGACGCCGGCCTCCCGGGCCGCGGCGGCGAGCTCCCGCAGCGGTTCGTAGGGGACGCTCTGCAACGTGGACGGGAGGCGGTGCCGGGTGAGCAGCTCCGCCGCCTCGCGCAGCATGAAGAAGGCGTCGTCGCGGCGGTCGCAGCTCCAGGCGGCGACCGCGCTGATCAGGAAGCGGTCGGCTCGCTGCCGTTTCGTCGTGCCGGGAAGGCCGACGTGCTGCGCGACGAGCAGCGCCTCCACGTCATCGCCGGCGAAGAGGGCGAAGCGCGCCCGCTCGAGCCGCAGCAACGTGCTTTCGGCGGATCCGGCGGCCAGCAACGCCGCGGAGGCGGGGAGATCCCCGAGCGAGGTGCAGAGCATGATCTCGTAGCCGAGGACGTACTCGTCCCAGCTGCCCGACGGCTGCGGCGCCTCCCGGATCTCGGCGAGGCCCGCCCGCAGGTGAGCCAGCGCCGAGCAGGTGGGACGTGCGTTGCGGACCGAGGCGGCCTGTGCGACGACCAGCAGCGGCCAGGATTCGAGCCGGCGGGCGAGCGGCCTGAGCCGGGCGGTCGCGTTCTGGAGCAGCTCCTCGTCGCGCACCTCGTAGGACAGGTGCGCCCGGGCGATCTCGGCCCAGACCCAGGAGAGGCCCGGGGCGGCCGCCCCGGTCCGCGCCGCGTGGTCGTCCAGCCTGGCCAGGGCGTCCGCGCAGCTGCGGAGGTCGCCGTCCAGCAGGTCGGCGAAGGCCAGCCCGCCGAGCGCCGCTGACAGCCAGCGGTTGCCGGAGTCGAGGCCGGAGCCGGCACGGCCGGCGGCGTCGGAGGCGCCCTGCGACGAGCTGGCGATCAGGCGTTCCGACCAGTGCTGCAGCCGCTTCAGATGGCGGCGCCCGTCGTCCAGGTCTCCGGTCATGATCGCGAGCGCCGCAGCCTCGCGGCAGTAGACCGGCAGGAAGCCGCCCAGGCTCGAGACCGTCGGCGGCTGCTCCGGAGCCGCCGACGGGTCGTCGAGCCGGTTCGAGGTGAGCCGGCTCTCGAGCTGGCGCATCAGCGCCTGCGCCTCATCCAGCCTGCCGAGCAGCCGGTTGGCCGCCATCGCCTGGCAGAGCAGGGGCAGGTGGAGGGGGCCGGGCGGGGTCGCGGCGCCTTCGGGGAGTCGTCGCTGCAGCCCTTGCTGCCAGAGCCCCAGGAGGTAGTCGATCGTCTCCGTGGCCACCCCGGTCTCAGGCAGCTCGAGGAAGAGCAGGGCGGCGGCGAAGGTGGGATGCGCGAGCAGCACCTCCTCGGGCGCCGCGCGCAACAGCTGGGTGCTGGCGCCGACCTCGTCGGTGATCGCGGTGAAGTGGCGCGCGAGAACGGCCTCCGCCGCCTCATAGCGACCTGCGTCGCAGTACAGCCGGAAGGCGGCGAAGGGTGCGGTGCGCTCCAGGTCCGCGGCGCGGTCGGCGTGGAGCTGTGCGCGTTCGGCGGGCGCCATCGTCTGCGCGGCGAAGTCGGCGAGCGGCGCCCGCACCGATCGATGGCAGGCGAACTCGACGGTCTGCGTCCCGGGCGTTCGCGCCAGCAGGCCGAGCTCGACCAGCTGCTGGGCTGCGGCGAGGGCGGCATCGGGGTCGGCGCCGAGCGTGCGGGCGAGCTGGGGGAGGCTGATGGCGTCGAGCTGGGCGGCCGCCAGGGCCGCCCGACGTGCTGCGGGTCCGACCACCTCGAGGGAGTCCAGTGCGAAGGCGGCGAGGTTGCCGACCGGATCGAGCACGGGCGCCGCGGCCGAGCCGATCCATGAGCGTCCGTGGGCGGTGTCGAGGTACAGCTCGTCGGAGCCGAGGTTCAGCGCGGCGGCGATGGCGAGCGGCCAGCCGTTCGCCTGCTCGAGAGCGGCGGTCAGGCGGTCGCTCGGCGGGACGCCGAGGGTTGCCACGAAGTGCGCGGTCTCGTCCGGGGTGAGGGCGAGATCGGCGGGCCCGATCCGCAGCACCCGGGTTTTCGCACTGACCAGCGGGCTGTCGAGCAGGGTCACCCTGCGGCCGGCCACGACGACCCGCAGCAGCGGGGAGGCGGCGGACAGTTCGGCGACGGCGGCGTCGTTCTCGGCGCCGGTCGACTGATGGTAGTCGTCGATGACCACCGTGAGCGGAGCGACGATCCCAGCCGCGATCCGGATCGTCGCGCGGACGGGGTCGTCGCCCGGCGCCGCCGCGTTCCCGGAGAGCGGCGCCAACTCCTGCGCGAGGGAGGACCAGACGGCGTTCGGGGTGGAGCGGCTCCCGTGAACCCACCGAACCTGGCCCTGCGCCGGGCTGCCCTCGCCCAGCCAGGCGGCCACGGTCGCCGTCTTGCCGTAGCCGGTCGGGGCGCAGAGCAGGGTCAGCCGCTGCGCCCCGGCGGCTGGGGCCGTCGCCTCCTTGAGTCGTTCGAGCAGTCGCGAACTGGCGGGAACGTGCACCCTGCCGCTGTCGAGCGCGCTCGGCAGCAGTCCGGCGGTGGCGCCGGATTCGTCGAGTGATCTCAGCATGGGCGACCTTCGAGAGTCGAGGGGTTGTCCACCCCGGACCACAGCAGTCCGGCGGTGGCGCCGGATTCGTCGAGTGATCTCAGCATGGGCGACCTCCGGGAGTCGAGGGGTTGTCCACCCCGTGGCCACAAGGGAGAACATTTGGGGGAAGGTTCGGGCCGAACTGCTCTGCGCCCGTCCGGCCGTCGGTACCTTCAGTATCGCATCCGAGCCGTGACGACCGAACTGTGCTACCTTTCGACAGGCGCCAGCGCGCGTCGCACTGCCCGCAGAGCCTCTCCCCCCAACAGAAAGAGACGACCATGAAGAAGATGACCAAGGGGGTCATCGCGACAGGTGTCGCCGTCATGCTGCTGCTCGGCGGCGGCGGCACCCTCGCCTACTGGAACGACACCGCGGATCTCGGCGGGTCGAACACGATCACCGCGGGCACGCTGACCGTGGTGGCGACCGGCACCCCGGCCTGGCAGATCGAGCACACCAGCGGCGCCGTGACGGACGTCGCTGACATCACCGCCGTGCGCATCGTGCCCGGCGACGTGCTGCTGTACAGCGTGCCGGCGACCATCACCGCCCAGGGTCAGAACCTGCGCTTCCAGGTGGGCCTCGCCGGCGGTTCGGTGGCGGCGGTCAGCGCCAGCGCGGCGGACACTGCTCTCGCCGGTCGTCTCACCGACTCCGCCGTCTTCGGGGTGACCGGCGCGACCCCGGTGGGGACCGGAGGCGACACCTTCGAGCACAAGAGCAACACCAGCAGCAGCTACGCGACGACCATCACGGCCACAATTGCCTGGCCGTTCGGCGCGGCAGGCTCGCCCGCCGACGACAATCCGGCGAAGACCGGCGCGGTCAACCTCGCGAACTTCGCCCTGACGGTCACCCAGGTGGACGGCAGCATCACCATCCCGTAGTGCCGGAGCCGGGGCGGGGGATCGCCTCGCCCCCGGTTCGGCGTGCCGCTCGACGGCGCCAGCACACCCGGCAACGCGCGATCCCCGCGCCTGACCACGGAGCGCATCCCATGACACGCAGAGGCGAGCGATTCGCACGTCGGCCCCGCCGACGCCCGCGCGCGCTCGTCCATGCCTTTCTCGCTTCGATCGCCGCTGTGGCGATCGGGCTCAGTGGGGCGGGGGCGACCCACGCCTTCCTCGCCTCGGGCACGAACGCGCCCGGGGCGAGGTTGGCCGCCGGCACTCTCACGTTGCGGATCAACGACTCGAGTTCGGCCGCGCTCGGCGCCTTCGTCGTCTCGCCGAGCACGCCGGTCGCCAAGGCGTTCAGCGTGGCGAACACCGGCGACGCTCCGGCTGCCCTCGACGCCGCGATCGCGGCGACCAGCACTCCGCAGCTCACCGCGCACGCCCTGGCCCGGATCACCCCGGTGGCCAACTCCGCCGCCTGCGCCGCCGGGCTCGGCGGAGCGCAGGCGCCGCTGAACGGGTACTTGGCGGCTCTCGGCGGCGGCCCGCTCGCCGCGGGGGCCACCCGCTGGTACTGCCTCGAGGTCGCGCTCGCCGCGAACACGCCGGCCACGGTGAGCGGGCAGGGTCTGAGCTTTGAGATCACGGTCGCCGGCACGCAGAGCGCGAGTTGACATGCCCGGCCTCAGCACCTCGAACTCCGCAAGCCCGTGGATCGCGCGGCATCGCTTCGCGCTGGTGGCGGGCGTCACCGCCTTTCTGGCAGCGATCACCGGCGCCGTGGGCTGGGCGTACTTCACCGCGAGCGTGACCGCCACCGGGTCGCTCACCACCCAGGCCGTCTCGGTCACCCAGGCGAACTTCGCGGGCATGGGCGCGACCTACCTGCCCAGCGACCTGACGAAGACGGGCAGCTTCATCGTGACCAACACCGGCAGCGTCAACGGCGCCGCGACGGTGACGATCGCGGCGCCGGAGGCCTGGGCGAGCGGCCTGCCGATTCGGGTCTGGCCGGCCTCGACCGCCGCCTGCACCGCGACGAACCCTCCGGGGTCGGCGCTCAGCGGCACCTGGGCCGCGCCCCCGTCCCTCACACCGGCCCTCAACGCCGGGGCGTCGGTGACCTACTGCGTGCGCACTGTCATTCCCGACTGGAAAGCCCTCACCGCGTCGGGCGGCTCGCAGCAGGCCAACCCGGTGATCAACGTCTCGCTGAGCGCCGCGGGCTGGGTCGCGACCGCCGCCAGCGCCAGCCACGTGCAGCAGACGGCCGGCATGCACCCGCTCACCGCCGGCTTCTTCGACGCCTCCCTCTCACGCTGGCACACCGTGCGCGCCGACGC
>CAZLWS010000060.1:0-17408 GCA_964563205.1 uncultured Propionibacteriaceae bacterium | reverse complement strand
GGCTTGGTGGCGCTCAGGTACTGCGAGGCGACCCAGGCGAGATCCCCGGAGAAGATGACCTGGGTGTAGCCGTTCTTGGTCGGTCCGGTGAGCTGCAGGACGGCGCCGCGTCCGAGCATGGCCAGCTTGGTGGATTCGGCGTCGGCGTCGGCGCGGACGTTGACGTCCGAGGCGTTGATGTACCGCAGCGCCGTCGAGACCGGCAGCGTCACGGTCGGCGCGTTGCTCGACGGACGCAGGTAACCGGTCAGCACCCAGCCCAGTTTGCTGCCGGTGACGATCTGGGAGTAGCTGCCGCTGTGCTTGCCGGTGAGACCGACCTCCTTGCCGCCCGCGACCGAGCCCAGCGCGTTCGCCGAGTTGCTGGCGTTCTCGCGCAGCGTGACGCCCCCGCTGGTCACCACCGTGGCGATGGCGTCGGGCAGTTCGGGATCGCTCGGCTCGGCCGGCGGCTCCGTGGGGGTGGGCGTCTCCGTCGGGGTGGGGGACTCGCTCGGCTCGGCCGGCTCGGACGGCGTCGCGCTCGGTGTCGGGGTGGCCGTGGGGGAGGGGGACGGCTCCGGCGCGGCAGGCTTCGCGGCGGCGCCGAGGTAGGCGGTGAACAGCCAGCGGAGCTTCCCGTCTACCTTCACTTCGGTGAACTCGCCCGACTTGCGTCCGGTCGCCGCGACCGAGACGCCCTTCTTCAGGACGCGGACGATCTTGGACTTGAGGTTGGCCGCGGTGCGCAGGTTGACGCTGGTCGTGGTCTTGCGGGTGCTGGGAGCGGCGTTGGTGATCGGGGTCTTCGTCGACTTGGTGGCCTTCACGTACTGCGCGTACACGTAGCCGGTGGCGCCGCCGAAGCTGATCGGCTGCCAGCCGTTCTTGGCCTTGCCCTTCGCCTCGACGACGGCGCCCTTCTTCAGCAGATGCAGGATCGTCTTGGACGTGCTGGGGCCGGTGCGGACCCGCACCTCGGCGCTTGCGGTGTAGAGGGTGACGGCGGCACTGGCCATCACGGCGGTGGTGATGCCGGCGCCGACCAGCAGCGCCGTCGTCACCAGCCAGGCGATCGCGATCCGTGCCTTGCTCATCGTTGCCCTCTCCTTGGGGGAAGTCCGGTTCGGGGGATGAGGCCCAGGGAGAGGTCTTCCCCGTGACGCCACGAGTCACATGCGACCCGTTCGTCACACCTGTCCCTGATGCCTCAGCGATCAGGACTGTAGGGAGCCGCGGGCACCCGCGTCATGGTGAATCGACAGGTTGCTGAACGGGGCCTGTGAACTACATAGATGTGATTCCCGCCCTAGTCAGGGCGCTATCGTGGGTGCCGTGGCAGTCGAGATGGAGCCGGAGAAGTTCGAGCAGCTGGTGCACCAGGCGCTGGAGCAGATACCCGGGCGCTTCCTCGACCTGATAGAGAACTGCATCCTCATCATCGAGGACGAGCCCGAGCCCGACGACCCGGAACTGTTCGGCTATTATGACGGAATCCCCTTGTCAGAGCGTGATTCGCGGTATGGCGGCGTGCTGCCCGACCGGATCGTCATCTTCCGCGGACCCCTGCTGCGCTACTGCCTCGACGAGCCCGAAGTGGTGGACGAGGTGCGCATCACGGTGTGGCACGAGATCGCCCACTTCTTCGGCATCGACGACCACGAGCTCGATGACCTGGGCTACGCCTGAGGGTTGAGCTGAGGCGTCCAGGGCAACCCTGAACTCACCTTGAGCCTTGGTTGAGACCTGACGGCCCAACGCTGAAGCGCTACTTGAGACCCTCAAGCACCACCCAGCTGGCGCGCTGATCGCTCACCCAGGCATGGCAGCCGCCGAGATGGCCGGACGGCAGGTACCCCGCCTGCAGGTCGGCGCGGTCGACGGGGATGGCGCCGACCACTGAGCCGAGCGACCGTCGCTCCCCGCCCGCCAGCGTGACCGGCAGACAGCTGAAGACGCCCTGCACCCAGTTGGCGCGCAGCGTGACCAGCACCTCCGCGGCGAATCCCGGCGCGACCACCACCAGCGGACGCCCCGCCTCTCGGGCCCGCTTCACCGCCGGCAGCAGCTCCCGCATGGCCGCGACCTCGTCCGTGCAGATCACGATCACCGGATCCTCGACCACGCACCAGCTCGTGGCGGTGTCCGTGACGAAGTCCTTGACGGGCCAGCCGGCGGGAAACTGCGGACTCCCCGGCAGCAGCTCCGTGAGTCTGGCCCGGGCCTCCTCGCCGAGCTCGGTGGCCGCCAGGTGATCAGGCCGGGTGGCCGCTTCAAGCTCACTGAGGTACTGCGGACGGATCTCGTCCGCCTTGAATCGCGGGATCTCCCGCTCCGGCGGCGCCTGCATGGCCTCGGCCCGCCGCCGGTCCGCCGCCCGGTCGGACATCCAGCCGTAGGCGACCACCGCCGTCCCTATCACCAGGACGGCCACGATCCCCCAGATGCCAGGCTCCACACCCCCAGTGTGCACGCCCCGCCCAGCCCTCGATACGATGCATGCAGGGCCTATAGCTCAACAGGCAGAGCAACGGACTTTTAATCCGTGGGTTCTGGGTTCGATTCCCAGTGGGCCCACCTGGGCGGTGTGGTCACCGCCCTGTCGTGTTCCCGGATTGGTTCTTCAGGGCACCTTCGGCGGGTCTGAAGGTTGTCTCTACGGGGTCCTGAGGCTTGGGGTGCAGAGTACTCACATGCACCGAAGGGTCCACCGAATCTGGGGGGATCGGCGGCCCAAGGTGAGGAGCTGTACGTCAAGTCGTGCAGGGTGACCGGTTTCCTCTTCGGGTTCGGGGGGGCTTACGAAGAGGGCCGGTCCCGCCGCGGCGGCAGTTCCACAGGGTGCGGCATGGCGCATCGGCTGGCATGGGGGGTGTCGGCCGAGCGTCTGCCCCCAAGCCCGGCGTGAGTCTTCCGCCGGCCCAACTCACACCAAGCGACAACGACGAGGATTCCGTCGTTGTCGTTCACGCGTTCCCGCCCGCAGCCGCGTCCTGACTTCTCCAGCCAATCCGGAGAAATCTCCAGGTGATCTCAAGGTTCTCTCTACGTGGCCTGCAGCCGGCCGCTGAAGTATTGGTCACACACCCGGAAACTGGATGAGCCTCTGGGGCTGGAGACAAGGGTTGGAGGAGGGACTGACATGGGGGTGGCAGTTTTTTCCAACGGTGGTTGGGGGGCCGCCGATGCGCCCTGTCGCACCACTCCAGAGTCTCACGGGGGTGCGTCGTGAGTTGCTTGCCGGCATGGGAGGACGCCGGCAAGCAACCCGACTACACGACGCTGATCTCCGGCAGCGGGCTTCCCACGTCAACGCTGGACAGCCTTCGCGACGAACTGGGCGACGCCGCCGTGGAGCGGTTCCTGGTCAGCTATCTGGCCCTGCTCGAGCAACGCATCACCGAGATCGGACGCCTGATCAACGAGGGCAGTTACGGGGCGTGCATCACCCTGCTGCTGACCTTGGAGACGTCCAGCCACATGGTAGGCGCCGACGAACTCAGCCTGCGGTCGGCCGCGCTCCGGCTTGCGATGGCCCATCGCCAAAGCGACATCGGCGTGCTCTACGCCGACCTGGCACGAGCAGGCGTGCTGACCCGCAACCTGCTTTCGCGCTAGCCCGAGGCCGACTCGCGCCCAGAATCCACAGGCGCCGGGACGGTCGGCGTCTCGATCAGAGAGCCAGGCCCGGGGCTTGGCTCAGCGCCTCCTCGATCCGCGCCACCAAGTTCTCGATGACGGACAAGGCCGGGTCGTCGGAGGTCGACGCCAGCATCCGCTCCAGCTCGTCAGCGGCATCCGCGGCGCCATCGTGCCCGAAGGTTCCCGCCGACCCGCGCAGGCTGTGGGCGACCGATCGGCCGTGTTCGCGCTGCTCTGGGGCGAGGACGCCGGCGCGGCCCCATTCGGTCACCATGGCGGCCAGCTCCGCCGCCCGGGTCCGGTTGGTGTCCCAGGCCCGCTGGGCCAGGGCCTGGTACACCGCGTTCATCGCGTCGGCAGAGCTCATGACGCCCATCCGAAGAGCTGACGGATCCGATTCCCCAAGGTCATCGGGTCGAAGGGTTTGCGGATGACGCCCGCCACGGCTTCCGTCGGCTTCTCGCCGTCCACCCGCGCGGTGAGCAGGATCACCGGGATGTCGGCCGTCGCCGGATCTGCGTCGAGCCGTTTGACCGTCTCCAGCCCGTCCATTCCAGGCATCATCACGTCGAGGATGATGCCGTCGGGGTGGTGCTCCTTCGCCTGCCGCAGTGCGTCGAGGCCGTTGGTCGCGGTCACGATCCGGAAGCCGCTCACGAGCTCCAGCGCCGCAGCGGCCACGTCTCGAATGTCGTCGTCATCGTCGACGAGAAGCAGCAACCTCGGTTCGGCGCTGGCAGGTGTGGACATCGCGACTCCTCTGTTGCGGGACATCGTAGTGCCGCGCCCTCGATCCGCCGATAAGAATGCGGGAATCGCCCGCCTTTGGATCGACTCCGGCCGCGCCGTCGTGGCGGGCGCAGGAGGTGCGATATACTCCCCCGGTACCTCCCCGGTTCCCCCCATTCAAGTGAGCCGCATCGTGCCGCGAGCAACGCCTTCCCGGTCCTTCGCCGTCGTCTGTGTCGTCGGGCCGATTCTCTGTGTCCTCTTCGCCATTGCCGTGGCTGTCACGGACGACCCGGCGATCCGCGCCCAGGTCACCAGCCTGGCACTGCTGAGCTCCGGCGGGGTCGCCGCCGTCGCGGCGTACCGCCGGATGAGGGTGACCCGCACTCGACGACGCCTGCAGGCATGGTTCAGCGTCACGCTGGGACTGTGCCTCGGCGTGGTCGCCAACGTGCTCGGCATCGCGGTGGACGCCCTGGAGCTGACCGACTCGCTGTCGAGCTTGGTCGACGCGCTGCTGATGTCGGCTCTGGTGGTCTGCATCGTCGCGCTCAGCCTGTTCCCGCCGACGGCCCGCCGTGGGACGGACCTCGCCCGCTTGATCCTGGACGGCCTGGTGGTGGGCGGCTCCGTGCTGCTCATGGCCAACGTGATGCTCTTCCCGACGCTGCTCGCCACGTCCGACGCGACGCTGTTCGGGCAGGTGCAATTGCTCGCGCTGCCCGTCCTGGATCTCGTGATCACCACGCTGGCCACGCTGCTGGTCGCCCGGAGCGGCTCGACCAGCCGGACGCCGCTGATGCTGATCGGGATCGCCTTCCTCTTCTACGCGATCTCCGACCTGGCCTACGCGGTGAACGTCTCCCTGGGCGTCAGCCCGCTGGGAAGCTGGTGGGATCTCGGCTGGCTGATCGGCTATCTGCTGGTCACCCTCGCCGCCTTGCACCCGAACGCCGGCAAGCAGCCTGAGGCGGGGGCGTTCGAGGCCTCGTCGCTGCGAAGCTCGATCGTCTTCTTCTCGATCTTCCTGATCGCCACGGCGAGCACCATGGTCGTGAGCGCCAAGGGCGCCCTAGATCTGACGACGCAGATCGTCTGGGGCGTGCTGATCGTCACCGTGGTGGTGCGGCAGATCGTCCTCGTCGTCGACAACGAGCAGCTGCGTCGCTCGCTCGAGGTGCGCGTCCTGGAGCGGACCAAAGAGCTCCGCGAGATCACCAACCAGAACGAGCTGCTGCTCAGCTCGGTGGCCGACGGCATCTACGGCGTGGACACCGAGGGACGCATCACGATGGTCAACCGCGCGACCGTCAAGCTGCTGGGGCGCCCGGAGGCCGAGCTCCTCGGCGCCAACGCGCACGACCTCTTCCACGCGCCGCGCACCGACGGCACCCCGTACCCGTACGACGGCTGCTACATCGCCGAGGCGACGGCGTCCGGGCTGACCGCTTCCGGCGAGGACGATCTCTACCTGCGCGGCGACGGGCGGACGATCGTCGTCGAGGCGACGGCCAGCCCGCTGCGGAGCGAGGAAGGGATCAGCGGCGCCGTCGTGGTCTTCCGCGACGTCAGCCAGCGTCGCGAGATGGACCGGATGAAGCAGGAGTTCATCTCGGTGGTCAGCCACGAGCTGCGGACGCCGCTGACGTCGATCCGCGGAGCGCTCGGCCTGCTCGCCGGCGGCGCCTTCGGCGATCTCCCGCCGAGCGCGGCCAAGATGATCGACATCGCGACCGCGGGCAGCGTGCGGCTGGGAAGCCTGGTCAACGACATCCTCGAGATCGAGCGGCTGGACACCGGCATGCTGCCGCTCTCAATCCGGCTGCACGACGCTGCCGCCGCCTGCCATGAGGCGGTCGTCGCCACCTCGGGCCTGGCCCAGGCCGCCGGGGTCAACCTGACGCTCGGCGCGGTCGACGGCCGCGTCCGGGGCGACAAGGACCGGCTGGTGCAGGTGCTGATCAACCTGATCGGCAACGCCGTCCGATTCAGCGATCCGGGCGACTCGGTCGTCGTCGCAGCCGTCCCGACCGCCGGACGGGTCGAGTTCGCGGTGAGCGACACCGGGCGCGGAATCCCCGAGGACAAGCTGGAGGCGGTCTTCGGCCGATTCAGCCAGGTCGACTCCAGCGACACCCGCGAGAAGGGTGGCACCGGTCTGGGGCTGGCGATCTGCCGGGGCCTCATCGAACGGATGGACGGGCGGATCTGGGTGGAGAGCACCCTCGGCCAAGGCTCGACGTTCCGCTTCGAGCTGCCGGCTGAGGACGAGACGGAAGAAGAACCGCAACCTCCCGCGGCGCAGGCCGCAACGGGAGTCGGCGCCCACTGACGCCGGAAACACACTGAAAAGGGGATGAGACCCGGGTGACCATTCAGGACGCGGGCACACACCAGAACGCGACGGCGGACCGCTTGACCATCAGGGTCACGGCTGGAAGCGGCACGGGGCGCACCACGATGGCGGCCTTTGACGCTGCGCTCCGCTCGGCCGGGGTGGCCGACCACAACCTGATCAGGTTGAGTTCGATCATCCCGCCCGGCGCGGAGGTGCAGGTCTGCGCGCCGTCCCAGCAGGTGCGCGGCGAGTTCGGCGACAAGCTCTACTGCGTCTACGCCGTGGCCTTCGCCACCGAGTGCGGTGATGACGCCTGGGCGGGCATCGGGTGGTCGTGGGCCGCCGACGGCGCCGGCGGGCTGTTCGTCGAACACGCCGGACACGCCGAGGACCAGGTGCGGAGCATGATCGCGATGAGCCTTGAGGACATGGCCAGCGGCCGGGATCGGGAGTTCGCCAGCCATGAAGAAGTGCTCAGCTCGGCGCACTGCTCGGGTCTTCCGGCCTGCTCGCTGGTGATCGCCACCTACCAGACGAGCGGCTGGGCGAAGTGAGCGTCGAGGTGGAAGGTCCGTGGGACCATGGCGAGTTCACCATCGTCTGCAGCCGGCGTCCCCGGCCCGATCTGAGGACACACTTCTGGTCGCTGTACGAGCAGTCCTTCGGGCCGCTCCGGACCCGCGCGGCCGCCCGGCAGGTCCTGACCGAGGACGAGTTCGCCGCCGAGCTGGACAACCCTCGGGTGTGGAAGTACGTCGCGCTGGACACCCAGGGCGAGCTGGCCGGCCTGACCACGCTCACCGACGACGTCTCGACCATGCCGTGGATCAGCCCTGACTACTTCGAGCACCGGTACCCCGAGGAGTGGAGCCGGCAGGCGGTCTTCTATGTCGGCGTGACGCTGGTCCGGCCGGACATGAGGCGCGACCACGTCTTCACCATGATGGCGAAGCACGTCGGGAACCGGGTGGCCGCGGCGCGCGGCGTCCTCGGCTACGACATCTGCGCCTACAACGACCAGGACCGGTCCCTGGGGCGGGTCACCGCACGCCTGCTGAACCGGCTCTCCACCTTCGAGGTGCGGCCGATCGACGTCCAGACCTACTACGTCGCGCGAGCGATCGCGGTGCCGGGGGAGCAGGAGGAGCAGGGCCAGAAAGGAGGCGGCGAGGCGTGAGTGAGGAAACAGAGGACGAACGCCATGCGGTGATCATCGAGGACGATCCCGAGATCGCCGAGCTTCTGGCGGCGGTGCTGACCCAGGCCGGCTTCCGCACCCACGTCGCCGAGGACGGGGCGACCGGGCTGGAACTGGTCCGCGAGCGCGATCCGATGCTGACCACGCTGGACGTCAACCTGCCCGGCATGGACGGCTTCGAGGTGGTGCGGCGGATTCGCAGCTTCTCGTCGACCTACGTCATCATGCTCTCCGCCCGCCGCGACGAGATCGACACGCTGACCGGCCTCGGCGCCGGCGCGGACGACTACGTCGCCAAGCCGTTCCGCCCGCGCGAACTGCGCGCGAGGGTGGAGGCGATGATCCGGCGCCGGGAGCTCCAGCGGCAGGTCACGCAGGTCACGCCGCAGCAGCCGGCCGTCGCCGAGGCGCCGGAGCAGGACTGGCTCAGCCACAACGGCCTGCGCGTGCACGTGTCGATGCACCTGGTCGAACTGGACGGCCAGCCGGTGGAGCTCACCCGCACGGAGTTCGACCTGCTCTGCGCCGTGATGCAGGGGAACCGGCGGGTAGTCAGCAAGGACGAGCTGGCCGGCTACACCCGCGGCGAGCTGAACGGCTACGTGATCGACGCCGACCGGCGCTCCATCGAGAGCCACATCGCCAACCTGCGCCGCAAGCTCTCCGACTCGGCCACCACCCCGCGCTTCGTCGAGACCGTCCGAGGCGTCGGCTACCGCCTGGCGAAGCCCCAGCGGGACTGACCCCTCCACCGCCGCGTCAGGCCGCCGCCTCCAGGGGCGCTCGACGCCTGTGCCGGTGAGATTCTTCGTGTTCGTCGCCAGACCCGTTTCGTCGACCGTCGGGGAGGCGGCGAACGCCGGCGACGAAGCCGGCGAGGGTGATCATGGGGATGGCGGCCCTCCGGATAGGAACGCCTCCTCGCCGCTCCGATGCCGCCGCCGGGGCAGGCTCGGGCAGCCCAGGCGACGCCGGAAATGGGGTATTGACGCGTGTGAGGTCCGGCTTTACTCTAGTGCCAAGACGTTTTGGCAAAACGTATTGGCACAACGACCGAGCCAACCCACATCACAAAACGAATGGAGTCGAAGTGAAGATGCTTCGCACACACGCGGCAGGACGCTTCCGCCGCGTCGGGGTCGCAACGATCGCGATCAGCGCCACCGCCGCCCTCCTCGCCGGATGCGGCGCCGGCGGCGCGCCTGCGCCGTCCGGTGAGAGCACCGGGGGCGGAACCAGCGCGGCCGCGCTCACCGTCGTCGTCGAGGGCGGCGGCAAGGCAGAGCTGCAGCCGGTCGCCGACCTCTACAAGACGGAGAAGGGCGTCGACGTCACCCTCGTCGAGCTTCCCTACGCCGGTCTCTACGACCGCATCTCCTCGGAGCTGCAGGCGGGCAGCCCGTCCTTCGACATCGCCGCGCTCGACGCGATCTGGCTGACCGCGTTCGCCCCCGGGCTGGCGCCGCTCGACGACCTGTTCACCGCCGACGTCCAGGCCGACCTGTTCGGCGGGCTCGTCAGCGAGGCCAAGGTCGGCGAGAACTTCGTCGGCATGCCGGTCTGGACCAACTCCGAGATCCTCTTCTACCGCACCGACCTGTTCGAGGATGAAACCAACAAGAAGGACTTCGAGGAGAAGTTCGGCTACCCGCTGGCTGCGCCGACCACCTGGGAGCAGTACCGCGACATGGCCGAGTTCTTCACCCGCGACACCGACGGCGACGGCAAGGTCGACCTCTACGGCACCGACGTCAAGGGCGCGGTGGAGACCGAGTGGCTGGCGACCGTCTCCCAAGCCGGCGAGAAGCAGATGGTGCTCGACCCGGCGACCGGCACGGTGACCATCGACAGCGCGGCTCACAAGCAGGCGCTCGACTTCTACGTGAGCCTGCTGCCCTACGCGCCGTCCGGCGCCGCCCAGCTCGACTGGGCGGGTGCGCAGAACCTGTTCTACCAGGGCAACCTGGCGATGATGCGGTTCTGGGGCCACGCCTACCGGCAGACCCCGGCCGACTCGCCGATCAAGGATTCGATCGGCGTCGCGCCGATGATCGGCGGGCCCGGCGGCATCGCGGGCGTCCCCGGCGCCTGGTACCTCTCCGTTCCGGCCAGCGGCAAGAACTCCGACGCCGCCAAGGACTTCATCGCCTTCGCCTACGAGCACAACGACCTGTCGGCCGACACCTCGCTGGGCCTCGTGGCCCGCAAGAGCGCCTTCGAAAGCAAGGCCGGGCAGGCCGGGTTCGAGAGCTTCCCGGCCCTGGTCGCCACGCTTGAGGCCCCGCAGACGCTGCCGCGTCCGAAGACCGAAAAGTGGCAGGAGATCACCGACTCGGTGCTGATCCCCACGCTCCAGAAGGCTGTGGAGCCGGGGGCCGACACCGCGGCCTTGCTGGCCGAGGCCAAGGCCCAGATCGAATCGATCGTCAAGTAGGTCTGCCTCGTGCCAACGACACCCTCCGAGGCGGTCGCCGGGGTGGCTTCGGTCACCCCGGCGCCGGCCGACCGCAGCACGCGCATCGGACGCAGGGAGCGCGGCGATCGCCGTTTCGCCCTCTTCCTGATGCTCCCGGCGGCCTTGTTCCTCGCCGCCTTCGTCCTCTGGCCGCTCGCCCGTTTCATCTACGACAGCTTCTTCGAGATCTCCCCGTTCGCCGGGGCCGCCCGCACCTTCGTCGGCTTCGACAACTACGTCGCGGCCTTCGCATCCGAGGCCTTCACCTCGGCCTCGGTTCGCACGCTGGTCTACACCGTCTTCGTCGTGGCCATGGAGTTCATCCTCGGCCTCGCCGTCGCCCTGGTGTTCACGGCGCTGGGACGGCGTTCCGCCGTCTTCCGCACCCTCTTCATGTACCCGCTGATGATCGCTCCGGTGGTGGCCGGCCTGCTCTGGCGGTTCCTGCTGATCGACAATTTCGGCATCATCAACGAGCTCCTCTTCCGGGCGGGCATCCTGGCCAGCCCGGATCAGATCCAGTGGCTGAGCAACCCGAACCTCGCGCTGTTCTCGGTCGCCATCCCCGACATCTGGCTGACGACCTCGTTCATCACGCTCGTGCTGTTCGCCGGGCTACAGAACATTCCGGGGGACGTCATCGAAGCAGCTCGCATCGACGGCGCCCGCTACCCGCGCATTCTGATGAGCATCATCATCCCGCTGCTGCGTCCGGTGATCGCGGTGGCGCTCATCGTCCGTGGCATCGACGCCGCGCGGGCGTTCGACGTCATCCTCATCCAGACCGACGGCGGCCCGCAGGGCGCCACGACGACCCTCAGCCTGCTCATCTACCGCACCATGACCCGGTTCGGAGACCCGGGCCTGGCGAGCGCGATGGGCACGGTCTACCTGTTGGCGATGCTGGCGGTGTCGATCGTGGCGATCCTGCTGATCTGGCGACCCGGGGCAGGTGCGCGATGACTCCGCTCGAAGCCCGTGGGCCCAGCCGCGTCCTGCTCTGGACACTGCTCGCGCTCGCTCTGGCGCTGTACGGCTTTCCGTTCCTGTACCTGCTGCTGACCTCGTTCAAGACGCCGCTGGAAGCGATCGCGGTGCCGCCGAACGTCATGCCGAGCGTGTGGACGCTGGAGAACTACGTCTCGGCGCTGACCCGGCAGGGGGTGCCGGCCGCCCTGATCAACAGCGTGGTCACGGCGCTGCTCTCCACGGCGATGAGCCTGGTGCTCGCCGTCCCGGCGGCCTACGCCATCACGAGGTTCCGCACTCCGTCCGGTCGCGTGTTCATCCTCGCCGCCCTGGTCACGCGCATGGTCCCGACCATCGCCGTGGGCGCGCCCCTGGTGGAGGTGATGCGGAACCTGGGCATCACCGACACCTCGATCGGCCTCGCCCTCGCCCACACGACGATCTCGCTGCCGCTGTCGATCTGGCTCATGGCGAGCTTCTTCGAGGCGGTGCCGGACGAGCTCAGCGAGGCCGCCCAGGTGGACGGCTGCAACCGGCTGCAGGCCATGATGCGGGTGGTGCTCCCGGTCGTGTCCGGCGGGCTCGCGGTGGCGGCGATCTTCGCCTTCCTCGCGTCCTGGAACGAGTTCCTCTTCTCGTTGCTGCTGACCTCGGTGCGGGCGCAGACGACTCCGGTGGTCATCGCGAACTTCCAGAGTCAGTTCGGGCTCGACTGGGGCGGGATGACGGCGCTGGCCGCCGTCTACTCCGTGCCGGTCATCGTCCTTACCCTGTTCCTGCAGCGGCACATCGTCGCCGGCCTCACCATGGGCGCGGTCAAGGGCTGAACGGCGAAAGCCCAGAAGGGAAGGACTGATGTCGATCAGCAACCACTTCGACGTGACGACGTGGCCCCACGGGGATCCGCACGACGACCTCGGCGCGGTGACCAACAGCATCATCGCCGAGGTGAAGGAGCGTCAGGCGGCGGCCGAGGTGCCGGACGGCGGCAGGCCGGGCGCGGTCATCCACCTTCCGCCCGGTGACTACCGGCTTCGCACCCCGGTGCTGATCGACGTCAGCTTCCTGCGCATCGAGGGGTCGGGCCACGGGTTCACCTCGTCGAGCATCCGGTTCAACGTCCCGCAGGAGGAGTGGCCCGGGCTGCACGAGCTGTGGCCCGGAGGCAGCCGCGTGCTCGTGGACGTCGAGGGCGCCGCCTTCCGCGTCGCGCGCACTGGCAGCCCGAGGATCAGCTCGGTGGAGTTCTCGGGCTTCTGCATCGACGGCCTGCACTTCACCGGCGACGCGCCCGGCGGCAACCCGGAGAACTCCTACCGCAACGGCAAGACCGGCATCCAGGTCGCGGAGGCGAACGACTCGTTCCGCATCGCCGACATGGGGTTCGTGTACCTCGAGCACGCCCTGGAGCTCTGGAACGCGGACGCGCTCGCCGTCCACGACAACTTCATCGCCGAATGCGGGAGCTGCATCGAGCTGCGCGGCTGGGGTCAGGCCTCGAAGATCGCCGACAACCTGATCGGGGCAGGGCCCTGGGGGCACTCGATCTATGCCGAGAACCACGGCGGGCTGCTCATCACCGCCAACAACGTGTTCCCTCGGGGATCCAGCAGCGTGCGCCTGCGCGGAGTGACCCGGTCGAGCGTGACGGGGAACCGGCTGCACTCGTTCTACCCGGGCATGCTGATCCTTGAGGAGGGCAGCTCGGAGAACCTCGTCTCGGCGAATCACCTGCTGCGCGACCACGAGCCGTGGACCCCGTTCGCCGAGGTCGACAACGGGCTGGACGACGATTTCGGGCTGCTCCGGATCAGCGGCGACGACAATTCGGTGATCGGCAACCACTTCTCGGAGATCGTCGACCCGCAGCGGGTCCGTCCGGCCGGCGCAGCCCCGGTGATCGTCCGGGTCGCGTCCGGGAGCGGCAACTACATCGCGACCAACCACGTGGTCGCGAAGAGTGTGGACGCCACCGCGAACGACTCCTGCTTCGAGGCCCAGGTGGACGCGCTGCTGGCGACCGAGTCGTCGGAAGGCTTGGCCGTCACGACCGTGGTGGTGGACCCGGGGGCCCGCGCCAACACGGTTCTCGATTCCGGGACGGTCGCGCAGGTCGTGCTGGATGATGCGGTGAACGCGTTCCGTCCGACCCCATCGGTCGGGTCGTAGCGGCACAATGCGTCCCGTCCATCCATACTGACCCGGAGAGGTCACGAGGTGAAGCAAAGAAGAGTCACGATCAAGCAGGTCGCCGAGGAGGCCGGCGTGTCCATCACGACGGTCTCCCACGTCCTCAACGACGTGCCGGGGCTGCGCGTCCACCCGGCCACCCGGCAGCGCATCAAGGACGTGTCGGCGCGGCTGGGCTACGTCCCGAACGGGCTGGCGCAGTCGCTGCGCACCCGGCGGTCGCACACGATCGGGCTGATCGGGGACGAGATCGTCACCACCCCGTTCGCCGGCAAGCTCGTCCTCGGCGCGCAAGAGGTCGCGCTGACGAAGGACACCGTCATGTTCGTGGTGTCGACCGGCTACCAGCGGGACGTGGAGAACCGCGAGATCGAGGAGCTGCTGCGCCGGCAGGTGGACGGGATCATCTACGCGTCCATGTTCCACCGGGAGCTCGAGCTGCCCGCGCAACTGGCGTCGGTGCCCACGGTGTTCTTGAACGCCGAGTGCGCGACCCCCGGCGTGCCCTGGGTCGCCCCCGACGAGGCCGCCGGCGGAAGGGACGCTGCCGACACCCTGATCACAGCGGGCCACCGGCGGCTGGGCTTCGTCAACAACATCGATGACATCCCGGCTTCCGCGGGACGGCTGGAGGGCTTCCGCGCGCGCATGTTCGAAGCAGGGCTGTCGGCCCGGGACCTCGCCGTCGTCGCCGTCGAGTCCTACGCCTCAGGGGGGTACGACGCCGCCATGCAGCTGCTGGCCGGCCCCGAGCGGCCGACGGGCATCTTCTGCTTCAACGACCGGGTGGCCATGGGCGCCTATCGCGCCGCGGCCGAACTGGGGCTGCGCATCCCCGAGGACATCTCCATCGTCGGGTTCGACAACCAGGAGTACGTCGCCGACGGCCTCTACCCGGGCCTCACCACGATCGAGCTGCCGCACTACGACATGGGGGTCTGGGCGGCGGAGAAGCTGTTCAAGAAGATCAACGGCTCCACCGGCGACACCCCGACCGCGCTGCTGCGCGGACCGGTCATCCATCGCGGCTCCGTCGCCCCGCCGAACCCCGCCGGCCCCGCCGCACGCTGACCCCAACCGAGAGGCCTCAATCGATGTCGTATGCACTTCCCGACGTTTGGACCTGGGACATGTGGTTCGCCGACGACGGCGAGCACTACCACGCGTTCTACCTGAAGGCCTCACGCGCACTCGGGAACCCCGACCGACGTCACTTCCACGTCACCGTCGGTCACGCCGTCTCGACCGACCTGCGCGCATGGACGGAGGTCGCCGACGCGCTGATCGCCTCCGAGCGGCCCGCCTTCGACGACTACACCACCTGGACCGGCTCCATCGTCCGGGACCCCAGTGGCACGTGGTGCCTGTTCTACACGGGGACGTCACGCGCCGAATCGGCGACCGTCCAGCGCATCGGCGTGGCGACCTCGCCCGACCTCTACACCTGGACGAAGGCGAGCGCCGCCGCCCTGACCGAGGCCGACCCGCGCTGGTACGAGAAGTTCGACGGCGTGAGCTGGCCGGACGAGGCGTGGCGCGACCCGTGGGTGTTCGCCCACGACGGCCAGTGGCACATGCTCGTCACCGCCCGCTCCCGAGAGGGCGCCCCCGACGACCGCGGAGTGATCGGCTACGCCACCTCCCCCGACCTAGACGAGTGGACGGTGCAACCGCCCCTCTCCGCCCCTGGTGCCGGCTTCGGGCACCTCGAGGTGCCGCAGCTCGCCACCGTCGAAGGCCGCCAGGTGCTGATCTTCTCGTCCCTCCACGGCGAACTCACCGCCCAGCGTCGCGCCGCCGGCGAGCGCGGGGGAGTGTGGTCGGTTCCCGTCGATTCGCCGACTGGACCCTTCGACATCGCCTCAGCCACCCGCCTGACCGACGAGTCGCTGTACGCCGGCAGGCTGCTGCAGGACCGTGCCGGCCAGTGGTGGCTTTTCGCCTTCAACCACGTCGACGAGAACGGGGCATTTATCGGATCCCTGTCCGACCCGATGCCCGTCGGGTGGGAGGACGGACGCCTGCGCGTCTCTGACGGCCGGTTCGACGGGCTGCGGTAGGTGGACGCGAGGTCCGAGAGCGGCTGCGCCGAGCCAGTGGGTCGAGCCGAGTTGTCAGCTGGGAAATCTACTGGACAGCTAAGCCCTGGCAAGACGGCGGGAAGCTCGGACTGTCACCGAGTTGTTGATGGATGTCCAGGGCCTGGGGTGTTGAGTGCTTGGGCTGGTCAGCCTGGGAGGTTCGGCTGTAGGAGTTCGGCGAACCGTGGCGCACCCGCGGCCGCGATCCTCGTGGCCAACTGCGCGATAGTCAGTGGGGGGTCCTTCTTGCTGTTCGCCGCCCGGGTGAACGACTCGACAACGCCTTGGCGGCGTTCTTTGAGAAGCGTGCAGAGGAACTCGTCGGAGGAAATCACCTTGACGCCGGCGGCCAAGACCGGTTTGGTACGAAGGTGCTTCAGGTTTCGGGTGAGCAGCACATCGACGTCGCCATGGATCACCGCGGCGGCGTGAACCCGATCGTCGGGGTCGGGCGACAGGTCATCGGTGATCCTGTCGCGGTACCGGACGGGATCGATCCTGTACCGGCCGAAGTGGGTGTGCACGGCCGCCACTACCGAGGCAGCGGATTCCGGGGTGCGCCGACCTTCGCGGACGATGACCTCCTCCCATTCTTCAAGGATTTCCTCGGTCCAGACCCAGGTGAACAGGAAGTCCTCGGCCAGTGTGAGCAGCACGTCCATGATCGTGAAGGGAAACAGTTCGCTGGTGTCGATGAAGACACGCTGGGGGCGCGCCACGCAGCTACTCTCCGAGAACGGCGCGGATAGCGTCACCTCCGGCGCGGCGCCGCTCACGCTCGGAGGCGAGGTCGATCACGTCTTGGGTCCGGATCCGGCGGTGGCGGCTGCCGGGTAGACGACGGAAGGCGAGCGCGCCGTCCTCGCAGAGTCGGTCGACGAACTGGCGGGTGACGCCGAGGATGTCGGCGGCCTCGGCTGGGGTGACATCGTCTTCCGCGCGTAGTACCACGATGCGTGCGCCGTGAGCAACGTCGTCCAGCATCGTGCGCACGGCGACCTCGACCGCAGTGTCGCCGTTGAGGCGGTCGGCGAGGACCTTCGCATCGGATCGGACGGCGGGATCCGCGGGGTCGAGAGTGGCAGCGATCGTGTGACTTGTCATGCCGTCCAGAGTACTCACAACTGCAATAACAGCAACTATAGGCGCTCGCGCGGAGGTTCGGCCGGCGGCCGGGTCGAGCGGCTGTCAGATGGCGTCCGAACGCTACTGCGAGACGTCGAATCCGGTCATGCGGATGAGCTTGGCGGGGACGCCGGCGACGATGGCGTTGGCCGGCACGTCCTTGGTGACGACGGCTCCGGCGCCGATGATCGCACCGTCGCCGATCGTGACGCCGGGGACGACGGTGACGGACGCGCCGAGCCACACCTGGCGTCCGATGACGATGGGGGCGGGGATCATGTCGCCGCGTCGGTTGGGGTCGACGTGGTGGTTGAGGGTGGTGAGGGTGCTGCGGTGTCCGATGAGGGTGCCGTCGCCGATGCTGATGCCGCCGGTGTCCTGGAAGCTGCAGCCCATGTTGATGAAGACGTTCTTGCCGAGGGTCAGGTTCTTGCCGAACTCGCTGTAGAACGGCGGGAAGACGGTGACCGACTCGTCGAGGGCTCGCCCCGTGAGCTCTTCGAGGAGGTGCCGAACCTCGTCGGCTGTGTGATAGCCGGTGTTGAGCTGGGCGGTGATCCGCAGGGCGTCTTGTGCGGCGGAGTGCATGAAGCGGTGCGCCCGCGATCCGGCTTCGAGCGGCTCGCCGCTGCTCAGCTGGTCAAGGAACTCGTCCAGCTCCATCTCGCGCATGATGCTCCTGTTCGTGCCGGTCGGGTGACT
>CAZLWS010000059.1:1337-17544 GCA_964563205.1 uncultured Propionibacteriaceae bacterium | reverse complement strand
CCGGAGACGAAGACGGTCGGGATGTTCAGCCGCAGCGCGGCCAGCAGCATGCCGGGGGTGATCTTGTCGCAGTTCGAGATGCAGACCAGGGCGTCGGCGCAGTGCGCGTTGACCATGTACTCGACCGCGTCGGCGATGATCTCGCGGCTGGGCAGCGAGTACAGCATGCCGGCGTGCCCCATCGCGATGCCGTCGTCCACCGCGATGGTGTTGAACTCGCGGCCGATGCCACCGGCTTCGTGGATCGCGCCCGCGACCAGTTGGCCCATGTCCTTGAGGTGCACGTGGCCCGGCACGAACTGGGTGAAGGAGTTCGCGATCGCGATGATCGGCTTGCCAAAGTCGGAGTCGGTCACCCCGGTGGCGCGCCACAGCGCACGGGCGCCGGCCATGTTCCGGCCATGAGTGGTCGTCCGGGATCGCAAGACGGGCATCGTCGTTCTCCTTCACTGCGAAGGGCACCAGCCTACTTGCCCTTGCCGCCGGCGCACCAAGAGGTCGCGGACCGACCGGGCGCGGCTCGCGCAACCGTCCACGTGTTGGCCGGATTGGGCCGCGACTGAGCCGCCAGCGGCCGGCTGCCACTCACTGGAAGCTTGTGTACCGAGTTCGGTACACAAACTGCGAACCAAGGCGCCCCGGGCCCAGGGGCCGTGGTGGTCTGGTCAACTTGACCAGACCATGGAATGATGGATTCATGAGTGTGGTCGTCAATGTGCAGGAGGCCAAGACCCGGCTGTCCGAGCTGCTCCACCGCGTGGAGGCGGGCGAGGAAGTCGTGATCGCCCGCGCTGGCACGGTGGTCGCGCGCCTTCAGGCGGTCGCGCCGCGCGTCCGGTCGTTCGACGAGCCGCTGCTGGAAGGCATCGCCCCGTTCGACGTCACGGAATTGCTGGCGCCGATGGGTGAGGCGGAGCTCCGCGACTGGGAGTCAGGTCACGCGGATGACCCGCTGAACGGGTCGGCGGCGTGAGCGGGTACCTGCTCGACACCCACGTGGTGGTCTGGCTGGCGGTCGAGCCGGATCGGGTGCCGCGCCGGCTGCGGGATCTCCTCGCGGGCGCCCGGCGGGTGTGCGTCTCGGCTGCCAGCGTGTACGAACTCGCTCAGAAGGTGCGACTCGGACGACTGCCGGAGGCCGCCAGCCTCCTGGCGCGATGGTCGGAACTGCTCGACTCGATGCTTGCGGCCGACCTGCAGCTGAGCTCGTCCGATATGGCGCTCGCGGGCTCCATGCCGTGGGAGCATCGTGATCCGTTCGACCGCATGCTGGTGGCGCAATCCCAGTTGCATGGCCTCCAACTCGTGACCAAGGACGCTGCCATCCTGGCCTTTCCTCAGGTGAATTGCGCACCCTGGGAGTGACTGACCGAGCCCCTGACTGCCGCTGCCGTTGAGTGGGAGTCTGCACTCCGAGTTCAGTGCGCAAACTACAAACCAAAGCACCCGCGGGACCTCACGCTCAGTGTGGTTCGAGGATCTTCGTTGTCAGGCAGCGAACGGGTTGAGCCAGCGCAGCTCGTCGAATCGCGCGAAGTCGGTGTCGCCGGACACGAGGGCGACGCCGTGCTCGATCGCCAGCGCGGCCAGCTGGGCGTCAGGGACCAGGTTCCCGGTCACATGATGACGCCGTGCGAGGTCGGCGTAGACGCGGGCGGTGTGTTCGGTCGCTGGTGGCACCCAGACCGTGTCGAGATCGAGCCAGGTGTCCACGTAGCGCTGCGCCTCGTCAGCCGTCATCGGCGCGGCCAGCACGCGAGGATGGGTGCCGATCCGGAGAAAGGCGCCGATGGTCTGCCAGGGGATCCCCACCCGGGAGTCACCGGTCAGCGCACCGGTCAACCAGGCCGCGGCGCGTGGGTGGTGCGGCGAGCCGGAATCGACCGCGTACAGCAGGACGTTCGCGTCGAGGATCACGGCGCCGAATCCAGCAGATCGAGGACCTCGCCGACGTTCATCACGTCGACCTGAATGCCCAGCTCGCGGGGCTGATGGACGTAGTCGACACGGGGTCGACGCGCCGCCATTCCTCGCCGGGCAAGCAGATTGAGCGCCTCGCTCGGCCCCAGCCCCTCAGCCCGCCGGAGGCGCTCCATCTCGGCGAAGACATCATCCGCCACCGTGATTGTCGTCCTCATGCGCACAGCCTAGCATCATGATGCGGTGCTCCCCACTGGGTGACCTCAGGAACGTCACGACGAACTCAGAGTCCTTCCAAGGCTTCGTTCTCAGGTCACCTGACGCGGCATTGGTCAGCCCCGCCCAGACTCGTCCCGAGCTTCTGGGTGGCCAGCGCAGCGCGGCGAGCGGTGAGTTCCCGGATCGTTTGGACGAGCGCGGAACGTTTCATCCTGCTCAGCGGGATCGTGCGGCCGTCGAGGAGCACCACGTGGTTGGAGTGGATCTTCGCGATTCTGCTGACATTGAGCAGGTGACTGCGGGTGCTTCGGACGAATCCTCTGGTCGTCAAGCTCCTTTCCAGTGCGACGAGGCTGCTTTTCACGGCGATCGGTGACGTGTCAGTGTGGATGATCATGCGGTTGCGATCCGCTTCGACGTACTGCACCTCGTTGACGCGGACCTTCCGTGCGGTCGAACTGGTGGCCAGGAGGATGAAGTCCCGTTCATGCCGCAGGATCTGGCCGAGACAGGCCTTCACCGTTTGTCTGAACTCCGTGACGTCGGCCGCCGGGTGAAGGCAGCCCTGGACCGGGATCCGGTATCCGTCGATGGCGTCCTCCACCCTGTCGGAGAGCAGGATGATCGGCGTGTCGGGGAAGTGAGCGCGCAGCGACTGCGCAGGCAAGAGCCGACCATCAAGCTGCCTCTTCGACGGATGCTGGTCGGGACTGCGCAGTGACAGGAAGACGAGATCCGGCCACCGAGGGCTGTCCAGCAGGGCGGAGTGCGTGGGGTAGGGGTCGATCAGCAACGCCGGGGAGCCGCGGTGCTGGAGGTGCTGCAGGCGACGGGTGAGCTCATCCCGTTCAGCCACTGAGGAGTTGACGACGGCGGCGACCAGACGTGGCATGGAATCCATCGCGACTTGTCCCTCCGGCTGTCGATTTGAGGACAAGCTAGGCCGGGCCATGCCGCGGAGGGAGAGCGGCGAAATAGGCGCACCACCAGTACACCCCTCGGCGTCAACGGTGGTCCCCCGAGCCCGACTGGTTGTGCGGCCACGCCGTGCCCGAGGTGTAGCCGCGCCTAGCGTGACGATCGCCCGGCACCGGCCGGCGGACGACGCTGGTCCGCCGCAACAGGTGGTGCCGAGGCTACGAGACATGGAGGTGACAGTGAACGCTGCCAAAGAACCACGCAAGGGCTTCTTCATCGCGCGCTGGAGCGCGATCATCGGACTCGTTGCGGTAACCGCAATCGTCCTCAACGTCTTGGCTTTCGGCACCTACAAGACGGTCCTGGACGGCTTCTTCCGGCCATCGGTGACGCGCAGTCAGGCGTTGACCGAGACGAGCGATGCATTGGTCGAGCGCATTCAGGCCGAAGGCATGGTCCTGCTGAAGAATGACAACAACACGCTCCCGCTGGCGGGCGACAGTCGCAAGGTGAATGTTTTCGGCTGGTCGTCGGTGAACCCGGTCTACGGCGGTGCCGGTTCGGGCGCGGTTCACCTGAACGCGGCCGTCGACCTGCTCGCCGGGCTCGAGTCCGCGGGGCTCGAGTACAACACCGAGCTCGCGAACTTCTATCGCGACTTTCATCAGGACCGCCCCAGGGTCAACCTGACTTCGCAGGACTGGACGGTGCCAGAGCCAACCCAGGACGAGTACGACGCCGCCGGAGTCTTCGAGAAGTCCAAGAAGTTCTCGGACACGGCGATCATGGTCATCTCCCGCGCGGGCGGCGAGGGCGCCGACCTTCCGGACAGCTTGCAGGAAGGCGAGTTCCGGCAGCTCCAGTGGCCGGACGGCCGTGTGATCACGGTCGGAAGCACCGGCTCCGAGAACGCCGACGATCTGGACCCGTCCAAGCACTACCTCGAGTTGAGCAATCGGGAGATCGCCACCCTCCAGCGGGTCACCGCTGAGTTCGGCAAGGTGATCGTGCTGCTGAACCTTTCCAACGTCTTCGAACTCGGGTGGATCGACCAAATGCCGGTCGACTCCGTCGTGTGGATCGGCGGGCCCGGCGAGACGGGCTTCCGATCCGTCGGCAAACTGCTGACCGGTGAGGTCAACCCGTCCGGCCGGACGGTGGACACCTGGACCTACGACCTTCTCTCCCACCCCACGCAGGGCAACTTCGGAGCCTTCAACTACTCCAACACATCCGACGCCGACACCCCGCGTCCGGACACCGCGACCTTCGATGAGATGGTGGACGCCTCCGGCATCAACTTCGTCAACTACGCCGAGGGCATCTACGTCGGCTACCGGTACTACGAGACGTACTACCTCGGGGACGAAGCCGGCTACGCCCGCGCCGTGCAGTTCCCCTTCGGCTACGGACTCAGCTACACCACCTTCACCCAGCAGCTGGGCAAGGTTGTCATGGACGCGGACACAGTGAGCGTGGACGTCACTGTCACGAACACGGGATCGGTCGCCGGCAAAGAGGTCGCCGAGCTGTACGTCACCGCCCCCTACACCGAGGGAGGCATTGAGAAGGCTCACGTCTCTCTCTTCGCCTTCGGCAAGACCGACGAGCTCGCCCCCGGCGCGTCACAGGTTCTGACCCTGTCGGCTCCGGTGTCCGACCTGGCGTCCTTCGACGAGAAGGGCAAGGGCGCCTACGTCCTGGAGGCCGGCGACTACGAGTTCAAGCTCATGCGCAACTCCCACGATCTGATCGCCTCGGAGACGGTGTCCATCAGCGAGCCGACCGTCTACGACGCGGCGAACCCGCGTCCGACCGACCAGGTCGCCGCCACGACGCAGTTCGCGGACGCGGCCGGCCAGCTCACCGTGCTCTCGCGGGCCGGCGGCTTCGCCAATCGCGACGAGGCGCTGGCGCCCAGAGCCAGGGTCTGTACGTCTACGTGAAGCACTTCGCGCTCAACGAGCAGGAGACCAACCGTTGGTCGAGGCTCGCCACCTGGGTGGACGAGCAGACCTTGCGCGAGATCTACCTGAAGCCGTTCGAGCACTCGGTGAAGGACGGCAGCGCGGGGGCTGTGATGAGCGCCTTCAACTACATCGGCGGAATCTGGGCCGGCGGGAACGGCAGCCTGCTCAACACGGTGCTCCGCGACGAGTGGGGGTTCCAGGGGATGGTCATCACCGACTACTTCGCGGGCAACTATTACATGGACGCGAACCAGGCCATCGCGAACGGCGGCGACCTCATGCTCTCGACCCTCGGCAACTACGGAGCCCAGGTGGTGGGCGACAACGCCACGGTGGTGAGCCAGCTGCGGCAGGCCAGCAAGAACATCCTCTTCACCGTGGCGCACAGCAACGCGATGTTCGACCACGCAAAGCGAACTGAGATGCTGACCGAGGTCGGCGGCACGGTCTCCGAGCTCAGCGGCTTCCCGAGGCTCGCCTACGACATGGGGATGCAGGCCTGGCAGTTGGCGGCCTACCTCATCAACGGCGCGATCGTCGTTCTGCTGCTGACGCTGGCGGCGTTCAAGGTGCGGAAGTACGTCAAGCTGTTCGGCCGGCAGAAGGAGGCCGCGACCGAGTAGTCGGCGGCCGCTGAGCGAGAGTGACGAGTGGTGGGGGCGGACTGGGATTCCGACTCCCACCACTCAGCTGCGGGCAGGCACTACGAGGACGGTGGGGGAGTCACCCCGATCAGGTTGGCGAGTCGGGCCAGCCGGGCGGCGCTTCCGGTGCCGGGCGCCGCGGTGTAGGTGGAGAGCATCAACCCGGATCGGAGGTGAGTTCGAAGCTTTCGTAGTCGAGATCGAGCTCGCCGACGAGATGGTGGCGGACTCCCTTCCGGCCGAAGCCGTGGCGGCGCACGTCGCGGTGCCCCCACCGCTCGGTGAACTCGGGGGAGTGCGCGGTCAACTCGTCGATCAGGGCCTCCACGCTCGCGTCCTTGGAATCTCGGGCGGACTCTCTGCGCAGATTGGCGGTGGTGATGTCGGCGACCTGTGGCCAGTCGGAGAAGAAGTCGCGCGCCCGCTCGTCCAGGAAGGTGAAGCGTGCGAGATTCCCCTTCCCTGGGGACTCGAAGACGTGGTCGAGGTATGCCGCTGCCAGCTTGTTGACCGCGATGACGTCCATCCTCCCGTTGCGGATCCATGCGGGGCCGCCGGTGTAGGAATCGAGAACCCGCTGCAGGCTCGCGCGCACCTCCGCGGGCTTTGAACACCGGAGTGCGGGGCGGGCCGGATCCGGCGGCCGTGACCCTGGAAGCCTTCCATCGCGACATCCCCGAGGCCTGACGCGACCGAACTGGCGACTGAGCGCGATCAGCCCTGCCGCCCGCAGGCTGCGCGCGCCGATTTCGTGGTTCTCAGGAGGGTTGCCGGAGCATATGCATATGCGCGCGCCGGCACCGTGGTTGTGACGGCTTGCGGAGGGCTGAAAACCACGCTCCGGGCGCTCGCATCCTCGACAGTCAGCGGAGCTGGTCTGGTAACCACGAAAGAGGCGCTCGCAATCGTCGAACGCGGCTTCGGGCGACGACCCGGTCTCAGCTCTCGCCCAGGCCCGTCCCGACCTTGCGGGCGGTCTGGATCCACTCGTGGTCGAGGGGGACGAGCTTCAGGTTGCCGGCAACCTCCGAAAGCGGGACGGGGGCGGTCTCCTCGCCGCGGGCGGCGACCATGATGCCGAACTCGCCCTTGGCGACGTGGTGGGCGGCGGCCGTCCCGATCCGGGAGCCGAGCAGGCGGTCGGCGGCGACCGGCGTCCCGCCGCGCTGCACGTAGCCCAGGATGGTCACCCGGGTCTCCAGGCCGGTCGCGGCCTCCAGCTCGCGGGCCAGCTTGAAGGTGTGCTCGCGCTGGGCGTCGGTGACGCTGGCCAGGTGCTTCTTCGCGGCGCCGAGCGCCTCGGGGCTCTTGGCGGCGTGGACGAGGGCCTCGGCGGCGGCGATGTCGGCGGCGTCCGAAAGGTCGCGGGCGCCCTCGGCGACGGCCACCACGGAGAAGCTGCTGCCGCCGGCGACCCGCTTGTTGATCGTCTCCGCGACCGAGTCGACCGAGTAGGGGATCTCGGGCAGCAGGATGATGTCCGCGCCGCCGGCGATGCCCGCGCCCAGGGTGAGCCAGCCGGCCCGGTGCCCCATGATCTCGGTGAGGATGATTCGGTGGTGGCTGTGCGCGGTGGAGTGCAGCCGGTCGATGGCGTCGGTGGCGATCTCCATCGCGGTCGCGAACCCGAAGCTGGTGTCGGTGTGGGCGATGTCGTTGTCGATCGTCTTCGGCAGGTGGATGACGTTCAGGCCGGCCTCCGCCAGCCGCATCGCGTTCTTCGCGGTGCCGCCGCCGCCGAGCAGGACGAGCCCGTCCAGGCCCTCCCGCTCGTAGTTCTCGACCACCTGGGCGCGCATGTCGCGGACTTCGCCGTCCACCGTCATGCGGTGCACCTTGTCGCGGCTGGTGCCCAGGATCGTGCCGCCGATGGTGAGGATGCCCGACAGCGCGCCGCCGTCCAGGCTCACATAGCGGTTCTCTACCAGGCCGCGGATGCCGTCGCGGTAACCGATCAGCTCCATGCCGTAGTGGATGGCCGCCTTGCCGAATCCGCGGATCGCAGCGTTCAGCCCGGGGCTGTCGCCGCCCGCGGTGAGGATTCCGAGCTTCTTTCCGCTGCCGCTGGTCATCGCTGGCTCCTTCTTAGGGTGGTCAGCAGGCTACCCCGCTGAACGCGGCCCGGGGAGGCTCGCCGGGAATCTCCCCGCCGGTTGGGGCCGGCCGGGCATAATCGGAGTCGGCCTGGCACAGTCCTCGCCAAGCTCAGAGGTCGCCGGCTGCGGCCGCAACGGAAGGAGCCGAGATGCGTCCTGTGAACCGATCGGTGCTCGTCGCAACGGTGGCCGCCGCGCTCGCGCTGACCGCCTGTGGCCAGACCGCTCCCACCTCGGGCGTCCCCTCGCCCCCGGCCAGCGTGACGCCGTCGGCCTCGCCTTCGGGGTCGCCTTCCCCGAGCGTGACGGCGAGCCCGACCGCGTCCCCCACCGAGTCGCCGACCCCGGACGGATCCGCAAGCCCCACCGTGAGCGCAACCCCGAGCCCCTCGGCCACCCCGACCAAGGCCAAAGGCCTGGTGCTGGCCGGCGACGGCGTCGGCGGCCACAAGTTCCGGACGGCGGAGGCGAAGGTCGAGAAGACGCTGGACGCCGCCCTCGGCGAACCGGACGAGTCCGTCCAGGGCATCCTCTGCGAACTGGACTCCGGCAGCCCGTGGCACCGGTCGCTGCACTACGACGGGCTGTCTGTGGTGTTCACCGCGAAGTCGGCGAAGAAGTCGGCGCCGCGCACCCTGAACAGCTGGTCGCTGTCGCTGGGCGGGAAGCTGCCCAAGGGGGTTCAGCTGGTGGACGACATCCCGACCAACCTGAGCTTCAAGCAGCTGAAGGCGAAGTACCCCAAGGGCAAGCTCACCGACACCGGGCTGGGGGACGGCAGTGAGATCTTCACCCTGCCCAACGGCATCCGGTTCGTCGGGGTGGACGTGCCCGACATGGTGATGGCCGGCGAACTCGGCTACTGCGAGTAGGCCCGGTCCGGGTCGGGCCGATCAGCCCACCCACACCGCTGTGGCGCCCAGGTGCCCGGTGACGACCACGACGGCGATCGAGACCACCGCCGCCACAGCGGTGACGATGGCTAGCACGGTCTGCAGCACAGTCCTGGTCTGTCCGGCTGGGCTGCCGGCAGCCGCCGCTGTTCCGGCGCGGCGGGCGACGAGCACGAAACCGGTGACCGCCACCGCCAGCGCGGCAGCCGGCCAGGGGGCGATCAGCCCCCAGAACATGTGGGCGCCCAGCGTCCCGGTGCCGGTGGTGGCGCCGGCCAGCACCTCGCCGCTCAGCCGTGCGCCGATCACGGCGCCCGCTGCCGCGATGGCGCCGACCGCGACCAGCGATCCATAGCGCTCCCGGGCACGCCCCCACACCACGATGACAAGGGCTCCGATCGCCGCCAGCGGCAGCAGGACGACGGCGGCATGCACGATCAACGGGTGCAGCGGCGGAAACGCGATCTCCATGATTGATTGTTCAACCAGATACAGCCTGGCGGCAACCCCCTCGCACCCAACTCACAGCAAACCCACAGTCGCGGCGGTGAACAGGGCTACATCTGGATTGCCGATTCCGACTCGCTGCGGGTCTGGAAAGCGGATCTAGAGGCAAGGCTGTTCGCTGGAGGTGCGGGAATCCGCCCGGGGGAGGACTGGCTCAGACTTGCCCGGGGCGTCAGGATGGGCGCATGACTTTGGCCAATCCGCTTGCCACCCGCTCCACCCTGCCGTACGAACTGCCCGACTTCGCCGCGTTGCGGCCCGAGCACTATCTGCCGGCGTTCACCGAGGGGATGGCCGAGCAGCTGACTGAGCTGGCGGCCGTCGCCGCCGACCCCGAGCCGCCTGCCCAGGCGAACGTGATCGACGCCTGGGAGGCCACCGGTCAGCTTCTGTCGCGGGCGGCGCTGGCCTTCTTCACCCAGAAGTGGGCCGACACCAATGACGAGCTGAGCGCCATCGACGAGCAGGTGGCGCCGCTGCTGGCCGCGCACTCCGACGCGATCTTCCTCGATCCGGCGCTCTACCGGCGGGTGGTCGCGCTGGCCGACCGGGTCGCAGCGGGCGAGACGGAACTGGACGACGCCGCGTCCTACTGGCTGGAGAAGACCCGGCAGCGGTTCGAGCGGTCCGGCATCGCGCTGCCCGAGGCTGACCAGCAGCGGCTGCGTGAGCTGAACGGACGGCTCGCCGAGCTGCAGTCGAAGTTCGGACGGCTCGCGCTGGCGGGCATGAACGCCGCCGCGGTCTGGGTCACCGATGCGGCCGAACTGGACGGGCTGTCGCCGGCCGAGGTTCAGGCCGCCCGGGAGCTGGCGGCCGAGCGCGGCCGTCCGGAGGCCTGGCTCATCGAGATCGAGAACACCACCGGCCAGCGTCCGCTCGATGTGCTGACCAACCGGACGCTGCGCCGGCGCATCCACGAATCCGCGATCAGCAAGGGCCTGGGCGGCGAGCACGACACCCGCGGCGTCCTGCTGGAGCTCGCCTGGCTGCGCGCCGAGCGGGCGAGCTTGCTCGGCTTCGCCAACCACGCCGACTACGTTGCCGCCGACGCCTGCGCGAAAACCGCTGCGGCGATCTGGGAGCGGCTCACCGGGCTGGTGCCGGCGTTGGCGGAGAACGTGGCCGCCGAGGCGGCTGAGCTGGATGCCGTCCTGCAGCGGCTGGAGCCTGGAGCCACCCTCGAGCCCTGGGATTGGCAGTACCTCAGCGAGATCGTGCGGGCTGAGCGCTATTCGCTGGACGCCAGCGCGCTGCGTCCGTATCTGGAGGTTGAGCGGGTGCTGCATGACGGGGTGTTCGCCGCGGCCACCGGGCTGTACGGCATCACCTTCCACGAGCGGGACGACCTGGTGCCTTACCACCCGGAGGCGCGGGTCTTCGAGGTGCGCGAGGCGGACGGCGCCCCGATCGGCCTCTTCCTGGCCGACTTCTTCACCCGCGCCTCCAAGCAGGGCGGCGCGTGGATGAACAACATCGTCGACCAGAATCACCTGCTCGACCAGCTGCCGGTGGTGGTGAACAACTCGAACCTGGTGAAGCCGCCGGCCGGCGAACCCGCGCTGATGAGCTGGGACGACGTAATCACCCTGTTCCACGAGTTCGGGCACTCCCTGCACGGCCTGCTCTCCGACACCCGCTACCCCTCCCAGTCGGGCACCGAAACCCCGCGTGACTTCGTGGAATACCCCTCCCAGGTGAACGAGATGTGGGCGCTGGAACCGTCCCTGCTGGCCAACTACGCGGCTCACGTCGAGACCGGGGAGCCGATCCCCGCGGAGTGGGTGGCGACGCTGATCGGCTCGACTCTGTTCCAGCAGGGCTTCAAGACCGCCGAGTACCTGGCCGCCGCCCTGCTCGACCAGGTGTGGCACACCACCCCGCTCGCCGACCTGCCGGACGACCCCGAGCAGGTCGAAGCCTTCGAGCAGGCCGCGCTGGCCAAGGTCGGGCTCGACCTGCCGCTGGTGCCGCCGCGCTACCGGTCGTCCTACTTCCGCCACACCTTCGAGGGCGGCTACGACGCCGGCTACTACTCCTACATCTGGTCCGAGGTGCTGGACGCCGACACTGCCGCCTGGATCCGCGCCACCGGCGGCCTCACCCGCGAGAACGGCGAGCGCTACCGCCGCCGGCTGCTCGCCCGCGGCGGATCCCGCGATGCGATGGACACCTATCGTGACTACCGCGGCCAGGATCCGGACCTGAAGCACCTGCTCGAACGGCGCGGCTTGCTGCGCTGACAAGCCGGAAGAGTCCGCCGACCCTCGCCCGGCCGGGCGCCTTGACCTATCATCGTCGGGTGGGATCAGCCGACAGCGAGGCGGTGCAGGACGTCAGGTTCGTCCGCTCCGCCGATGGCGTGGGGATCGCCTACGCGATCCACGGCTCCGGCCCGCCGCTGCTCATCGACGCCTGCTGGCTGAGCCATCTCCAGTTCGACTGGAAGAGCCCGGTGTGGCGGCACTACCTCGTCGAACTGGGCCGGATCGCCACCGTGATCCGCTACGACGAGCGAGGGCACGGCCTCTCCGACCGCGACGTCTCCGACCACAGCCTGGAGGCCCGGGTCGCCGATCTGGAGGCGGTCGCCGACGACGCCGGGTTCGACCAGTTCGCGCTGATGGCGATGGCGCAAGGCGGGCCGGTCGCGCTGGAGTACGCGGCCCGCCACCCGCGGCGGCTGACCCGCATGGTGTTCTACAACAGCTACGCGGGCGCCCTCGTCGGCGCGACCAAAGAGGATCTCGAGCTCTACGCCGCCTTCGAGGCGCTGATCAAGGTCGGCTGGGCTCGTCCGACCTCCGAGTTCCGGCGCGTGTTCAGCAGCATGATGATCCCGGGCGGCACCGAGGAGCAGATGCGCTGGCTCGACGACCTCCAGCGCATGGCGGTGGACGCGAAGACGGCGGTGCGCTCCCGGCAGCAACGTCAGCTGACCAACTCCTCGGCGCGGATGGCCGAGATCGACCTGCCGACCCTGGTGATCAGCAGCCGCGGCGATCTGATGAACGACTTCCAGCACTCCCGCGATCTCGCCCTCGGCATCCGCGGGGCGCGACTGGTGGCGCTGGAGAGCAGCAACCACATCGTCCTGGACGACGAGCCGGCCTGGCTGGAGTTCCTGCGGGAGGTCACCGCCTTCCTCGCCCCGGACCGGGCGCTGCTGCCGCCGCCGACCCCCGACGACGCGGCGTCCGCCGCGCTGGACGCCCTGACGCCGCGAGAGCTGGACATCCTCGGCCTGGCCGCCCGGGGCCTGGACAACGAGGCCATCGCGGCGGAGTTGGTGCTGTCGGTGCGGACGGTGGAGCGCCACCTCCAGAACGCCTACGCGAAGCTCGGCCTGCAAGGCCGGACGGCCCGGGCGGCGGCCGTCGGAAAGCTGCTCTCGCGAAGCTGAGAGCCTGCTCCGGCTACGCGCCGACCGCCATCGACCGCGACCCGCCGGGGTGAGGTTGCGCGTCGGCGCCGATCCCGGACGAGGGGTCCGATTCCTAGCGTGATGGTCACCGACCAACCGAAGGAGGAATCGTGACCAGCACGATCACCACTGCCGACACCGTCACCGACACCGACGCGGACCGGGCGCTGAAGCAGAAGCACGCAGCGATGTGGGCCAGCGGCGACTACCCCGCCGTCGTCACCGAAGTCGTCGCCTCGCTGGGCGGAGTGCTCGTCGAAGCCCTCGACGTCCGCGCCGACCAGCGCGTCCTGGACGTCGCCGCCGGCACCGGGACGGCGGCGCTGCCCGCCGCCCGACGCGGCGCGACGGTCACTGCGACCGACCTGACCCCGCGACTGCTCGACGTCGGACGGGCGGACGCCGTCCGCGAGGGACTGGCGATCGACTGGCGCACCGCGGACGCCGAAGCCCTGCCCTACTCCGACGCCGAGTTCGACGTCGTCCTGTCGACCATCGGGGTGATGTTCGCTCCGCACCACCAGCAGTCGGCGGACGAGCTGATCCGGGTCTGCCGGCCCGGCGGCGCCATCGGAGTGCTCAGCTGGACGCCGGACGGCTTCATCGGCCAGCTCTTCGCGGTGATGAAGTCGTACGCTCCGCCGCCCCCGCCGGGCGCCTCGCCGGCCCCGCTGTGGGGGCGCGCGGACCACGTCCGGCAACTGTTCGGCGAGCGGGTCGTCGACTTCGTCGCCCAGCAGCAGTCGCTGCGGGTCACCCGGTTCGCCACCGGGGCCGAGTTCCGCGACTTCATGAAGCGCAACTACGGCCCGACCATCTCGGTCTACGCCTTCATCGCCGACGACCCGGCCAAGGTGGCCGCGCTGGACGCCGACATGGCGGCGCTGGGCGACCGGTTCCTCAGCGACGGAGCGATGCCCTGGGACTACCTGCTGGTCACCGCGGTGTGCGCCTGAACCGGCCGTGGAAGGGAGGTGAGCGTCATGTACGGGCTGTGGCTCGACCGGGACCTGCTGGCCCGGGGACGTGACGATCGCCTGGGGGCCGCCGGTCTGCTCTCGGAGCGCCGGCGGCTCCGTCCGTCGCTGAAGGTGCTGACCGATCTGCTCCGCCGGCGCAGGTTCCCCGCCTGACCACGGGCTCGCGGGCCGTCCCTGGACGCGTCCCGCCCGGTAAAGTTCGGACGTGCGCTATATCTCGACCCGCGGCCTGCCCGGCGACCCCGAGCCAGGCTTCTGGGACATCCTGCTGGAAGGCCTCGCCCCGGACGGCGGCCTCTACCTGCCGCGGGAGTACCCGCAGGTCACTCCAGCGATCCTCGCCGAGTGGCGACGGCTGCTGAACGAGCAGGGCTACGCGGCGCTGGCCCAGGCCGTCCTGTCGCTCTACATCGACGACATCCCCGCCGCCGACCTGCAGGGCATCTGCGAGCGCGCGTACAACGACGAGGTCTTCTCCGACCCGGCGATCGTCCCGGTGACCGACCTGGGGGACGGAGTGGTGCTGGCGCACCTGTCGAACGGCCCGACCGCCGCCTTCAAGGACATGGCCATGCAGCTGCTCGGCCAGCTCTTCGAGTACGAGCTCACCCGGCGCGGCGCCGAGCTCAACATTCTGGGCGCCACCTCGGGCGACACCGGGTCGGCGGCCGAGTACGCGATGCGCGGACGCCGCGGCGTCCGGGTGTTCATGCTCACCCCGGCCGGTCGGATGACCCCCTTCCAGCAAGCCCAGATGTTCTCCATCGACGACCCCGCGATCGTGAACATCGCCGTCGAGGGGGTCTTCGATGACTGTCAGGACCTGGTCAAAGAGGTCGCCGGAGACCTGGAGTTCAAGCAGCGCTACTCCCTCGGCGCGGTCAACTCGATCAACTGGGCGCGGCTGGTCGCGCAGGTCGTGTACTACGTCGCCGCCTGGCTGCGGGCGACCACCGCGGACGACCAGGAAGTGTCGTTCTGCGTGCCGACCGGCAACTTCGGCAATATCTGCGCCGGGCATGTCGCCCGGATGATGGGGCTGCCGATCCGGCGCCTGGTGCTGGCGACCAACGAGAACAACGTGCTGGACGAGTTCTTCCGCACCGGCGTCTACCGGGTGCGTTCCTCAGCCGAGACCCACGAGACGTCCAGCCCGTCGATGGACATCTCCAAGGCCAGCAACTTCGAGCGGTTCGTCTTCGACCTGCTGGGCCGCGACGGCGCCCGCGTCCGCTCGCTCTTCGCCGCCGACCTGCCCGAGAACGGCTGCTTCGACCTCTCCGGGACGCCCGAGTTCGCCGAGCTCCGGGAGCGGTACGGCTTCGTCTCGGCGTCCTCCACCCACGCCAACCGGGTGGCGACCATCGCCGCGACCTGGAACCGCCGCCGGGTGTTGATCGACCCGCACACGGCGGACGGAGTGGGGGTCGCCGTCCGGTTCACCGAGCCCGGTGTGCCGATGATCGTGCTGGAGACCGCGCTGCCGGTGAAGTTCGCCGAGACCATCGTGGAGGCCATCGGACGCGAGCCAGAACGCCCCGCCGCCTTCGACGGCCTGGAGGATCTCCCCCGCTATGTCGTCGACCTCCCCAAGGACGCGGCGGCCCTGAAGACCCTGATCGCGTCCGTCGTGGACGCCTGAGACGAGAACGGGACGGAGCCTACTCCGACGGGGTCTCCACGCTTGCTTCAGGGATTCCTGAGAATCCCGGGCTCAGGTTGCACCCGCCAAACCAGGCGGGGAGGATGGCAAGCATGCTGGATCGCCACCCCTCAGGCGTGCCTTCGGTCGCCGGTGAGTCGACCCAGCACGCCTCGGCGGTGATTGCTCAGGCCCAGATTCTCGCCGACCGGCTGCTGGCCGAGGCGAACGCCGAGGTGAGCCGGCTGCGTGCGGAGGCCGAGCAGTTGCGCGGCGAGCGGGATGAGTTGGAGCGCGAGCTCACCGACCGGCGCCGCGAGCTCGACCTCTCGCTGGCCGAGGCCGCTTACCGCCTGGAGGAGGCCCGGCAGGACGCCGTGACGCTGATGACCGAGGCGGGTGAGCAGGCCGCCCTGCTCACCGCCACGGCGCAGCGCAACTCCGATCAGCTGGTGGAGCAGGCCCGGACGCAGGCCGCCGAGTTGGTCGCCGAAGCGGAGGCCTACGCCCAGCAGACCCGAGCCGCCGCCGACCAGGACGAGGCCGCAGCCCACGAGCGCGCGAACGTCCGGATCTCCGATGCGGAGACCTTCGCCACCGACCGGTACCGGCAGCTCGACGTCGAACAGGCCGCTCGCCGCACCGCGGTCGACCTGGAGATCGGACGCCTGCGCGCCGGCCTCGAACAGGACCACGCCGCCCAGCGCGCCGCCCTCGCCGAAGAGCTCGCCGCCGCCCGCGAAGAGCTGGCCGCGGAACGCCAGGCGTGCGACGACGAACTTGCCGCCGCCGTTGTCGCGGCCCAGGCCGAACGCGAAGAGCTGGCGGCTCAGGCCGAGGCCGCCGCCCAGGAGCAGCTGGCCGCCGCAGCGGCCCACACCGCCTGGACGGAGCAGGCGATGGCCGAGCTCCGCGCCGGCGCGGAGGCCGAGGCCGCCCAGATCGTCAAGCAGGCTCGTCAGCAGGCCGAGCAGCACCTGGCCGAGGTCCGCGC
>CAZLWS010000059.1:0-1237 GCA_964563205.1 uncultured Propionibacteriaceae bacterium | reverse complement strand
ACTGCTCGCCCAGGCCCGTGCCGAGGCGGACGCCGTCCGCGGCGACGCCCGCGCGATGCTGGAGCGGGCCCGCGGCGAGGTCGCCGCGCTCGCCCGCCGGCGCGACGACATCAGTTCCCAACTCGGGCACCTGTCGGGGGTGATCGAGGCCTTGGCGGTACCGGAGCGCCCGACGGGCGACGCGATGAAGGAAGATCGAGATGAGTGATGTGACGTTCCGCACGGTGATGCGCGGCTACGACCCGAACGAGGTGGAGCGGACGGTCGGACAGCTGCGCCAGGCCGCCGACCAGGCTCGTGCCGAGGCGGCTGACCGGACGGTCGAACTGACGAAGCTGCGCGGGCAGCTCACCGAGCTGGAGGCCCGGATCGCCGGGCTGCAGGACGAGCAGGCCCACGCCGCCCCGCCCAGCTTCGCCGAGCTGGGCGCGCGGGTCGGCAAGATCCTCACGCTCGCCGAGGCCGAGGCGAAGGAGCTGGTGGCCAAGGCGACCGCCGCGGCCGCTGCGCTGACCGAGCAGACCGAGGCGGCCGCCGAGCAGGCCCGCACCTCGGCCGAGAGCTACGCCGCCGACGTCCGATCGAAGGCGGACGCGGAGTCCGCCCGGCTGGTCGAGGCAGCCAAGCGGCAGTCGGACGACATCCTCGACCACGCCGACCGGGAGGCCACCGCACGCCGCGAGGAGGGCGAGGCGGTCTACGAGAACCAGCGCGCTCGGGCCGCCGCGGCCGCCGCCGACTTCGAGCAGACCCTCGCCGACCGGCGCGACAAGGCGGCCGTCGAGTTCGCCGAGCAGATGGCCGCCAATGAGGCCGCGGTCGCCCGGGCCGAGGAGCGCCAGGCCGCCATCGAGGCCGAGGCGGAACGGATCCGGCTCGCCGCCGAGGCGCAGGCCGAGGCCATCGCCCGCGCCGCCCACGACGAGGCCGCCGCCACCGTCTCGGCCGCTCGCACCCAGGCCGAGAAGGTCCGCCGCGAATCCGACCGCGAGCTGCAGGCCGCCACCTCGCGGCGGGACGCGATCACCGCCCAGCTGGCGAACGTCCGGCAGATGCTGGCCACCCTGGGCGGGGCCAGCGCCGATCCGCTGGAGGCGCTCGCGGCCCCCGTCGAGGTCGCCCCCGAATCCGAACCGGTCAACTGAGAGGCCATTGATGAAGTTCCGCTACCTGGGCGATTCCGGGCTGAAGATCTCCGAGATCACCTACGGCAACTGGCTCACCCACGGCTCGCAGG
>CAZLWS010000058.1:0-17622 GCA_964563205.1 uncultured Propionibacteriaceae bacterium | reverse complement strand
CGGGCCAGTAGTAGTCCAGCGAGGGCACCAGGACGGCGATCGTCGAGGTGGCTCCAGCCGGGGCGGAGGGTCGCTCCGCAGGGTCGGCGGAGGCGGCGACGGCGCCGCCGTGGACCCGTTCCAACAGCCCTTCCGCCTCGAGTTGCGCAAGGTCCCGGCGCAGGGTGACCGGCGTGACGCCCAGCTCCTGGGTGAGTTCCGAGACCCGGACCATGCCGTCGCGGGCGAGCGTGGCGAGAATGTGGGAGCGCCGGCCGGCGGCCAGCGGACCGCGGGCGGGAGTGAGGGTCATGGCAACACCTTCCGGACGGCGACGAGCAGCTCGCGACGTCCGGTCACGTCCAGCTCGATCCGGGTCAGCCGATCTCCCCACACGGTGCTGAGCATAGGGTCGTCCAGCGGCCGCAGGCACGAGCTGACCGGAATGTCGACCGGCCATTCCAGCCGGAGCGGCGTCGCTCCCGCCAACGGTCGGACGTCGATCCGCCCCGGCGACACCCGCACCTCCCCGGCGATCAGAAACTGGACGGACGTGGCCGGCTCGGCGCCCTCCGCGCGCCAGGGCTCCAGCTGCCAGCTGTCGTGGATGGAGATCTCGCCCCCGGCCAGCCGGGCCACCCGTCGCCACGAAGCGATTCCGGTGCTGGACGGGTAGGCGGACGCCAGGTCGAGCGCGAGCCCGTCCGGGAGCGGTTCCACGCCGGTCGCGCGGAACTCCCGCCCCTGCGCCTGCATGGCCTGCCGGACCAGCGGCACGTTGTGCCACCCGCTCTGCATCATCCACAGGTCATAGCGGCCGGGGCCGAAGGTCGCGGCGGTGTAGGTCGGGCGGCCGGCGTCCACCAGCACCGGCACGCCGTCGCTGGCCACCACCACCTCGCCGACGTCGTTGTGGTTGTGGTGCTCGTCGTTGTGCCCGCCCTTGACCGCGAGGGCGAGCCCGGTAGCGCTCCCGGCGTGCTCCCGCACCAGCCGGACCTGGATCGACTCCAGCCACACCTCGCCCGGCAGCGGAGCGGGCAGTGGCTTCGTCGCCACCCAGTCGGGGTCGGTGATCGCCCCCAGCAGCCGGCCCAGCCCGCTGCTCTCGTGCGCCACCGGACGCCCCGGCTGGCGGCGGGAGGCGGCGAAGGCGGCCGCCTCGGCCAGGCGGACACGGCGGGCGGCGCGGTGCAGCACGTCCCAGGGGACGTCGTCTCCGACCCGAGCCGAGCCGTCGGCCAGGTTGAGCACCCAGCTGTCGCTCAGCTGCAGCTGATGGGGGAAGGCGACCGTGGCCTGCAATGAGGAGATCGAAGCCAGCCCATCGAGCCGCCCGGCGGTGGCGTGGCGCAGCGCGTCGACCGCTTCCAGGGCGCGGCAGGCGCCGTTCCACCAGTAGTGGTAGCCCTCGTCGATCGCCCCGTCCGGCGGCAGGGCGGCGAGGTAGCGATCAAGCCCGGTGACCACCTGATCGACCACTCGGGCGCGGGCGTCCGCTTCGTCCGGGCCGTCCAGCAGCCGGAGCGCCGCGATCAGCAGGTTGCTGTGAATCCACGGGTTCCAGTTGTGCACGTCGCCGTCCAGGCCGAGCCAGTGCCAGTCCTGCCGGGCGGCGAAGGGCGCGAACACCCTGACCCCCGCTTCGTGACGGACGCGGTCGCGCAGCCCCGGGTAGGCGTCCTGGAGCGCGCTGCCCAGCAAGTGGTCGATCCAGGCCAGCTGTGCGACGACCTCGCCCGCGCCCAGATCGAGGCAGGGGTCGGTGACCACCGGCAGCACGGCTCCGTGCCGGGCCCGGCTGTCGTCATGCGCGGGCCAGCACCAGGAACTCTGCTCGCACAGTTGCCAGACGCCGTCCGCCACCTCGTCGACGAAACGCGGGTCGCCGGTGGCGGCAGCGGCGACCGCCGCCCGGCTGAGCCGCCGCTGCCGGGCGAAGACGAGTGCCTCATGGCCGCTCCGGTCGCCGTCGCGATGCAGCCGCGCCGCGGTGCTGGCCAGAGGCAGCGGCCAGGGCCGGCCAAGGTCGCCGGTGGCGCGCTCGACCTGGTCTCGCAGGGTCGGGCGGTCGGCGGAGCCGCCGTCCAGGCTCCACACGGACCGGTGGGTCGCCGGCGGGCAGGCCAGGGCGCGATCCGCCGGCAGCAGCAGGTCGGCACGGACGCCGGCGACTCCTAGCTGAGCCGTGATGGCTGCGCGCAGCGGTTCGCTGCCTTGATTGACGGCCATGAATCCACCCCTTCAGCTGCTCACTAGAAGTCGATGCTATCACAAAACGATCAGAAACGATCATGACAGTTAAGTAACAAACCCTTGCGCTGCGAGAATCGATCGTTTATCTTCGGTTGCTATCGGTGCTCTACTCGTGAGGACGCAATGACGCTCGACGCCACGAACCTCGTGTTCACCCCGGCCGGCCGCGGCCGTGACTGGTGGACGCAGTTCGCCGACCGCCTGCTGGCGGGCCTGCGTCCCTACGCCTCCGAGCATCATGCCCAGCTCATCCCGCCCGGCGCCGAAGGCGGCTACGGGCGAGCCGTCGACGGGCTGGAGGGGTTCGCCCGCAGCCTGCTGATCGCCGGCTTCCGGATCGCGGGCGAGCGCGGCCAGGGCGTCGACGAGCTGATCGACTTCTATGCGGGGGGCGTCGCCGCCGGCGTCGACCCCGCCTCGCCCGACCGCTGGGTCCGCCCGCAGGAGCATCCGCAGGCGAAGGTCGAGGCCGCCTCGATCGCGCTGGTGCTGGATCTCACCCGCGACTGGATCTGGGCGAACTTCACCGACCGCACCAAGCAGCAGGTGATCGACTACCTGACGCCGATCGTCGGGGACGACGGCTACCCGCGCAACAACTGGCTGTGGTTCCGCATCGTGGTGGAGACCTTCCTGCGTTCGGTCGGCGGCCCCTGGTCGGCCGGCGACATCGAGGCCGACCTCGCCCTGCACGACTCCTTCCTTCGAGCCGACGGCTGGATCTCGGACGGCGACGAGCGCGCCTACGACCACTACGCCGGCTGGGCGCTGCACCTGTACCCGGTGCTGTGGGCGCGGATGGCCGGCACCCGAGAGCTCGCCGGCGGCCGCACCGTCCACGACGTCGCGCGGCTGGATCGCTACCTGCTCGACGCCCGCCGGCTGGTGGGCGGCGACGGCTCCCCGCTGATCCAGGGCCGCAGCCTGATCTACCGATTCGCCGCCGCCGCGCCGTTCTGGGCCGGCGTGCTCGCCGAGGTGCCCTCCACCTCCGCCGGCGCCCTGCGTCACGCCGCCGAGAAGGTCGTCGGCCACTTCGCCGACCACGGCGCGCCGGACGAACGCGACCTGCTGAGCATGGGCTGGCATCACCCCTGGCGCCCGCTCGCACAGGCCTACTCCGGCCCGGCGTCGCCCTACTGGGCGGCCAAGGGCCTGCTCGGCATCGCGCTGCCCGCCGACCACCCAGTGTGGGCCGCGCCGGCCGAGCCGCTCCCGGTGGAAACCGGGGATGCGGTGACCGCCGTCCGGGCGCCCGGCTGGATCATCTCGGCCACGCAAGCCGACGGCATCGTGCGGGTGACCAACCACGGCGCCGATCACGCCCTGCCCGACAGCCGGGTAGGCGACTCCCCGCTGTACGCCCGGTTCGGCTACTCCACCGCCACCAGCCCGCTGCTCGACGCCCCCGCCTGGACCCACCCGCTGGAGCAGTCGGTGACCGTCCTGGACGCAGCCGGCCGGGCCACCCATCGCGCGGCCGCCGAGGTGCTGGACACCCGGGTGGAGCAGGGCGTGGGCATCGCCGGCTCGGTGGCCGAAGCGCACTGGATCGCGCCCGACCCGCACCAGGTCGACCACGGGTCAGGCATCACCGGCTTCGCCGAGCGCGCCGGACGGCTCACCGTCTGGTCGTTGGTCCGCGGCTCGCAGGAGGTGCGGCTCGTCCGGCTCGACGACCTGACGGACGGCCTGGAGCCGGCGGCTCTCCAGCTGCGGATCGGCGGCTGGCCCCTGGTCGCCGCCACGGCAGCCGCTGGCCAGACCCTCACCGACGGCCGGCTGGTCAGCCGGCTGACCCCCGTCCGCGGCCAGGCCGCGAACGCGGCGGTCACCAGCGCCGACGCGAGCCCGCTAGGCCCGGTGTCAGTCACTCCCACCCTCACGTTCCAGGCAGCCGCCGGGCAGTGGATCGGCGCGTTGGTGGAACTCGCCGGCGTCGCCGCCACAGTCGGGGAGCCGGCCGTGGCGCTCACCGAGGACGGCGACGTCCTCACTGTGGCGGTGACCTGGCCCGACGGCCTGGTCACCGCCACCCACCTCACAGGCATCCGGAGCGCCGCTGGCGCGCCGGTGGATCGTGACCCGGCGGACGGGTCCGGACAAAAGGAGATACACCCATGAACCGATCGATCAAGGGGGCGCTAGGGCTGGCCATCGGCGCCTCGATGCTGCTCGCCGGCTGCGCCGGCAGCCCCGAGACCCCGCCCGCCGGCTCCGGCGATCCGTCGGCGCCGGCCGGCGACATCACGCTGACGATGTCCGCCTGGAGCCTGGCCACCACGCCGGAGTTCCAGCTGCTCGCCGACGGCTTCCACGCCGCCAACCCGAACGTCACGGTGGAACTCAAGGAGTACGACGCCGGTGAGTACAACACCCTGCTCACCGCGGATCTCGCCGCCAAGGCCGGCCCTGACCTGATCACCCAGAAGGAGGCCAAGTACACCCCGGTCTTCGTCCAGGGCAACCAGCTGCTCGACGTCTCCGGCGTCGCCCTGCCCGACGGCATCGGCGGCACCGGCTCCTACCAGGTGGACGGCGTCCAGTACGCGATTCCGTACCGGATGGACAGCTGGGTGATCTTCTACAACAAGGAGCTGTTCAAGGCCGCCGGCGTCGCCGAGCCCACCGGCAGCTGGACCTGGGACGACTACGCCGCAACTGCGAAGGCCGTGGCCGACGGCCTCAAGGCCTCCGGCAGCCAGGCTTTCGGCGCCTACCAGCACGGCTGGCAGTCGACCGTCCAGGGCTTCGCCAACGCGCAGAGCCCGGGCGCGGACATCCTGACCGGCACGTTCGACCACCTCAAGCCGTACTACGAGCGGGTGCTGAAGCTGCAGGACGAGGGCGCCCAGGTCGACTTCAACACCCGCCAGGCCAACCAGCTCACCTACCAGGGCGAGTTCGGCAAGCAGAACGCCGCCATGCTGCCGATGGGCACCTGGTACGTCGCCACCCTGCTGGCTCAGCAGAAGTCGGGTGAGGCCGACACCTTCGAGTGGGGCATGGCTCCCGCGCCGCAGTACGACGCCTCGACCACCGGCCTCGACAAGACCCCGGTGACCTTCGGCGACCCCACCGGCATCGGTGTCAACGCCGCCATCGCTCCGGAGAAGGCCGAGGCCGCCAAGGCGTTCCTGGCCTACATCGCCAGCGAGGAAGCCGCCAAGGCGCTGGCCGGCATCGGCATCACCCCGTCGCTCATCAACGACGCGGTGGTCGACGTCTACTTCGCCGCCGAAGGCGCGCCCAAGGACGACCTGTCGAAGTTCGGCTGGTCGGTGCACGAGGTGAAGCCGGAGAACCCGGCCAACGCCAACACCGCCGCCATCCAGACCATCCTCGGCGACCTGCACACCGCGGTGATGTCGGAATCCTCGCCCGTCGACGCCGAGATCGCCACCGCGACCGACCGCGTCAAGAACGAGGTCGGGATCGGCTGATCCCTGTCGCGGGTGGGACGGTGCGCCGTCCCACCCGCGGCGCCACCCCACTTCCACCATTTGAGAGGAGAACCGATGGCCACCGTCGCTGCTGAGCCTCGGCCCCAGCGAGTCTCGCGCCGGAACCGTCCCGGCGCCAAGCTGAAGCGCCGCAACACCCTGATCGGCTGGACGTTCATCCTGCCCAACTTCGTCGGGTTCGCCGTCCTGACGCTGATTCCCGTGCTGACCCTGTTCTACATCGCCTTCACCGACTGGAACGCCTTCGGCAACGCCAACTGGGTCGGCCCGGCGAACTTCGTCCGGCTGCTCAACGACAACAGCTTCCGGATCGCGCTGACCAACACCATCGCCTACTCGGCGATGTACATCCCGCTCACCCTCGTGGTGTCGCTGGGCCTGGCGATGCTGCTGAACACGAAGCTGAGGGGGATCGCGTTCTTCCGCACCGCGGCCTTCTTCCCCTACATCACCTCGATCGTCGCGATCGCGATGGTGTGGAACATCCTGTTCAGCCCGGAGTACGGCCCGATCAACCAGATCCTGCGGTTCATCGGCATCGCCGACCCGCCCGGCTGGCTGACCTCGCCAGCCTGGGCTCTGCCCGCGGTCGCGCTGATCAGCATGTGGCGGGACGCCGGCTACTACATGATCCTCTTCCTGGCCGGCCTGCAGACGATCCCCCGCGAGTTGTACGAGGCGGCCCGGATGGACGGGGCGAACGGCTGGCAGCGGTTCTGGAACGTCACCCTGCCGGGGCTGCGTCCCACCACCTTCTTCGTCACGGTGATGATGGTGATCGGCTCGTTCAAGATCCTCGACCTGATCCTCGTCCTCACCCGCGGCGGGCCCGGCCAGGCGACCCTGGTGATCTCGCAGTTCATCTTCCGCGAGGGCTTCGAGCGCAACAGCTTCGGCTACGCCTCGGCCGCCGCGATCGTCCTGTTCCTGCTGTGCATCTCGATCACGATCGTGCAGTTCATGGTCAACAAGCGGAGGAATGCCTGATGTCCGACATTCTCGCAGCCCCTGCCGCCGTCCGCCGCTTGCGGCTGCCGTCCGCCCGCCTTCCCGGGAGCAACCCGGCTCTCCACCGCATCGGACGGATCGCGCTCTACCTCGGCCTGGCCGCCTTCTCGGTCTGGTTGCTGATGCCCTTCTTCTGGCTGGTGATCAGCTCCCTGAAGTACTCCACCGACGTCTTCAGCATCCCGGTGCGGTGGTGGCCCGATCCGGTCAACTGGAACAACTACGTCGACATCTGGGCCAAGACCGACATGGCGCTGTGGATCCGCAACACCATGCTGCTGGCCGTGGTGGTGACGCTGCTGCAGCTTTTCACCGGGTCCTTCGCCGCCTACGGGTTCGCCAAGATGCGCTTCCCCGGTCGGGACGTGCTCTTCCTGGCCTACATCGGGACGATCGCGGTGCCCTGGCAGTCGTACATGATCCCGCAGTTCATCATGATGTCGCAGCTGCGGCTGTCGAACACCATGTGGTCGATCATCCTGCTGCAGGCCTTCGGCGCCTTCGGGGTGTTCCTGATGAAGCAGTACTACGAGTCGATCCCCGAGGAGTTGTCGGAGTCGGCCCGGCTGGACGGCCTGTCCGAGTACGGCATCTGGCGGCGGATCATCCTGCCGCTGTCGACCCCGGCCATCGCGACCCTGGGCCTGCTGACCTTCGTCAACACCTGGAACGACTACATGGGGCCGTTGATCTACCTGCGCGATCGCAGCCTGTGGACGATCCAGATCGGCCTGCGGAACATGGTGAGCAACCTGCTGGACGCCAACTTCGCCCTCATGTTCGCCGGCCTGACGATCTCGGTGATCCCGATCGCCCTCATCTTCCTGGCGGGTCAGCGGTACTTCGTCGAAGGCATCGCCACCACCGGAATGAAGGGCTGAGCGATGCGCGTCTCCCACGACACCTATCAGCTGGTCTTCGGCATCGCCTACCTGGGGCTGATGACCAACGCGATGCTGACGATCGCCTGCCTGCCGCTGATCGCGCTGCTGGCGCTGACCGACCCGGCGCAGACCTGGCCGTTGATCGCGGCTTTCGCGCCGCTGGCCGGGCCGGCGCTGGCGGCCGCCTTCACGGTCTTCCGCCGGTACTCCGACGAGGGCAGCGTCGCGGTCGTCCGCGGCTTCTGGAAGGCGTGGCGGGCGACGGCCCGCCGGGCGCTCACCCTCGGCGCGGCCACCAGCGCGGCGCTGGTGGTGCTGAGCGTGAACCTCCAGGTGCGGGCCGTCGGCGAGCTGAGCGCGCTGACGGTTCCGCTGCTCGGCGTGCTCGCCGTGCTGGTGGTTGCGACCTGTCTGACCGGGCTGGTCGCGGTCGCCGAGGCGCCGGACGCCTCGCTGCGCGAGATCGTCACGGTCTCGGCCGTGCTCGGGCTGCGCCGCTGGTACCTCACCGCCGTCTCGCTGGTCGTGCTCGGCTCGCTGGCCGGCTTCTTCTTCGTCAAGCCGGCGCTCGCCATCGGGCTGGCCGCCGCGCCGCTGCTCTACGTGGTGTGGGCGGGCGGCCGCCACACCCTGAAACCCGCCATCGTGGAGGAACTCTCATGACGCAACTCTCGACCGGCGAGGCGCCGGCCGATCTGAACCTGCCGGCCGCCCTGGCCGCGGCGCTGGCGACCGTGCGCCGCAACATCGCGGTCCTCGGCGACCGCTATCCCGACGACACCACCGAACAGGGACGCTACCCGCTCCGCGCGGCGACCGAAGGCATCGCCGAGGGCGGCAACTGGGGCTGGACGACCAGCTTCTGGTCGGGCATGCTCTGGCTCTCCTGGGAGCTCACCGACCAGGAGGAGTACCTCGCCGCCGCCCGCCGGCATGCCGCGGACTTCGTGCGCCGGGTGCGGGTCGGCGACGACCTCGACACCCACGACCTTGGCTTCCTCTACACCCTCGCCTGCGTGACCGCCTGGCGGCTGACCGGCGACGCGGACGCCCGCGAAGCCGCCCTGGCGGCGGCCGATCACCTGATGGGCCGATTCCTGGAGCCGGCGGGAATCATCCAGGCCTGGGGGGATCTCGACGACCCGACGCAGCGGGGCCGCACCATCATCGACTCACTGATGAACACGCCCCTGCTCACCTGGGCGGCGGCCGAGACCGGGGAGGCGCGCTACGCCGATGCCGTCCTGCGGCACACCAGCCAGTTGCGCGACCACATCCTGCGTCCGGACGACTCGACCTTCCACACCTTCTACTGGGACGTCGACACCGGCGCGCCGCTGCGGGGCGCCACCGAACAGGGCGCCGCAGACAAGTCCTGCTGGGCGCGCGGCCAGGCGTGGGGGATCTACGGCTTCGCGCTGAACCACCGCGCGACCGGGGACGCCTCGCTGCTGGCGGCCTCCCGGCGCTGCGCCGAGTACTTCCTGCGCCACCTGCCGGCCGACCAGGTGCCCTACTGGGATCTGGTCTATGGCGACGGCAGCGGGGCGCCGCGGGATTCGTCCGCCGCCGCCATCGCGGTGTGCGGCCTGGAAGAACTCGCGCAACTCGTCGACGACCCGGAGGCCGCGGCCCGGTACCGGGCCGCGGCCGAAGCGATCCTGGCCTCCTTGTGCCGCGGCTACGCCCCGGCTGATCCGGAGGATTCGGACGCGCTGCTGTTGCACGGCGTCTACGACTTCCCCAAGGGGGTCGGCGTCGACGAGGGCAACCTGTGGGGCGACTACTTCTACCTCGAGGCGCTCACCCGCCGCACCCTGGGCGCCGCCTGGCGCCCGTACTGGCACTAGGAGAGACATGATTCTCGACAGCTTCCGGCTCGACGGACGAGTGGCGCTGGTCACCGGCAGCAGCCGCGGCATCGGCCAGGCCGCGGCCATCGCGCTGGCCGAAGCCGGGGCGGATCTCGCCCTGCTCGACCGCACCCCGCCGGCGGAGACCATCGACCAGTTGGCCGCGACCGGACGACGGGTGCACAGCATCGAGTGCGACCTGGCCTCCGCGGCGCCCGAGCGGCTGCACGCGGCGGTGGCCGAGGCCGCCGCGGCGCTGGGCGGCGTGGACATCCTTGTGAACAACGCCGGCATCATCCGGCGCTCGCCTGCTGCCGAGCACCCGGCGTCCGACTGGGACGATGTCCTGCGGGTGAACCTGGACGCGGTCTTCCACCTCTCCCAGGCCGCCGGCCGGCGGATGCTCGAGCGCGGCTGGGGCCGGATCATCAACGTCGCCTCGATGCTCTCCTTCCAGGGCGGCGTACTGGTGCCGGGCTACACCGCGTCCAAGCACGCAGTGGCCGGCCTCACCAAGGCGCTGGCGAACGAATGGGCGTCCGCCGGGGTGACGGTGAACGCGATCGCGCCTGGCTACCTGGCCACCGACAACACCGCGGCCCTGCGCGCCGACGCGGAACGGGAGCGGGCGATCCTCTCCCGCATACCCGCCGGCCGCTGGGGCGCCCCGTCCGATCTGCAGGGGGCCTTCGTCTTCCTCGCCTCGGACGCCGCCGCCTACCTCACCGGCGCCGTCCTCCCGGTGGACGGCGGCTGGCTGGTCCGCTGAGCCCGTCCGTAACTCACAACCACAGGAGCAAGAAAACATGGAACAGCGCTACGCCGTGAACCCCGGCCAGATCGTCGGGATGGACACCGCCGAGTTGCGGGATCGCTTCCTGGTCTCCGACCTGTTCGTGCCCGGCCAGGTGACCCTGGTGTACACCCACCACGACCGCATCGTGCTGGGCGGAGCAGTGCCCGCCGGATCGGAGCTGGCGCTGACCGGCTACCCCGAGATCCGCAGCGACTACTTCCTCGAGCACCGCGAGGTCGGCATCATCAACGTCGGCGGCGCCGGCACGGTCACCGCCGACGGGCAAGTCCACCGGCTGGTCAAGGGGGCCTGCCTGTACCTGGGGCGTGGGGTCAAGGAGGTGACCCTCGCCGACGCTGAGCAGTCGGACGGCGCGCAGTTCTACCTGTTCTCCGCCCCGGCTCACGTCAGCTACCCCAACGCTCTCGTCGAGCCGGGGCAGGGCACAGTGCGCGAACTCGGCGACCAGCTGACCTCCAACCGCCGCACCCTCACCCAGTACATCCACGAGAACGGCGTCCGGAGCTGCCAGATCGTCATGGGGGTGACCGAACTCCACCCCGGCTCGATGTGGAACACGATGCCGGCCCACACCCACGACCGCCGCACCGAGTGCTACCTCTACTTCGACCTGCCCGCGGACGCCCGGGTGGTGCACCTGCTGGGGGAGCGGCAGGAGACCCGCCACCTCATCGTCGGCGACCGCCAGGCGGTCATCTCGCCGAGCTGGTCGCTCCACTCGGGGGTGGGGACGGCGGCCTACTCGTTCATCTGGGCGATGGCGGGGGAGAACCAGTCCTTCGACGACATGGACGCCGCCCCGATCACCGACCTCCGCTGAGAGAGGGCCTGTCGTGACTGTCGAGGTTCGTCCGGCGCAGGAGTGCCGATACGACCAGGTGTCGCTGGGCGAGGTGATGCTGCGGCTCGACCCGGGTGAGGAGCGGATCCACACCGCCCGCAGCTTCCGGGTCTGGGAGGGCGGCGGCGAGTACAACGTCGCCCGGGGGCTGCGCAAAGCCTTCGGGCTGCGCACCGGGGTGGTGACCGCGCTGGTGGACAATGCCGTCGGCCGGCTGGTGGAGGACTGCATCCTGGCCGGCGGGGTCGACCCGTTGATCACCTGGGCGATCGGTGACGGGGTCGGACGCACGGTCCGCAACGGGCTGAACTTCGTCGAGCGCGGCTTCGGGGTGCGCGGCGCCGTCGGCGTCTCGGACCGCGGCCTCACCGCGATCTCGCAGCTGGCACCCGGCGACGTGGACTGGGATCACCTCTTCGGCACCCTCGGGGTGCGATGGCTGCACACCGGCGGCATCTACGCCGCGCTCAGCGAGACCGCGGCCCAGACCGCGCTGGCGGCGCTGCAGGCGGCCAAGCGGCACAGCACGATCGTCTCCTACGACCTGAACTACCGGCCCAGCCTGTGGCAGTCGATCGGCGGCCAGGCCAAGGCCCAGGAAGTCAACCGCCAACTGGCTCGCTACGTCGACGTGATGATCGGCAACGAGGAGGACTTCACCGCCTCGCTCGGCTTCGAGGTGGCCGGCGTGGACGAGCAGCTGTCGTCACTGGAGGTGGATGCCTTCGCCGCCATGATCGACGAGGTGAGCCGGGCCTACCCGAACTTCCAGGTGATCGCCACCACCCTGCGCACCGTGCACACCGCCTCCGACAACGACTGGGGCGCCATCGCCTGGTCGCCGGCCAGCGGCCTGGTGCGGGCCACCCTGCGGCCGCACCTGGAGATCCTCGACCGGGTCGGCGGCGGCGACTCGTTCGCCTCCGGCCTGATCTACGGGCTGCTGACAGGTGAGGACCTGCAGACCGCGGTGGAGTACGGCGCCGCCCACGGCGCCCTGGCGATGACCACCCCGGGCGACACCACCATGGCCACCAAAGCCGAGATCCTGAAACTCGCCGGCGGCGGCTCAGCCCGCGTCGACCGCTGAGCGCCACGGGCGGTTGATCGGCTCGAGCCCTGGGGACCAGTCAGGTGGACAGGGCTTCCATCCGATCCAGGACGAAGCGGGCCCAGAGCAGGTCGGACGGGATGGCCGTGCCGGTCAACGGCCGCAGGGCGGCGGCGAGCGTGGCGAGACCCAGGTCGTCGGCTTGGGCGATGCGGTGGGTGAGGGCTTCCGCCTGCCGGGGGGTGGCGGTGGGGCGTCCGGTGGCGGCGAGGGCTTCGACCACGTCGGCGCAGGCGGCGCAGAGCCGCTGCAGCTCGGTGGGTTCGCGCAGCGGGACGTCGGCGCGGCGGTGCTGGTCGAGCTTCAGGATGCGGCGGCGCCACGAGGGGCCGATCTGGTGCAGTGGCAGGGGGCTCAGGCTCAGCGAGACCAGCCGGGGGCCGGCCGAATCCGGCAGGAAGACCGCCTCGGGGCGGAAGCCGACAGTGGTCACCGCGAGCAGCCGGCTCTGTTCCACCAGCCAGGTGAGCAGCCGGACGTGGTGTTCGGTGGCCGGCAGGGCGAGGCGGTGGGTGGCGCCGGCCACGTCGGTGACCGGCCACACCAGCTGCTGCGCGACCTCGTCCAGTTCGATCGCGCCGAGCCCGAACTGGCGGCGCGGCCGGATCAGCCGGACGGGGTCGGCGGTGACTCCGAAGCCGGTGCGGGCCAGCCCGCCGGACTGCCGGTTCACCGACGTGGCGAGGGCGTCCAGGTCGAGCTCGCCCCAGGGCTGCACGCTTGCGCGGGTGCGGACGGTCGGGCTGAGCGTGCCGTCGTCGCGGCGTTCGGCGCCGGTCAGCCGGACTTGCCCGGAACTGAGCTGGGACGGCGAGGCGCCCCACAGCAGCGGCACGTCCCAGCCGCCATGGAAGCTGGGATCGCTGCCGGCGGCGCGGCCGTTGGCGGCCTCCTCGAGACGGTCGTGGTCGAGGTCGAAGGCGTGGAAGGTGAGGCCGCGGGCGCCCGCGGCGGAGGTCCACCAGCGGACCGCCAGTGGAACCAGCCGTCCCACCTCGGCCTCGTGCTGCGACCGGGCGCCGAGCAGCGCCTCGGGCGCCGCGGAGGCGGCGTCGCGGAGCCGGACGGCCAGCGCCCAGGCCTGCGCCAGCGCGGAGAGGGTCGCCGTCTCGCCGGTGGCGTCGTCCCGGCGGACGAGGGCGCGCAGCCGTCCGCTCGCAGTGTCGACCAGGCGGGCGAGCAGCAGCAGCCGCTCCAGCCGGACCCGCTGCCCGGCCCGGGCCAGCCGGTCGATCGCGCCAGCCCCGGCCTGGGAGAGCCCGGTGGCGACCAGCCGCTCGATCACCTCCGCCACCTCGGTGGCGGACTGGCGCTGAGCGGCGGAGAGCGTGGGCTCCGGCGACGGACTCGGCTCGGCGGGTGATCGGGAGAGATCCCGGACTTGATCCGGGATCTCACCACCGGCTGGCGCAACTGTCCGCGTCCAGAGCCAGGCGGCGACCAGGTGGACGCAGACTCCGGCGACCGGGCAGGGGCAGCGGGCGGCGGTCGGACCCGCCGGGAGCAGCCGGACGCGGAACTGCTCGCAGTCGACCTCCACCGCCTGGTCGTCGGCAGTGACCAGGGCGACGGCGTCTGCCAGCTTGGCCGCTCGGCGCAGCAGGCCGCGGTTGGCGAGGGCGGCGAGCGCGTCGTCGTCCAGGGCGGCGATGCCGGCGAGCCAGACGGGCAGGGTCACTGGGTCACCTCGGCGAGCCACTCGGCGAAGCGGTCGGGGGTCATGGCGGCGATCTCCATGCCGGCGGCGGCCAGCCGGGCGGCGATCTGGCGGTTGTACCAGGGGTCGCCCTCGTCGGCGAGGGAGGCCAGGCCGAGCAGCCGGACGCCTGAACCCGCCAGCCGGCGGACGCTGGCCAGCAGGGCGGAGACCGAGCCGCCTTCGTCGAAATCGCTGATCAGCGCCACGATCGTCCGGGTGGGCTGGGCGACCAGCTTCTCGGCGTAGCCCATCGCCTGGGCGATGTCGGTGCCGCCGCCCAGCTGCGAGGTGAGCAGCACCTCGACCGGGTCGCTGGCCAGGTGGCTGAGGTCGGCCAGGCCGGTGTCGAAGAGCACCAGCCGGACGCTGATCCCCGGCAGCCCGGCCAGGATCGCCGCCGACACCGCGCTGTGCAGCACCGAACCCGCCATCGAGCCGGACTGGTCCACCAGGATGATGACCTGCCAGTCGAGGTTGCGGCGGCGCTGCCGTCCGGTGAACCGCACCTGCTCGACCAGCATCCGTCCGGTCTCGGGGTCGACGTTGGCCAGGTTGGCGGCGATGGTCCGGCGCCAGTCGAAGTTGCGCAGCGAGGCGTGGTTGGTGCGCTGGTGACGGGCGCGGGAGCCGGTCAGCGCGGTGGTGAACTTCGGACGCAGCCGCGCCACGATGTCGGCGACCACCTTCGCGATGAGCACCCGCACCCCGGCGGCGGTGGCCGGGTCGAGCCGTCCCCGGGTGCGCAGCAGCGCCTTGGCCAGTTCTGGGCTGGCCTGCAGGTTCGACACCGCCGCCGGGTCGGCCAGCAGTTCGTCAATGCCGTACTTGGTGACCGCGTCGCGTTCCATCCGTTCCAGGGTGGAGTTGGGGAACAGCTTCCGGGCGCGGCCCAGCCAGTTCAGCGCCGTGAGCGCGGACGGGTCGAGGCTGCCGCCCCCGCCGGACGCCCGCCGGTGCCCGCGGGCCTCGTACTCCCGGTCGTAGAGGTAAGCCAGCGTGGTCTCCAGCTCGGCGTCCCCCGAGGCGGTCGGCAGCTGCTGGTCGGCGTACCGCCCCAGCACCAGCCGCCAGCGCCGTGCGAGTTCAGCGTTCATGGCAGCCTCCACTCGTCGGCCAACTCGCTTAACTCGAAGATTTCCCACCGAGTTCGGTGCACAATCTTCGACCTAGCGAGGGCGAGGGCGCTGTGGGAGGTCATGAGCGGCTCCCAGTGAGACCGTCGCGGGCCAGCGAGGCCAGCAGGTCGCGCTCGACGGCCTGGGCGGCGGCGGCCAGGGCGGGGTCGAAGCGGAGGACGGCGTCCAGGCCGGCCACCTCCGCGCCGGTGCGTTCGGCGATCTGGGAGGCCAGCTGCGCGGTCTCGGCGGGACGCAGCCAGGTGAAGGCCTGCCGCAGGTCGGGGAGGATCTGGAAGAAGGCCTCCGGCTCGAACTCGGCCAGCCGGGCGTTCAGGGCGTCCAGCAGTTCGGGGGAGTGCAGGATCAGGTCGGGGGCGGCCTGCAGCAGCCCCAGCAGGAAGGCGGCGAGCCGATCCGGGTCGGCTCCCGGATGCAGGTGGGCGGCGACCTCCGTCCCCAGTTCGGCGGCGTCGATCTCGGCGTCGGTGTAGGCGATCGCGACCAGGCAGCCGTGCAGCCGGGCGGCGGTGGGACGTTGCCGCAGCCGGGTGAGCTCGCGGGCCGGCGCCTCGGCGTCCACGTCCAGATCGCCCTCGAGCAGCCGGCGCAGCAACTCCCGCAGGCTCAGCACCGCCCGGCAGGCCGCTTCAGCCTCGGATTCCGCGACCTCGGCCAGCGGGCCGACCAGATAGGCGGACGCCGCCAGCCCGCTCGCCAGCAGCGGACGCAGCTCGCCGGCGTGCCCGCCCAGCGCGAGCCGTCCGGCCTCGGTGAGCAGGCCGGTCACCCGGTGCAGGCTGCCGACCACCGAAGCCAGCGAGGAATCGGCGTCGTAGCTGGCCTGCAGCCCGGCCAGCACCGCGGGCAGCTCGTCCAGCGCGCCCATCGCCACCAATTCGGCCAGGATGCCGGCCACCGCCTGGGCGTTGCCGACCTGCTCGGTCAGCTGCTCGGCGATCCGGCGGCTGCGCACCTCGTCAAGGGTGCCGCCCTGGTGCGAGATCGAGATCAGGGCGACCTCGACGGGTGGCATCCAGGCGTACTCCCATTCCTCGAAGAGCTGGCCCAGCCCGGTGCCGCTGACCAGGTCGGCGCCGCCGGTCTGCCGGGCGAAGCCCGAGCCGATGAAACGCATGGTCGCCAGGAACTCGCGCCGGGCCACGTGACGGGGTTTGCGGGCGGTGTCCAGGCTGACCGTCCGGGTGGCGCCGTCGTCCACCACGAAGCGCAGCCTGGCTGCCGTCGCCCGGGCCTCGGCGACCAGCGGGGGAGCGGCCTGGCCCGGCGGCAGGTCGCCCAGCGCGGTGCCGCCGAACACCTTGCCGATCGCCCGGCCCAGCGGACCCGACAACCCCGAGTCGTCGCGGACGAAGCAGCTCAGCATGGCGTCGGCCAGATCGGTGCGCCCCGGCCAGGCCCGTCCCCGCAGCGCCGCCAGCCCGTGGGCGTGCTGGGCCGCGGCGGTGATGTCCGCCGAGCTCAGGTGCTCGCCCTGGGCGCGCAGCTCCGTCGCGACGTCGAGCAGGACGTCGATCGTCAGGGACGAGTGGTCGGCGTCCCAGGCGCGTTGCCAGAAGCCGGGGGCGGGCATGCCGGCGCCGTAGCCCCGCAGGCCGTCCAGACGGGTGTGGTCGTAGCGGATCAGCCAGGCGGGACGCTTGACGTCCAGGTCGCCGGGGTCGCGTCCGGTCACCCAGCGGCCCTCGGGGGTGTCGTCGAGGGCTTCCAGCAGGGCGAGGGTGTGGAAGGCCCCGGTCACCACCACGATCGGGCCCTCGGAGGTCTCGCGGTGCCGGGCCAGCATCGCCGCCATCACGGCTTCGCGGGCGTGGGTGCCGTCGCCGTCCAGCAGCGCCTTGTCGCACTCCAGCCGGGCGAGCGCGGCCCAGGCCAGCACCTCGGTGAAGTAGCCGCGCCAGTCGGCGAACTGGCTGCCGGTGCGCAGCTCGAAGAGGTGCTCCCACACCTCGTCGTGATCGCGGCAGCCGAGTTCGGCGGCGAGCCGGGCGATCCCCGCGCTGTGGGCCAGGTGCTGCTCGGCCTGCAGGGTGCGCACCAGGGCGCCCGGATCGTCGTCATCGTGCTGGTCGGCCCAGGACTGGTCGATGAAGTCGACGGTCGCCCCCGTGTCGATCCCCCAGCGCAGTGCCACCCATTCGGGGGAGAAGTCGGCCAGCGGGTAGAACGCGGAGTGCCCGGAGTCGATCGACAGCACCGCGATCGGCGGACGGGTCCGCTCGTCGGCCAGCGCGGGCAGCAGGGCGCTGTACTCCCGCGGTCCTTCGATCAGGACGGTGCTGGGCCGCACCTCGTCCAGCAGCGCGGTGAGTGCCAAAGCGCAACCCGGCGAGTGGTGCCGGATCGGCGCCAGGTGCACCCCTGCCTCGCCCCAGCGGCGCAGCGACTCCAGTGCGCGGGCGAGGCGTGGCACGGTCAGCGCCACAGGCCGTCCGCGGCCTGGAAGAAGGCCTTCCAGTCGCGGCTGGTTCGGGCGCGTTCCCGGACGACGTTGTCGACGTAGTGGCGCATCAGGCGGGCGTCCTCGTCCGACCCCTTCAGCGCGATGCCGACCAGCTGCTGGGCGATCTCGCC
>CAZLWS010000057.1:10276-18082 GCA_964563205.1 uncultured Propionibacteriaceae bacterium | reverse complement strand
CCTGACCCCGTGCCGAGGATCAGGGGAGCGTCGCTGGCGGAGCACCGCGTCGCCACGCGGGCGCGGGTGTTCGCCGCGTTCGCCGGGCTGATGACGCAGCGCGGCTTCGACGCGATCACCATGGCCGACCTCGCCGAGGCCGCCGGAGTCGGCCGCACCTCGCTCTACAACCACTTCCGCGACAAGGAAGCCGTGGTGGTGGCCTTCGCCAGCGAGGAGACCGCACGCTACCTCGCCGCCCTGGAGCAGGCGCTGGCCGCGGCGGATTCGCCGCCCGCCCGCCTGGAGGCCTACGTCCGGCACCACGTCCGCGCCACCAGCGAGTTCCACCTGGGCTTCGGGCCGGAGCTGACCGCCCTGCTCTCGCCCGAGGCGATCCGCGAACTCCGCCGGCACATCGTCTCGGTCGAGGCGGCGCTGCGCGAGATCCTCGCCGAGGGGATGGCCTCCGGCGAGTTCGCGATCACGGACCTGAACGGCACGGTGTCGCTGATCCACGCCGCGTTGAACGCCAGACATGCCTCGGCCGACACCACCGCGGCTTTCGTGCGCGCGGCGGTGTCGGCCTGAGGTCAGGCGGCAGCTACTTCTTCACCTTGATGCTGCCCGTCTTGGTGTAGCCGAAGGAGTTGTACTGGGCGTCGCCGTTGTACTTGACGGTGACCTTCCAGGTGCCCTTCTTCAGCTTGGGGATCTTCACCGCGGCCTGACCGTCGGCGAGGGTCACGGTGACGGTCTTGGTGGACTTGCCCTTGGTGAACCGGACGGACGCGGTGCCGGACGGGGCGACGACATCCGCCGCGCCCTGGATGGTGAGGGCGCCGGCGCCGGTCTTCTTCGAGGTCGGCTTGGTGGTCACCGCCACCTTGGCCGAGGCCTTCGCCTTGGCGACCTTCAGGCGGGTGGTGCTCGTCGAGGCGAGGTTGACGCCCCGGCCGGAATACTCCGCGATCAGGGTGTGCGTGCCCACGGCAGTGCCCTTGGGCAGGTCGAAGGTGACCTTGCCGTTCGTGACCTGAGCGATCTGGGTGGCGCCGTGGCCGCTCAGCTGGACTCGTCCGCCGGTCACGTCCTCGCCGCCCTTGGTCTTGACGGTGGCGGTCGCCTTGGCCGCGGCGCCGAAGGTGGTGCCGTCCTTGTCCAGCGTCAAGGTGGTGACGGTGAGCGCGTAGTCGGTCAACTCCGGGGCCGGAGTGAAGGTGATCGGGATGTATTTCTCCCAGGACGCGTTGCTGGCGCCGCCGCCGGGATAGACGTAGATGCCGTAGTTGACATGGGTGTCGGTGAGCCCGGAGATCGCGTCGAGCAGGCTCTTCGAGAGGGTGATCTCCGCGGTGAAGGTGCCGTCCTCGTTGAGGGGGATCGCGCCGTTCTGAACGCCGAGTCCGGCTTCGCCGATCCGCTCCGCGGGAATCGCCCAGTGCAGACCGTCGGGCGCGGCCAGCGTCTTGCGGGTGCTGGAGGCGGCTGACGCGCTGGGCCGCCACACCTCAGCGAATTTGCCGGCGGCGATGTAGACGCCACCCGTGCCGGGAGCGAGCGGCGGACGAGTGGCGATCGCGTCGCCGGGGTTGAAGCCGGTGCCGGTCACGGTCACGGTGGCGGTCTCGGCCTCGGTGAACGAGGTCTCGGAGACTGTCACGGTGGGTTCGCCAGCGGCCTGGGCGGCGGGGCTGATGAAGCCGAGGGCGCCGAGTGCCAGGGCGCTGGCCAGGCCGACGCTGAGCGCGCGGCCGGGCCGGCTCCTCAGGGCAGGGTGCGAGGTCATGCGGATTCCTCCCAAAGAATCGGTTAGGTGAGGCTTACCAAGCCAAAGGTCAGGCTCACCTTAGGTCATTCCGAAAGGATCGCCTAACATAATGTTCGCTCTGGAAGACGGCAGTGAGGGGACGGCGTGCGCGCGAGGAAGATCCGGGCGTGGGCGTCCCTGGTGATGGCTGGGCTGGTCCTGGGCTGGATGCCCTTGGCGGCCATGGCCGATCCGGGCGACGAGCCTGAACCGGTGGCGAGCGCCGAAGCGGCGCCCGCGGAGGAAGCTCCTGAGCCGAAGCCTGAACCAGCGCCCGAACCCGTTTCGAAGGAGCCTTCCGAGCCCGCGACGACGAGCGATCCCCACGACCGAGCCGAGCTGGAGCCCGCGGCAGCCGACCCAGACCCGCTCGCTGCCGAGACTGTCGAGTCGGTGGCCTCCTTCGCGGCGGCTGTGGACGACCCCGCGCCCACGGCGACGGCCTCCGATCCCTCCGAAGCCGAGCCGGCGGTGACCGGTGGAGCTCTCCGCTGGGGGCTGAAGGAGTCGTTCCGCAGCTACATTCTCGGTCCGATCGCGCAGGGGTCGATCACGTTCACGCCGCCGGCCGCCGCCGACGCCGCCGTCATCAGCTATCCGGCGACGTCGGGAACTTGGCCGAGCCAGGTGAAGACCGGCGGCGGCGTCCGCTATCTCGGTCATGGCGGCCAACTGGACCTCACTCTGTCGAACCTGCGGCTGCAGGTCGGCAGCACCGTGGTGCTGCTGGTGGACGCCCGCTCCAGCGACGGGATCAGCCATCCGGGCCTCAGGTTCGCCTCGGTCGATCTGGCCGGCGCCGTGAGCGTCAGCGAGGGGACCGTCACCATCTCCGGCGCGGCCACCCGGCTGACCGCGGCTGGTGCGGCGGTCTTCGCCTATGACGGCAGCCCGATGTACCCGCCCGGCGCCGAGCTCGATCCGCTGAGTCTGACCCTCCAGGTCGAGGGCGGCGTGCCGGTCGTCCCGACCGCTCCGCCCGAGCCGGTGGAGAACGCGACCCCGGCGCCCACGCCGAGCGCCACAACGACCCCCAGCACCCCCGTCCCCACACCGACCCCCAGCGAGACGACCGCCAAGCCGGCCAAACCCCGCGGCGGGTCGCTCAGCTGGGGGGTCAAGTCCTCCTTCCGCAGCTACGTCACCGGGCCGATCGCGAAGGGCGCGATCACGGTCTCCGGCGGCGCGGGCGCCTCCGGCGGCGGCTACAAGTTCGGGCAGTCGAGCACCACCGCCGACCTGCCGGACGCGGACGGCGCCACCCGCTACAAGGGGAAGGTGCGGTTCACCGGCCACCACGGCGAACTCGACCTCACCTTCTCCGACCCGGCGGTGCGGGTCTCCGGCTCCTCCGGGGTGCTGTCGGTCAGCGCGACCGGGCAGGGCCGGATCGACATCGCGAACCTCGACCTGGGCTCGGGCAAGCGCAGCACCTCCGGGCGCGCGGTCACCTACTCGGGGGTTCCGGCCACCCTGACCAAGGCCGGCGTCAAGGTGTTCTCCTACGACGGGAACGCGTTCTACGAGGCTGGCGCCCGGCTCGACTCGGTCAGCTTCACCATCGGCTCGCGCTCCTCGGTGGCGTCGGGCACGAAGCTGGTCGCGGCCGCGGCCACCCCGTCCGCCACGCCGACTCCCTCGGCCAGTCCCACGGCCACCGCCACCTCCGCCGCGCCGGATCCGGAGGCCACGACCTCCAATGCGCTCACGATGTGCCCGGCCGTCGAGGCGACGCTGAGCTGGGGATTCAAGGAGAGCTTCCGCGCCTACGTCTCCGGGATGATCGCCAACGGCGACTGGACCACCTCGGGCAACGCCAGCTACACGACCCCGCTGTTCACCTGGAGCGCCGGCGCCGGCGGGCGGTCGCCGGAAGGCCCCGGAGAGCTCGACTTCACCGGCGGCATCCGGTTCACCGGCCACGACGGGCTGCTCGACAGCACGGTCGCCAACCCGACGGTGCGGTTCGACGGCCCGGACGCCGCCACCCTGGTGGTCGACTACACCGGCACCAGCATGGACGACGCGATGGCCGGCAAGGAGAACCGCCAGGAGCTCGCCCGGGTGCCGTTCGTCGAGCTCGACCTGGCCGAGGCGGCGGCCGCCGCCGACGGCGACCTGACCACCCTCAGCGACATCCCGGCAACCCTCACCGCCGAGGGCAGCGCGGCCTTCCCGAACTACCCGGCCGGCACCGCCTTCGACCCGGTGACCCTCAGCTACCGGCTCGGCGCCGACTGCACCACCGTGGCGCCGGAAGCCAGCACGCCCGCCGAGACCCCCGCCGCCCCCGAAGCGACGGACGCACCCTCCGAGCTGCCGCCGCCGGCAGGCCCGGGACGGTTCGGCTGGGTCCCCTGGGTGGGCGGCGGCCTCATCGGCGCCGTGATCGCCTCAGGCGCGACCGTCCTGGTCATGCGCCGCCGCGGAGGCGTCGGGTGAGGCGTGCGATCGGCGTCGTGGCCGCGCTCGCCCTGCTTGCCGGCTGCGCCGGCTCGCCGGCGCCCGCAGCCACCCAGCCGGCGACGCCCGCCGCGACTTCGGCGCCCGCCGATCCCCGCTCGATCACCGGCCCCAGCACCGCGGCCCTCGAGCACCGCGAGGTCACCGTGATCGACAGCGCCGAACAGCAGCGACTGCCGGCCACCGTCGCCTCCCACCACCGCGGCGGCGACCGCCAGGTGACGGTCACCGACACCTCCCGGATCGTCGCCTTCGACCTCGCCGGCTCGATCGCCGCCACCGTGTGGGCGCTCGGGCTGGGGGAGAACCTGGTCGCCCGCGACGTCTCCACCAGCTTCCCGGGCGCCGAGGACCTGCCGCTGATCACCTCCGAGGGCCACGCGGTCAACGCCGAGGCGGTGATGGCCCAGCGTCCGACCGTCATCCTCACCGACGGCTCGATGGGCCCGCGCGACGTGGTCGAGCAGCTAGCCGACACCGGGGTGCCGGTCATCTTCGTCAGCAACAAGGCCAGCTTCGCCGGGGCCGCCGAGCTGGCCCGCGAGGTGGGCGCCGCGCTCGGCCTGCCCGAGACCGGCGAGGCGCTCGCCCAGCGCACCACGGCCGAGGTCGAACAGGCGGTGGCGGAGGCCCAGGCCTTGGCCCCGGCCAGCGAGCCGCTGCGGATGGTGTTCCTCTACATCCGTGGCAATTCCGGCGTCTACTACCTGTTCGGCGAGGACTCTGGGGCGTCGGAGCTGATCCGCGCGGTGGGCGGGAAGGACGTCGCCGCCGAGCTGGGCTGGGCCCAGCTGCAGCCGCTCACCGACGAGGCCATGGTGGCCGCCGCCCCCGACTTGATCCTGGTGATGACCCACGGCCTGGAGTCGGCCGGCGGGGTGGACGGCCTGCTGGCCGACAAGCCGGCGATCGCGCTCACGCCGGCCGGCGAGCGCCGCCGGCTGGTCGACATGGCCGACGCCGACCTGCTCTCCTTCGGGCCCCGCTCGGCGGGCGTCGTCACCGCGCTGGCCCGCGCCGTCTACCTCGGATGAGCGCAACCCGACGCGGCCTCGTCCTGGCCGGCTTCGCCACGCTGCTGGCGGCCGGCATCCTGGTCTCGGCCGCGGTCGGCCAGCTGCCGGCCGGCCCCGGCGACGTCATCGGCGCCGCCCTGCACGGCCTCGGCCTCGACACCGGCTGGCGTCCGTCCGACCCGATCGTCGAGCAGACCCTGCTGCAGATCCGCTTCCCGCGGGTGGCGATGAGCCTGCTCGCCGGCGCCACCCTGGCGGTGGCCGGCGCGGTGATGCAGGCGGTCTTCGGCAACCCGCTGGCCGAACCCGGCGTGGTCGGCGTCTCGGCGGGCGCCGCGTTGGGCGCGGGCGTCGCGATCGCCTTCGGCGCCGCCGTGCTGGGCGGCTGGGCGGTCGCCGCCCTCGCCTTCGCCGGCGGAGCCTTGGCCACTGGCGGGGTCTACCTCACCGCCCGCTCCGGCGGCCGGACGGAGGTGGTCACCCTGCTGCTCACCGGCATCGCCGTGAACGCCTTCGCCGGGGCCGGGCTGGCCCTGGTCATGTTCATCGCCGACAGCGGCTCCCGGGAGCAGATCGTGTTCTGGCAGCTGGGCTCGATGAACGGCTCACGCTGGTCGGAGGTGCTGCTGGTCGCCGCGGTCGGCGTGCCGGCCACAGCGGCGGCCATCGCGCTCGGACGCCGCTACGACCTGCTGGCGCTGGGGGAACGCACCGCCACCCACCTCGGGCTGCGGGTGGAACGCCTGCGGATCGTCTCGATCCTGCTGGTCGCGCTGCTGACCGGGGTCGGGGTCGCCTTCGTCGGCATCATCATGTTCGTCGGGCTGGTGGTGCCACACCTGGTGCGCATGCTGCAAGGGCCGGCGCACCGTCCGCTGCTGGTGGCCTCGGCGGTCGGCGGCGCCGCGCTGCTGGTCTGGGCCGACCTGATCGCCCGCACCCTGGTGACCGGCTCCGACCTGCCGATCGGCATGCTCACCGCCCTGATCGGCGGGCCGTTCTTCTTCTACCTGGTGCGCCTCACCCGCTCCCGGGCCGGAGGCTGGGCATGATTGCCCCACGACGTTCTTCTCCTCCGCTGCGCTCCCCCGAACAACGTCGCGGGGACCCCGAACAACGACGCGGAGAGCGCGCATGAGCAGCTACCAGGTGCGCGGCCTCGACTGCCGCCTCGGCGGCCGGACGGTGCTGGCCGGCCTCCACCTCGACATCGCCCCCGGCGAGGTGCTGGCCCTGGTCGGGCCCAACGGCGCCGGCAAGTCGACCCTGCTCGGGGTGCTGGCCGGAGACCTGCCGCCGGCCGCCGGGACGGTCGCGCTGGCCGGCCGTCCGCTGCCGGAATGGCCCCACCGCGACCTGGCCCGGGAACGCGCAGTGCTGCTGCAGGCCAACTGGTCAGCTTCCCGTTCACCGTCGCCGAGGTCATCGAGATGGGACGCAGCCCCTGGCAGGGCCGTCCGGAATCCGGCGAGGACGACGAGGCTGTCGCCGAGGCGCTGCGACTCACCGACACCGAGGCGCTCACCGGGCGGAGGTTCACCGAGCTCTCCGGCGGCGAACGAGCCCGGGTGTCGCTGGCGCGGGTGCTGGCCCAGCGCACCCCGGTCGTCCTGCTGGACGAACCCACCGCCGCCCTCGACCTGCGCCACCAAGAGGACGTGATGGCGATCGCCCGCAGCCTCGCCGCCGCCGGACGGACGGTCGTCACCGTCCTGCACGACCTCTCGCTGGCCGCCGCCTGGGCGGACCGGATCGCCGTGCTGAGCCGGGGCGAACTGGTCGCCGCCGGGCCTCCGGCCGAAGTGCTCACCGCCGAGTTGATCGGCGAGGTCTATGGCCTGGCGGTGCACATCCTCACCGACACCCCCGACGGGCGCCCCGTCGTCGTCCCGAAGCGAACCTTTTTCTGACACGGTGTTCGCCTTTTAGTGACACGGTGTCATATTCTTGCCCGGAAGGAACCGGGAGGAACCATGACCGCTGTACTGACCGAACTCTCCGTGCAGATGCGGGAGGGCTCGCAGGCCGAGCACACCGCCGCCGAGACCTCGTCCTTCATGGCGAAGCTGCTGGCCGGTGAGATCAACGAGGCCGGCTACCTGGCGTACCTGGCCCGGCTGCGACCGGTCTACGCGGCCCTGGAATCCACGAGTTGGGCCGGCCACCCGGTGGCCGGGGTGCTGCTCGACCCGGCGCTGGAGCGGCTGCCGGCGCTCGACGCCGACCTGGCGTTCTGGGCCCGTGACGGCCTGCCCCAGATCGACAGCCCGGCGGCCGACGCCTACGCCCGGCGGATCAAGGCGGTCGGCGCGGCCGGCTACGTCGCGCACCATTACACCCGCTACCTCGGCGACCTCTCCGGCGGCCAGGCGATCGGCCGCATCCTCGGCCGCAGCTACGGCCTGGATCGCGACGGACTGGCCTTCTACCGGTTCGACGCGATCCCCAAGCCGAAGCCCTACAAGGACGCCTACCGCGCCCGCCTGGACGCCCTGCCGCTGACCGCGGCGGAGCAGGCCGCCGTGGTGGACGAGGTGA
>CAZLWS010000057.1:0-10176 GCA_964563205.1 uncultured Propionibacteriaceae bacterium | reverse complement strand
CTGGACGCCCTGCCGCTGACCGCGGCGGAGCAGGCCGCCGTGGTGGACGAGGTGAAGGTCGCCTTCCGCCTCAACCAGGACCTGTTCGAGGAGCTCAGCCGAGACCTGGGTCGCTACGCCCGGGCGTGAGGCCGGCCAGGTAGTCCCGCAGCACGGCGGCCTGGTTGAGGACGGGATCGCGGGCGCCGTACAGCAGGGTCACCACCGGGTGGGCGTCCAGGACGCCGAGCAGTTCGGCGACCGCCGGGTTCTGGTCGAGTTCGGCGTGGTAACGGGCGGTGAACTCCGCCAGCCTCGCCGGGTCGTGGTCCCACCAGGTGCGCAGCTCGGTGCTGGGCGCGATCTCCTTCAGCCACAGCCCGAGATCCGCCTTCTGCTTGCTGACGCCTCGCGGCCAGAGCCGGTCGACGAGCACCCGGAAGCCGTCCGCCGGGTCGGCCGGCTGGTAGATCCGCTTGATCCGGGGCGTGGTGCGTTCCATCCCCGCAGTCTGCCACTCAGGCAGTGGCGGCGGTGCCGTGGGGCGCGTGATATTCGCTGGTTCCCCGCTTCCAGTACCCCTTGACGACTGCGCGTTCGAGGTCGACGCCGCGCTCGATCAAGTAGGCGCGAGCGGGGGAGACCACGGCCTGCTCGGCCGCGACGAAGGCGAAGCCGTCGCCCTCGCGCGACGGGAGCCCGGCCAGCGCGTCCAGCAGCGGGGTGACGTCGCCGGGGGCGGAGCCTGGAGCCGGGTGCACCCAGGCGAGGTTGAGATCGCCCGCCGAGGTGAGCTCCTGCTCGTCGGCGGGGTCGTCGCTGAGCAGCACCACGTCCACCGGGGTTCCGGCGGGCACGGCGGCCAGGTGGCGGCGGATCGCGGGCAGGGCGGTGAGGTCGCCGGCCAGCAGCCACCAGTCCGGGGCGCCGGCCATCACCAGCGAGCCGCGCGGCCCGCCGAGGAAGACCTCGTCGCCCGGCTGGGCCGACTGCGCCCAGGCCGAGGCCAGGCCGTGGCCGTGCAGCACGAAGTCGAGCGCCAGCCAGCTGCGTCCGTCCCAGGCGAAGGGGGTGTACTCGCGGCTCTCCAGGCCGGCGGGCATCCCGTCGTCGGTCGGCTCCGGCAGCGGCTGCCCGACGGGCGGGAAGAAGATCCGCAGGTGGTCGTCCGCGGCGGGGGAGGTGAACCCGGCCAGATCGGCGCCTTCGAGCACGACCCGACGGTAGGCGGGGGTGATCTGGTGGAAGTCGCGCACCTTCACCCTGCGGCGGCGCAGCTCGTTCGGCTGCCGGGTGAGGGTGAACGCCTGGCGGGTCTCAGACTCTGACATGCTTTGACTTCTCCCTGGGTCTTAGGCAAGCCTTGCCTTGGCGGATTTTCCCTACGTCTATCTGACGAAAATCAATCATAGGGTGAAAAACCGCTGACCAGACACCAAACCGAAACAGGAGAATCCCCCAGTGATCACCACCCGACGTCGTACGGCCCCCGCCGCACTCCTGCTGGGCGCCGCCCTCGCGCTCGGCGCCTGCGCCGGCCAGACCCCTGCCGGGCAGACCACCCCGTCCCCTGAGACCTCCGCCTCCTCCACCGCCCCCGCCGCGCCGACGACGGTCACCGTCGAGGACAACCACGGCGCCCAGACCGTCCCGGTGCCTGCGACCAGCGTCGTGGCCACCGACAACCGGATCTTCCAGACCCTGCAGGAGTGGGGCATCACGCTGGCCGCCGCCCCGCTGCCGCTGATCCCGGGCGACCTGGCCTACGCCACCGATGCCTCCATCGTGGATCTCGGGCTGCACAGCGAGCCCAACCTCGAAGCGGTCGTCGCCGTCGAGCCGGACCTGATCGTCAACGGCCAGCGGTTCGCCTCCTACTACAACGACCTCAAGACGCTGGTTCCGAACGCCGCCATCGTCGAACTCGACCCGCGCGAGGGCCAGCCCTTCGACGCCGAGCTCAAGCGCCAGGTGACCGTCCTCGGCGAGGTCTTCGCCCAGCAGGACAAGGCGGCCGCCCTGGTTGCCGACTTCGACGCCTCGATCGCCCGCGTGAAGGCCGCCTACGACCCCAGCAAGAAGGTCATGGCCGTGATCACCTCCGGCGGCGAGATCAACTACGCCGCCCCGGGCGCCGGCCGCACCCTCGGCCCGGTCTTCGAGATCCTCGGCCTCACCCCGGCGCTCTCGGTGGACGGCTCCACCGACCACCAGGGCGACGACATCTCGGTCGAGGCGATCGCCGACTCCAACCCGGACTGGATCCTGGTGATGGACCGCGACGCGGGCATCGGCGGCGACGCCGGCGACGGCAACTACAAGCCGGCCAACGAACTGCTCGCCAACTCTGAGGCGCTGCAGAACGTCACCGCCGTGAAGGAGCAGCGGATCGTCTACATGCCCCAGTACACCTACCTGAACGAGGGCATTCAGACCTACACCACCTTCTTCAACGCCTTTGCGGACGCCTTGGAGAAGGCCTGACCAGCCGGAAGCCGGCGTCATGACCGCGCTGGCAGACAGTCCCACCCCCGCTCAGCCGCCGGATTCGCCTCCGGCGGCTGAGCCGCGTCCCCAACCGGGACGCGGACGGCTGTTCACCTGGCCGCTGCTGATCGGGCTGGTCGTCACGGCGGCGCTCGTGGTCGGGTCCTTGTTCGTCGGCGTGTACGACGTCTTCGGGGCCGAGGACGGGTCGCAGATGTTCGCCATCACGCGCATCCCGCGCACCATCGCGCTGGTGCTCGCCGGGGCCGCGATGGCGATGTGCGGCCTGGTCATGCAGCAGTTGACCCAGAACCGGTTCGTCGAGCCGACCACCACCGGCACCACCGAGTGGGCCGGGCTCGGGTTGCTGCTCACCATGGTGATCGCGCCCGAGGCCTCGCTGCTGGTGAAGATGACGGTGGCGGTGATCACCGCCTTCATCGGCACCATGGTCTTCTTCGCCTTCCTGCGAAGGGTCACTTTGCGCTCCTCGGTGATCGTCCCGATCGTCGGCATGATGCTGGGCGCGGTGGTGGGGGCGATCTCCACCTACCTCGCGATCTCCACCAACATGCTGCAGAGCATGGGCATCTGGTTCGCCGGCTCGTTCACCTCGGTGCTGCGCGGCCAGTACGAGCCGCTCTGGGTGGTGGTCGTCGTGGTGGTCGCGGTCTTCATCGCCGCCGACCGGTTCACCATCGCCGGGCTGGGCCAGGAGGTCGCCACCAACGTCGGCCTGAACTACGACCGGGTGGTGCTGCTCGGCACCTGCCTGATCGCGATCGCCACCGGGGTGGTGACGGTGGTGGTCGGCAACCTGCCCTTCCTGGGCCTGGTGGTGCCGAACCTGGTCTCGCTCTTCCGCGGCGACGACCTGCGCTCCAACCTGCCCTGGGTCTGCCTGGTCGGCATCTCGGTGGTGACCGTCTGCGACATCATCGGACGGGTCATCATCATGCCCTTCGAGGTGCCCGCCTCCACCATCCTGGCCATGGTCGGCGCGGTGGTCTTCCTGGGCCTGCTGCTGCGGAAGCGCAGCCATGGCTGAGACCCTCGCGCCCGTCCGCCACTCCGGCCCGCTGCCCACCGCGCGGGCCCGGCGGCGTTACGCCGCCGTCGTCGTGGCGCTCGCCGTCCTCGCCGGGCTGTTCGGCTTCGGCGTGCTGGCCTGGGACAACCCGATGCCGCTGGGCAGCGACGGCTTCTGGACGATCGCCCGGCTGCGGGCCACCAGCCTGGCCGTCATGGTCGTGGTCGGCTTCTGCCAGGGGATCGCCACGGTGAGCTTCCAGACCGTCACGAACAACCGGATCATCACCCCGTCCATCATGGGCTTCGAGTCGCTGTACGTGCTGGTGCAGACCAGCGCGGTGTTCTTCCTCGGCGCGGCCGGCGTCATGGCCGTGCAGGGAGTGGGGCAGTACCTGCTGCAGGTCGGCCTGATGGTGGCCTTCGCGGGGCTGCTGTACGGCTGGCTGCTTTCCGGCCGTCGCGGCAACATGCAGATCATGCTGCTGGTCGGCATCATCCTGGGCGCCGCGATGGGCGCGGTCTCCACCTTCATGCAGCGGCTGCTCACCCCCAGCGAGTTCGACCTGCTGCTGGCCCGGCTGATCGGCAGCGTCGCCAACGCCGACGCCAGCTACCTCGGCGTCGCCGTCCCGCTGGCCGCGGTCGCCGGCGGGCTGCTGTGGTCGCAGACCCGGCGGCTGAACGTCCTCGCCCTGGGGCGCGAGACCGCGATCAACCTCGGCGTCGAGCACCAGCGGCAGACCATGGCGGTGCTGTTGCTGGTGTCGGTGCTGATGGCGGTGTCGACCTCGCTGGTCGGCCCGCTCACCTTCCTCGGGTTCCTGGTCGCGATGCTCTCCTACCAGCTCGCCGACACCCACGACCACCGCTTGGTGTTCCCGGTCGCCTGGCTGACCGGCTTCGTGGTGCTGGCCGGGGCCTACTTCGTCCTGAAGCACGTCTTCTACGCCGCCGGCTCGGTCGGCGTCATCATCGAGGTCGTCGGCGGCGGCTTCTTCCTCACCTACATCCTGCGAAAGGGACGCCTGTGATCACGCTCACCGGGGTGCTGAAGAAGTACAGCTCCGAGGTCGCCATCGGCCCGGTCGACCTCAGCATCCCCGCCGGCGGCATCACCGCCCTGGTCGGCCCCAACGGCGCCGGCAAGTCGACCCTGCTGGTGATGATCGGGCGCCTGCTCGGCATGGACGCCGGCAGCATCGAGGTCGCCGGCTACGACATCGCCCGCACCCACTCCACCGACCTGGCGAAGATCCTGTCGGTGCTCCGCCAGGAGAACCACTTCGTGACCCGCCTCACCGTCCGCCAGCTGGTCGGCTTCGGACGGTTCCCGCACTCCAAGGGCCGGCTCACCGCCGCGGACGAGGAGGTGATCAGCCGCTCGATCGACTTCCTCGACCTCGCCCAGCTGGAGGGCCGCTACCTCGACGAGCTCTCCGGCGGCCAGCGGCAGCGCGCCTACGTGGCGATGGTGCTCGCCCAGGACACCGAGTACGTGCTGCTCGACGAGCCGCTCAACAACCTCGACATGCAGCACTCGGTTCAGATGATGCAGCTGCTGCGTCGGGCCGCCGCCGAACTCGGCCGCACCGTCGTGATCGTGCTGCACGACATCAACTTCGCCGGACACTACGCCGACTGGATCTGCGCGGTGAAGGACGGCCGCGTGGTCAGCTTCGGCTCCCCGGAGGAGCTGATGCGCGACGAGGTGCTGACCGACATCTTCGACACCCAGGTGCAGGTGGTGGACGGCCCCCGCGGCCGGATCGCCGTCTACTACTGATCCCACGCTCGATTCCCGCCGGGACGGGACGGTTGTCCCGTGACGCCCGGGACAACCGCGAGCGACGGTGGAGGCACGCACCACCGAAGGGAGAGACCGATGGTCAAGACCTACCGGATTCTCGCGATGACGATCGCCGTGCTCGTCGGCGTGCAGGCAGCCTCGCACGCCTGGGCTTCGGCCGGGATCGGCGCCTACGTCACGGGCGGCGGCGTCATCGACGCGTCGTTGATGGAGGGCGACGGCCCGATGCCGTTCGTCGAGATCATCGGCTTCATCGTCCACGGAGTCAACGGCGGCATCGCCATCCCGGCGGTCGCGCTGGCGCTGCTGGTGGTCTCCTTCTTCACGAAGGTTCCGGGAGCGCTGAAGTGGGCCGGCATCGTGCTCGGCCTGGTGGCGGTGCAGATGACCCTGGGTTACTCCGCCCGTGAACTGGCCCTGCTGGCGCTCTTCCACGGCCTGAACGCACTGCTGCTGTTCGCGGCGGCGCTCGTGGCCTGGCGGACGCCCAAGCGGGCGACCGCGGCCGGCGCGACCACCGCGACGAAGGTCGGAACCGTCGGGGTCTGAGGTGAGGAGCTGGCGGGCCGGCGCGGGAATGGCGGCCGCAGTCCTCCTGCTCGGGGGCGGCGGCTGGCTCTGGGCAGCCAGCCTGCTGCCGTCCGCCTACGCCATGACCGACATGGGGTACCCGGACTATGGCGGCGGCCCGGAGGGGGCCGGCCACCCCGGCCACCACGACGCGGGCGGCATCGACATCACAACCCTCGTCCCCGACCCGGCGCTTCCGGCCGACGTCCGCGTCGACCTGGTCGCCCGCGCCGAGCGGATCAGCCTGCCCGGGGTCCCGGACTTCGACGGCTTCACCCTCAACGGGAGCACCCCCGGCCCCGCCATCCGCGCTCGTGCCGGGCAGCTGGTGGAGGTGCGTGTCACCAACGACAACGTCGCCGACGGCATGACCCTGCACTGGCACGGAGTCGACCTGCCCAATGCGATGGACGGGGTGGCCGGCGTCACCCAGGACGCGATCAAGCCGGGAGAGAGCCACGTCTACCGCTTCGTCGCCCAGGAGGGGACCTACTGGTACCACTCCCACCAGGTGCCGAACCCGCAGGTGGTCGGCGGCCTGCTGGGCGCCCTGGTGGTCGACCCGGCTGCCTCCGAACCGGCGTCGCTGGACGTCCTTGCCCTGGTGCACGGCTACGGAGGACGCCGCACTGTCAACGCCCAGCCAGGCGACTCGACCCAGCTGGCACTGCCGGGGGAGGCCGTCCGGGTGCGGGTGATCAACACCGACGCCGGCCCGATGCCGGTGTGGGTCTCCGGGGCGAGCTACCGGGTGGTCGCCGTGGACGGACGGGAGCTGAACCGTCCCGGCCCGGTGGACGCCAAGGCGATCATCGTCACCGCGGGCGGCCGGGCCGATCTGGAGGTCGTCGTGCCCGCCGGTGGGGCGCGGGTGGAGGTCGCCGGCGCCTCGCTCGCGCTGGGCGACGCGGCAGCGCCTCATTCACCGGCGCCGCGGGAGCTGCTCGACCTGCTGAGCTACGGCGAGCCGTTGGCCGTCCCGCCGGACCTGGCGGAGCCGGTGCGCAGCTTCGAGTACCGGATCGGACGCCGGCTCGGGCTGCTCGACGGCCGCCCGGGCTCCTGGTGGACGATCAACGGCGGGCTGTACCCGGACGTGCCGATGTTCATGGTGCGCGAGGGGGAGACGGTGCGGTTCCTGGTCTCCAACGAGAGCGGCGAGGTGCACCCGATGCACCTGCACGGGCACCACCTGCTCGTCCTGGCCCGCAACGGCGTTTCGGCCACCGGCTCGCCGTGGTGGGTCGACTCACTCAACGTCGAGCCGGGGGAGAGCTACGAACTCGGCCTGCTCGCCGACAACCCGGGCATCTGGATGGACCACTGCCACAACCTGCCGCACGCCCGGGAGGGGCTGATGACCCACCTCGCCTACGAGGGCTACACGACCCCCTTCCTGGTCGGCGGCGAGCACGCGAACCACCCTGAGTAGCTCAGGGCCGCCCCAGTCCGGCCTGCCTGGCTTTCTCGATCGCGGCCGTCCGGTCGGCCACCTGCAGCTTGACCAGGATGATCGACACCAGGTTCCGGACGGTCTTGTCGGCGATGCCGAGCTGCCGGGCGATCCGCGGGTTGTCCCAGCCCTTCGCCAGCAGGGCCAGCGCCTCCCGCTCCCGGCCGGTCAGCTCGACGAACGGCCCGCGCGCCTCGCCGGACGCCATGGCGGCGAGCCGGGCCGCGAGCGAGGACGAGAAGATGATGTCGCCGTGGGCGACGGCGCGGATCGCCGCCAGGGTGGCGTCCGGGGCCGCGGACTTCACCACGTAGCCGCGGGCGCCGGCCGCGATCGCGTCGGCGACGCCGGCGTCGTCCAGCATGGTCAGCACCAGCACCCGTGCCTCGGGCGCGGCGGCGACGATCCGGCGGGTGGCCTCGATCCCGTCCAGGCCGGGCATGGTGAGATCCATCACCACCACCTGGGGGCTGAGTTCGGCCGCGAGCCCGACGGCTTCCAGCCCGTCCGCCGCCTGCCCCACCACCACCAGGTCCTCAGTGGTGCCGAGCAGGCCGACCAGGCCCTCGCGATAGAGCGGATGGTCGTCCACGACCAGCACGCGGAAGGCCTCGGTCATCGCTGCCTCCCCAGCGGCAGGGCGGCTCGCAGCAGGGTGCCGCCGCCCGGCCTCGGCCCGATAGTGCACCGTCCGCCCAGTTCCGCCGCTCGCTCCCGCATGGCCGTGAGGCCCACCCCGGCGTGGAACCCGTCCGGCGAGCCGTCCCCGTCGTCGGCCACCTCGATCTCCAAGGCGACGCCGCTGCGCCGCAGGGTCACCCAGCACTCTGTGGCCTGGGCGTGGCGGGCCACGTTGGCCAGGGCGGCGGAGGCGATGCGGTAGGCGGCGACCTCGACCGCGGCGGGCAGGGGGGCCTCGTCGGCGCGGCCGGTGTCGAGGTGCACCGCCAGCGGCGCCAGCGCGGGCAGCTGCTCCGCCAGCGCGCGGGCCAGCCCGAGTTCGTCCAGGACGGGCGGGCGCAGGTCGTAGGCCAGCCGCCGCACGGTGTCCGCGGCGCGGGTCGCGTCGCTCTCGATCCGGTCGAGCACCTCGGCCGCGGTGGCGGTGGCGTCCGGGGTCAGGCGGCGGACGGTCGCGGTCCGCAACCCGATGGCGGCCAGGGCCGGGCCGATGTCGTCGTGCAGGGTGCGCCGGAGCAGCCGGCGCTCCTCCTCGCGGGCGAGCACCAGCCGCTCCCGGGAGGCGCGGAGCTCCCGGTCGAGGTGCTCGGAGTGGAGGGCGGCGGCGACCTGGTTGCCCAGATCCTGCAGCAGGCGGCGCTCGGCGGGTGCGAACCGCTCGCCCCGGCCGCGGGTGGCGACGACCAGGCTGCCCAGCGGAAGGCCGGCGTGGGCGAGGGGCTCGGCCAGCAGCCGGCCGGCTTCCGCGGGCGCCTCGCCGCTCTCGGCGACGGCAGTGCCGCGGGGCGTCCGCACCGCCACGTAAGGCACCCGGAAGGCGCGGCGCAGATCGGCCGCGACCGACGACCAGGTCACCTCGCGAGCCGTCAGCAGGCCGGCGAGCCGGGAGAGCGCGACGTACGGGTCGTCCCGGTCGCCGTAGAGGGCGCGGCTCACCCACCGCTCCAGCCGGACCCGCACCGGGTTGACCAGGATCGCCACGGCGACCGCGCCGGCCACCGCCACCCCGGTCTGGTCGGCGATCAGGGAGGTCAGCGCGGCCACGGTCAGCAGGTACACGCTCACCGCCACCAGGGTGAGCGCGGCGAACACCAGGGTGCGGCCGAGCACCACGTCGAGGTCGAACAGCCGGTACCGCAGCATCGCGACGCCCATGCCCGCGACGTAGCACAGCCCGGGCAGCCCGATCAGCTCCTCGGGCAGCGCCGACCGGCCGGTGAGCAGGGAGGGCAGGATCCACAGCGCCAGCGCCAGCAGCCCGGACACCAGGGCGGAGCCGCCCAGCCAGGAGAGCTGCTGGCGTTGGACCGGGTCGCTGCCCGGGCGGCGCGAGCGGACCAGCCGCCACACCAGAACCCCTTGAGCCGCGACCAGCAGGAGCACCGTGAAGCCGGTCTGCAGCCCGATCGCCCGCGCCATCCAGGCCGGGAAGGCCGCCCCGCCACCGCCGGCCAGGGCGAGGATCGCCCACAGCACGGGCGGCGCCCAGCTGACGAGCATCCGGGCCGGCGTCCCGCCCAGCCAGGGGGCCAGCGGGGTGGGGAACTGCAGCGCCCAGGCGAGCATGCTGCTCCAGGCCAGGGTGTAGAAGAACCCGACGTTCACGACGAACAGCCAGCGCAGGGCGCCCTCGAAGGCCCAGGACGGCGGCAGGCCGGCCACCGTCACCAGGGTGCTGCCCAGCAGGGCGGCCGAGAAGACCAGGTGGGATCCCGCGGCCCGGTCGTGTGGCCGGCGGCTGATCGCGAACCCGGAAAGGGCGAACAGGGCTGCCACGAAGAGCAGCGTCCCGCCGGCTCGCCAGGCCTGGTTCAGCAGCGCCCCGTGCTGGGCGACCAGGTCGAGGGAGAGGTCCTGTGCGCCAGGCTCGACCGTGACCACGGCCTGGCCGTCGGCGACTCGGACGGCCGCGACCAGGCTTCCCTCGGGGAGCCTGCACTCCGGCTGCACCCGGGGGACGAGCCCGGCTGCGGTGAACGCCGACGGCTGCGGCGGCAGCCAGGCGCACTCGGCCGGGACGAGCAACCGGCTGCCCACGAACACCACCGCCGCCAGGCAGGCCAGCAGCGCGGGCACCAGGGCGTCCCACTGCGGCCCGGAAGCTGGCGACGACGCGACCACCTCGCGCCTCCTCCCGTCGAGCCCAACCTGCCAGAACCCCCGCCCG
>CAZLWS010000056.1:12289-18104 GCA_964563205.1 uncultured Propionibacteriaceae bacterium | reverse complement strand
TGGACGCGGCCCATCTGCTCGGACTGGAACTTGGCCAGGTAGTCGTTCACCGTGACGACGTGGACGCCCTTGCCGTCCAGCGCGTTCAGGTAGGACGCCATGACGCCGACCAGGGTCTTGCCCTCACCGGTCTTCATCTCGGCGATGTTGCCCCAGTGCAGCGCGGTCGCACCCTGGACCTGGACGTCGAAGTGCCGCTTGCCGAGCACCCGTCGGCTCGCCTCCCGGACGGTGGCGAAGGCCTCGGGCATCAGGTCGTCCAGGGATTCGCCGTTCTCGCGCCGCTGCTTGAGCTCGGCGGTCTGGGCCTGCAGTTCCTCGTCCGACATCTCGAGGTAGTCGGCCTCGATGGAGTTGACCTGTGCGGCGACCGCCTTGAGCTTCTTGAGGGTCCTGCCCTCGCCCATGTGCAGCAGTCTGTCGAGTAGAGCCACGGTGTTTTCTTCCTGATCGGGGGCACCCGGAGCCGCACGCGATGCCGCGCGGCTGCCCGCCCAATACTAGGACATGGGCCGCAACCGGATCTCGCCGGCCCGGTCAGGTCCTGGCGAGCGCGGCGGCCAGCGTCCCGACCGGACGGACGACGACCTCGTCCAGCTCCAGCCAGTCGGCCATCGCAGCCAGGGCAGCGGCCAGCCGGCCGGCGGTTTCGGACTCGGGGGCGCCCGGTTCCAGCCAGGACGCCTGGACGAGCAGCGAACCGGAGGACCGGTCAGCCTTGAGGTCGACGCGGGCGGCGATCCGCTCGTCCATCACGAAGAGGTAGACGTAGTAGCCGTAGCGGCGCTTGGCGGCCGGGGTGTAGATCTCGATGCGGTAGTCGACGCCGAACAGGTCGAGCAGCCGCTGCCGCTCGAAGACCAGCGAGTCGAACGGGCTGACCAGGGCGTCGACGCTCACTCGGCGGGGCGACCGGGCCTCGTGCCACAGGTAGCTGCGCCGGCCCCAGCCGGCGACCGGGACCTCGATCAGCTCTCCGGCGTCGACCAGCTCGGCGATCGCGGTCCTGGTCGTGTCCTGCTTGAGCCGGTAGTAGTCGGCCAGGCAGCGATCCGTCGCGACCCCCAGCGAGGCGGCCGCGTGCCGGACGAGCAGGCGCGCCGACTCGGCCCGGTCCGGCGTCGGGGTCGCGACGACGGACGCCGGCAGCACCCGCTCGGGCAGGTCGTAGCGTCGCTCGAACTGGCTGTTGCGGCCTGCTGAGGTCAGCTCCCCGGTCGCGAAGAGCCATTCCAAGAGGTGCTTGGCCTGTGACCAGTTCCACCAGGGGGCTCGCTTACGGTCCTCGGGATGTTCGATCTCACGGGAGGTCGCCGCGCCGTTGGCGGCCACGAAGTCGAGGATCTGCTGCTCCAGGTGCGGATGCTCCCGCCGGATCTCGCGGATCGCCGGCCACGGCTCCGCGCGCCGGTAGGCGTCCATCCGGAAGCGCAGCGCCGGCTGCAGGTTCACGTCGATCAGCGAGGCCGCGTGCCCCCAGTACTCGAACACCCGCCGCGGCGCCCTTCCGGCCGCCCGGTCGAGCAGAGTGGGATCGTACGGGCCGAGCCGGGCGAACAACGGCATGTAGTGCGCTCGCACCGCCACGTTCACCGAGTCGATCTGCAGCTGGCCGATCCGGTCGACCACCTGCTGCAGATGCCGGGCGGTCACGGCGCCGGGCCAGGGGCGTCCGAAGCCCTGGGCGGCCAGCGCGATCCGGCGGGCCTGGGCCTGGCTCAGCGGCCTTCCCGCGGCAGCCACGCTAGCCCCCGAGCGGGACGTCGAAACGCGGCGTCTGGGTGAGCAGGTTGGTCACGTCGCCGGCAACCTCCCAGACCCCACTACGGCTGTAGAGGATGGCCGGGCCAGGAGCGGAGGGCCCCACCGCCACCCCGCCAATCTCAGCGCTTCCGTCCAAAACCCGCAGCCAGACGCCCTCGCGCAGCCCGAGCACGGCCACGTCATTGGCCTCTAGGAACTCGGTGAGCCGCTGCTCACGGGTTTCCCCGCCGTGCCGGCTGGTCGGGTCGGCGTCCAGGTAGTGAGGGTTGATCTGGAAGGGCACCAGGCCGAGCGCCGTGAAGCCGTCGGGCTGCACGATGGGCATGTCGTTGGTGGTGCGGATGGTCAGCCCGGCCAGGTTCGTCCCGGCGCTGGCCCCCATGTACCGCAAGCCCTCCCGCACCCGAGCCGCGAGCCGTTCCACCAAGCCAAGCTGCTGCAGCGACTGCAACAGCCGGAAGGTGTTGCCGCCGCCGACGAAGACCGCCTCCGCCTCGGCGATCGCGGCCGCCGGGTCGGCGAAGCTGTGCAGGCCGCGCACCTCGATGCCGTGCGGCTCCAGGGCGCCGCGGACGGCGCCGGTGTAGCCGTCGTGGTCGGCCAGCGCGTAAGGCACGAAGGTGAGCCGCGCCCCGTCCAGGAACTCCGGCACGGCCGGCAGGGCGTGAGCCAGGTAGCCGGAGCCGACGTTGGTCGAGTTGGAGAGCAGCAGCAGGTTCATCGGGCCGTCCTGGTCAGAGGTGCTGGTTCAGCGTCCGGCCGCGGCGCCACCCTCGATTCGGACGAGGCGGCGGACGGTTGGAGAATACCGCCGCCAGCGCGGCGGCGGTCTCCAGCAGCGCCGGGACGTGGTCGCGGATGTCGTCGGCGTAGTCGAGCCCTTTCGGCTCCAGCACGGAGATCGAGCCGACCGGGGTCGTGCCGATCAGCACCGGGGCCGCGATAGCCCGGGTGGACTGGTCGTACTCGCCCTCGGAGTAGGCCCAGCCGGTCCGGCAGGTCTGGTCGTAGAGCCGCTCCAGCACTTCGGGGTCGACCTCGGTGAGCTCGGTGTACCGGGCGAACGGACGGCCGTTCAGCAGGTTGCGGCGCACCAGCGGATCCAGGAAGGCGAAGTACGCCCGCGAGGTCGCGCCGGCGTGGCCGGGGTAGAGGTCCCCCACCAGCGGGTGCGGCCGGATCGGCCCGTAGCGTCCGTCCACGGCGGCGATGCAGCGGACGTAGAAGCCGTCCGGCACCGTGAAGCTCGCCGCGCGCCCGGTGCGCTGGGCGAGCGGCGCGATCTCCTGCTCGGCGAGCCAGGCAAGCCCGCCACTGCGCTCCCACAGCGAGGCCATCCGCCACATCGCCGGGCCCAGGCTGTAGCGGCGGGTCACCGGGTCGGCGATCAGGAAGCCGCGCACCGCGAGCGCGGCCAGCAGCCGCTGGCAGGTCGACTTGTTCCAGCCGGACTCCTCGGCGAGCTCGAAGACCCCCCAGTCGGTGCGCTGATCGCCGTACGACAGCAGAATCTGCAGCGCCCGGTCGACGGTCTGCAACGGCGACGGCTGCGAATCGTCCACGGCGGCTCCCCTCCCTGCGATATCCCGAGATCTGATTGTAACTTGCATATAGCGGGATAACCCTTGTGGCAAGCGGGTGTCGCCCTTCATGCTCATCGCCAGGCTTCTGCGGCCACGCGGGCCCACCTCACCGATGCCGACCCTGAGGAGATGACTGTGCGCTTCGTTCTGCGACGCCTGCTCTCGATGGTCCCCGCCCTGTTCGGAATCCTGGTCGCCGTCTTCGTCATCACCCGGGTGCTGCCGGGCGACCCGGCGGCGATCCTCGCCGGCGAGCAGGCTGACGCCTCGACGATCGAACGGCTCCGAATCGAGATGGGCCTGGATCAACCGCTCATCACCCAGTTCTTCAACTACGTGCTGGGCATCTTCCGCGGCGACCTCGGGTTCGCCTGGCACACCGGCCAGCCGGTCACCCAGGATCTCGCCGTCCGCTTCCCGGCCACCATCGAGCTGGGCACCACGGCCCTGCTGATCGCGATCCTGGTCGGCGTGCCGCTCGGCGTCGCCAGCGCGGTGCGCCGCGGCAAGGTCATCGACCAGATCACCCGGGTGATCACCCTGGTGGGCGCCTCGATGCCGCTGTTCTGGCTGGGCCTGCTGGTCATCTACGTCTTCTACTTCCGGCTGGGCATCCAGCCGGCGCCCTCCGGGCGGATCGGCTCCAGCGTCAACCCGCCCACCACGATCACCGGCTTCTACCTGCTGGATTCGGTGCTGACCGCGGACTGGGTGGCCTTCGGGTCGGCCTTCAGCCAGCTGATCTGGCCGGCGATGGTGCTGGCCACCGGCGGCATCGCGATGATCTCCCGGATGACCCGCTCCTCCACCCTGGAGGTGCTCGGCCAGGACTACGTGCGCACCGCTATCTCCAAGGGCCTGCCGCCCATGGTGGTGATCGGCAAGCACGCCTTCCGCAACGCCTCGCCGGCGGTGGTCACCATCATCGGCCTGGAGTTCGGCGGCCTGCTCGGCGGCGCGGTGCTCACCGAAACGATCTTCAGCTGGCCCGGGGTCGGCCTGTACGTCACCCAGTCGATCATGGCCACCGACTACGCCCCGGTGCAGGCCTTCACGCTGGTGACCGCGGCCGCCTACCTCATCATCAACCTGCTCGTGGACCTGGCCCACGCCGGAATCGATCCGAGGGTGCGACATGCCTGAGACCCCCGCCGCCACGGCGCCCGTCCCGGCCAGCGCGCAGGCCCGGCCCAAGACCATCGGCGTCCCGCAGCTGCTGCTGCGCAACCGGCTCGGCATGGTCGGCCTCTCGATCATCCTGTTCTGGACGCTCGGCGGCCTGCTGATCGGCGTCCTCAGCCCCTACGGCGCCGCCGAGACCGCGGTCGGGCCGATGCTCACCCCGCCCAGCGCCGAACACCTCTTCGGCACCGACAACTTCGGACGGGACGTGCTCACCCGGGTCTTCGCCGGCGCCCAGCTCTCGCTGTGGATCGGCCTGATCGCGGTCGCCTTCTCGTTCGTGGTGGGCGTCCCGCTGGGCGGCGTCGCCGGCTACGTCGGCGGCTGGCTCGGATCGGTGATCATGCGGGTGATGGACGTCATGCTGGCCTTCCCCTCCCTGATCCTGGCCATGGCCGTCGCCGCCTCGCTGGGCCCGGGCGTCGGCAGCGCCATGATCGCGGTCGGCATCGTCGGCATCCCCGAGTTCGCCCGCATCACCTACGGCCAGACCGTCGCCCTCAAGCAGCGGGAGTGGGTCGAGGCCGGCCGCGCGCTCGGCCTGACGAACAGCTCCATCCTGGTGCGCCACATCGTGCCGAACACGCTCGCCCCGCTGGTGGTGCGCATGGCGCTCGGCATGGGCTACGCCATCCTGACCGCCGCCTCGCTGAGCTTCATCGGCCTCGGCGCCCAGCCGCCGACACCGGAGTGGGGCGTCATGATCAGCGACGGCCGCGGCTACATCATCAGCGGCGAGTGGTGGCTGACCGTCTTCCCCGGCCTGGCGATCGCCACCTCGATCCTCGCCTTCAACCTCTTCGGCGACGCCCTGCGGGACGTCCTCGACCCCCGGCTGCGCACCACTGCGTGATCCGTCCGTCCATCAACACCACCAGGAGGACCCCCTCAATGAAAGTCCGAGTTCTAGCCGCCGCCAGCCTGGCGGCCGCGCTGCTGGCGGCCGGCTGTGCCCCCAGCGCCAACAACCCCGGCCCGGGCGGCAGCGCCGCCCCCGCCACCTCGCTGATCGCCGCCTACAACGAGGGCGGCACCACGCTGAGCCCCTATGAGGCCAGCGACGTCACCAGCGACACCTTCGTGCTGGCCGCCTACGACCAGCTGGTCACCTACGCGGTCGAGATCGTCGACGGCGCGGCCTACGCCAAGACCGACGAGATCGCCCCGATGCTGGCCAGCAGCTGGGACGTGAACGCCGACGCCACCGAGTACACCTTCCACCTGCGCGACGACGTCACCTTCCACAGCGGCAACAAGTTCACCTCGGCCGACGTGGTCGGCTCGCT
>CAZLWS010000056.1:0-12189 GCA_964563205.1 uncultured Propionibacteriaceae bacterium | reverse complement strand
CCGGGTGCAGCAACTCAGCCGCGGCGAGGTCGGCCTGGCGCTGGAGATCCCGCCGAAGGACGTCGCCTCGCTGGAGGAGACCGACGGCGTCACCATCGACTCCCGCGCCAGCAACAAGATCCTGTTCTTCGCCATGAACAACAAGGTCAAGCCCTTCGACAACCCCAAGGTTCGCCAGGCGTTCAGCTACGCGATGCCCTACGACGCCCTGCTCAACGACGTGATGCGCGGACAGGCCAGCCCGCTGCGGTCGGCCGTGCCCAGCTCGATGCCCGGCTTCTCTGACGCCGGCTTCCACTACAGCCACGATCTGGACAAGGCCAAGGCACTGCTGGCCGAGGCCGGCTACCCCGACGGCTTCGAGTTCGACTTCACCCTCGGCGGCGGCTTCCAGGACTGGGCCGACAACGCGGTGCTGATCCAGGCCGAGCTGGCCAAGATCGGCGTGACCATGAACATCAACTCGATGGCTCGGCCGCAGTTCCTCGAGGCGCTGGCCACCAAGGAGGTCCAGGCCTACATCTCGCGCTGGACGTCCTTCGTCAACGACCCGCAGTACCACCTGGGCCTGCTGATGATCACCGGCACCTCGAGCAACTACATGAACTACTCCAACGCCGAGGTGGACGCCCTGCAGAAGGCCTCCGCCCAGGAGACCGACCCGGCCGTGCGCTTGGCGAACTACGCCAAGATGCAGGATCTGATCACCGCGGACGCGCCGTGGGCCTACCTCTACGAGTACAACATCGTGGTCGGCCTGCGCGACACCACCACCGGCTACACCTCGTACCCGGACGGCATCGTGCGCTTCCACCAGCTCAGCGTCGGCTGACATCCAACCCCTGTGGGGGTGGGCCGCCGCGCCCACCCCCACAACCCATCCTTTCGACCAAGCCAGAACCACGGAGGACCGCCGAGTGACCGAGATCGACTGGGAGCAGAAGGTGCTCTCCGAGATCGACCAGCGGGCCGGGCAATTGCTCGAGCTCGCCGGAGCCCTGATCGCCATCCCCAGCGAGAATCCGCCGGGCGATTGCACCCAGGTCGCGTCGTTCACTTCCGCCTGGCTCGCCGAGCGCGGCCTGTCACCCCAGCTGCTGGATGCCGGGGACGGACGCCAGAACGTCCTCTCCCGCGAGTTCGGTGGCGACGCGACCGGCGGCGACCGGCACCTGGTGCTCGCCGGGCACTACGACGTGGTGCCGGTCGGCGACGCCAGCCGGTGGAGCTTCCCGCCGTTCGCCGGGGACGTGGTGGACGGCTACCTGCGCGGCCGCGGCGCCAGCGACATGAAGGCCGGACTGGCCGGAGCGCTGTTCGCCTACGGCCTGTTGGCCGAGCTCGGCGTCCCGCTGGCGGGCGGGCTGAGCTTCCTGGCCGTCTGCGACGAGGAGACCGGCGACCGCCGCGGCGCCGACTGGGTGCTGGAGAACGGCCATCTGGACGGGGTCACCGCCGGCGTGATCGCCGAGCCGGCCGAGCGCAGCCACCCGACCATCGGGCAGAAGGGCTCCAACTGGTTCCGGCTCACCATCGACGGCCGGCCCGGCCACGGCAGCCTGCAGCCCCTGCACGGCGCCAGCGCCAACCTGCTGGCCGCCCGGGCCATCATCGCCCTGCAGCAGCTGTGGGAGATGACCCCGAATCCGCCCGAGGAACTCGCGCAGCTGATCGCCGACTCGAAGGCCTTCGCCATTGAGCGCGAGGGCTACGGCCCGAACATCGGCGAGGTCTTCTCGCGGGTCTCGATCAACGTCGGCACGATCTCGGGCGGCACTTCCACCAACGTGGTCGCCGACCGGGCGGTGGTCGAGTTCGACACCCGGGTGCCGATCGGGCTGACCCGCGCCGAGGTGAACGCCCGGGTGCGGGAGATCCTGGCCGCCGAGGGCATCGAGGCCGAGATCCAGCCGCTCGGCTTCATGAGCGAGCCGAACTGGACCGACCCCGACCATCCCATCGTCACCGAGTTGATCGGCGCGCTGCGCGACCTCAGCGACCCCGAGGCGCAGCCGGTGCTGCAGTGGGCCTCCTCGGACGCCCGCACTTTCCGCAGCCACGGCATCCCCGTCCTGCAGTACGGCCCGGCCGACCTGCAGACCATCCACGGCTTCGACGAGCGCGCTCCCGTCGCCGACGTCATCCTGGCCGCGAAGGTGTACGCGCTGACCACGCTGCGTTACCTCGGCCTCGCCACTCCCGAGATCTCCTGAAGAGGCAGCATGCTGAACCACGTCCTGGCCATCCTCGACCTGCTCGACTCCCCCAGCGCCAACGGCGCCGACGTCGCCGCGCACCTGGGCACCCTCGCCCCGGAGGATGCGGTCATCGAGGTGGAGACGGTGACCGGCCCGAAGGGGTCGACCGACTTCGTCCGCGTCCGCATCCCTGGTTCCGCCGGCCGCAGTTCCGGTGGGGACGCCGCCACGCTGGGCATCATCGGACGCCTGGGCGGCATCGGCGCCCGTCCGGAACTGATCGGCTTCGTCTCGGACGGCGACGGTGCCGCCGCTGCCCTGGCCGCCGCGGCGAAGCTGCTGCAGATGGCCTCCCGCGGCGACCGCGTGCCTGGTGACGTGGTGATCGCCACCCACGTCGACCCGGACGCCCCCACCGAGCCGCACGACCCGGTGCCGTTCATGTCCTCGGCGGTCGACATCGCCGCCATGAACGCCCACGAGGTGACCGCCGACATGGAGGCGATCGTCTCGATCGACACCACCAAGGGCAACCGGATCCTCAACCATCGGGGGGTGGCGCTCTCCCCCACCGTCCGGCAGGGCTACATCCTGCGTCCGGCCCCCGACCTGGTCGCCATGCTGGAGACGGTCACCGGCGAGCCGGTGCGCATCCTGCCGCTGGCCCAGCAGGACATCACCCCGTACGGCAACTCGCTGCACCACCTGAACTCGATCCTGCAGCCCGCCGTCGCCACCTCGGCTCCGGTCGTTGGCCTGGCGCTCACCACCGTCACCGCGGTCGCCGGCTGCGCCACCGGCGCCAGCCACGAGACCGACATCGCGACGGCCGCCCGGTTCGCGGTCGAGCTCGCAAAGTACTTCGGCGCCGGCCAGGCCTCCTTCCACGACGAGGCCGAGTTCGCGCACCTGATCAGCCTGTACGGCAGCAACGAACGCTTCCAGACCCTCGGCACGCCCGCCACCACGTAGGAGTCAGCATGTCCGACCTGCTTCGCATCGAGAATCTCCGCGTCGAGATCCCGTCCTACCGCGGCCTGGTGGTGCCGGTGGACGACGTCAGCATCGCCATCGGCGAGGGCGAGATGCTCGGCCTGGTCGGCGAATCCGGCAGCGGCAAGTCGATGACCGCCATGTCGATCCTGCGGATGCTGCCCACCCAGGCCGCGAAGATCGCCGCCGGCTCGATCACCTTCGAGGGCATCGAGCTCACCAACCTGCCCGAGAAGCAGCTGCGGGAGGTGCGCGGCGGCCGGGTCGGCACCATCTTCCAGGAGCCGATGACCGCGCTGAACCCGGTCTTCACGATCGGCGACCAGCTCACCGAGCCGCTGCGCCGGCACCGGAAGCTGAAGAAGGCCGCCGCCTGGAAGCGCGGCCACGAACTGCTGGAGGAGGTCGGCATCCGCAACCCCGCGCGGGTGATGGGCGACTACCCCTTCCAGCTCTCCGGCGGCATGCGGCAGCGGGTGATGATCGCGATGGCGATGTCCTGCGAGCCGCGGCTGCTGATCGCGGACGAGCCCACCACCGCCCTCGACGTCACCACCCAGGCGCAGATCCTCGACCTCATGGTCGGCCTGCAGGAACGCCACGGCACCTCCATCCTGCTGATCACCCACGACCTCGGCGTGGTCGCGCAGACCTGCAAGCGGGTGGCGGTGATGTACCAGGGCAAGGTGGTCGAGAAGGCGTCGGTCACCGACCTCTTCAGCAACCCGCAGGACGACTACACCAAGCGGCTGCTCAGCTTCCGTCCGCCGGGCGTCGACTCGCCGGTCGTGCGGGAGCGCGTCGAGATCGCCGAGGGCGCCACGCCGCTGCTGGAGGTCAAGGGACTGGTCAAGCACTACGTCCGCGGCCACGGCAAGAAGCAGGAGGTCATCAAGGCGCTGGACGGAGTGGACCTCACCCTGCAGGCCGGCCGCACCTTGGCGATCGTGGGCGAATCCGGCTCCGGCAAGTCGACCACCGGACGGGCCATCCTGCGGCTGATCGAACCCAGCGAAGGCAGCGTCCACTTCGACGGCCGCGACATCATGGCGATGAACGGCGAGCCGCTGCGGCGCTGGCGCAGCGAGGCCCAGATCATCTTCCAGGACACCTACGCCTCGCTCGACCCGCGCTGGAAGATCGGGGCCTCGCTGGCCGAGCCGCTGGCCCGGCACACCACGATGACCGCCGAGCAGCGCCGCGACAAGGTCGCCCGCTCGCTGGAGCTGGTGGGCCTGCTGCCCGACCACGCCGACCGCTTCCCGCACGAGTTCTCCGGCGGCCAGCGGCAGCGGATCGGCATCGCCCGGGCGCTGGTGCTCGACCCCAAGCTGGTGGTCGCCGACGAGCCGGTCTCCGCCCTCGACGTGTCGGTGCAGGCCCAGGTGCTGGAGCTGATGGCCGAGCTGCAGGAGCGACTCGGGCTGGCCTACCTCTTCATCACCCACGACCTGTCGGTGGTGGCCGAGGTGGCCGACGACGTGCTGGTGATGTACGCCGGCAAGGTGGTCGAGCAGGGCAGCGTCACCGACGTGCTGCTGAACCCGCAGCACGCCTACACCAAGGCACTGCTGGCTGCCGTCCCGCCGTCCGATCCGACCACGGGCTGGGATCGCGAGGAGCGGCTCGCCGTGGTCACCGAGGGCCTGGCGGCCGCCGAACTGGTCAAGGGGTGACCGGCACGCTCGGTCTGGTCACCATCGGGCAGTCGCCGCGGACCGACGTGCTGCCGGACCTGCTGCCGCTGCTGGCCGGGCGGCGCTACGTCGAGCACGGCGCCCTCGACCTGCTGGACGCCGACCAGATCGCCGCCCTCGCGCCGACGCCCGCCGAACTCATGCTGGTCTCCCGGCTGCGGGACGGCGGCTCCGTCCGGCTGGCGCACGAACGGCTGCGCCCCTTCCTGGAGGACGCCGTGCACCGCTGCGTCGCCGACGGCGCGGGCGCGGTGCTGATCATGTGCACCGGACCGGTCGAGCCGGTCGACGCCCCCGTCCCGGTGCATGCCGCGGAGCCGCTCGCCCACGCGACGATCGCCGCCACCGCGTCCGGCTTCGGGGTGCTGAGCCCCGACCAGGCCCAGGTCGACGAAGTCCGCAGCCGCTGGGAGGCGCGCTCCGGGCAGTCCGTGCCCACGGCGGCCGCCGACCCTTACACCGCGAGCCTGGACGAGATCGCCGCCGCCGGGCGGCGGCTGGCCGCCCAGGGCGTGACCTCGATCGTGCTCGACTGCTTCGGCTACTCGGTCGCCATGGGCGAGGCGGTGACCGCGGCCACCGGCCTCCCCGTCCATGTCACCCGCATGGTCGCCGCCCAGGCGGCGCTCGACCTCATCGACTGAGCGCGCCCTACTTGCCGACGCTGAGGTGGATGACGCCGTAGTCGTACGCCTTGCGGCGGTAGGCGACGCTGGGGGCGCCGGTCTCGGCGTCCACGTAGAGGAAGAAGTCGTGACCGACCAGCTCCATCTCGTCCAGCGCCTGGGCCAGGCTCAGCGGGGTCGCCTCGAAGAACTTCTCGCGCACCACCAGCGGGCCGTCGCCCTGCACCTCGAGGCCGCCCGGCAGGGTCTGGACGTCCGGCTCCTCGGTCGGCAGCGGCTCGACGGTCACGACGCCGGCCTCGCTCAGCGCGGGCTCGGTCTTCAGCGCGCGGTGGGTCTTGCGCCGGTCTGAGGCCCGTCGCAGCTGCGACTTCAGCCGATCCAGGGCACGGTCGAAGGCGACCACCTTGTCTTCGGCGCTGGCCTCGGCCCGCACCACCGGGCCTTTGCTCCGCAGCGTGATCTCCACCTTGGTGGATTGCTCGGGCTGCCGCTTGTAACTGTTCGCGGTCACCTGCACGTCCACGCGGATCACCCGGTCTTTGAGCTTCTCGATCGCGGCGAGCTTCTCGACCGCGCGTGCCCGGTAGTCGTCGGGGATCTGGCAGTGGCGACCAGTTACAAGGACATCCATGTCAACTCTCCTGCTCTGTGCTGTCGGAGTCGGCATCCCACGGCGTGGGGTGCCCGGAGACAACGCTGGCACTCAGGCCCGATCCTGCCCTGAAGCGAGGATTCCGGCCCGGGTGCCATACCCCCACCGTAGTGCCCTCGTGAGCCAGTTCAAAGCACCCGCCGCGCCGATCCCAAACGAGCCGTCGCGGGCCGCTCCCGAACGGCGCCGAGCGGCCGCAACAAGGCTGTAACAGTGGCTAACCGCGCCGTAACACGTCGTGCCGCCTCGCGTAACAGCGGTCGGACAGCCTTTCAACCATGATTCTCGAACTAGACACCGGCGACACCGCCTGGATCCTCACAGCAGCCGCGTTCGTGCTGTTGATGACCCCCGGTCTCGCTCTTTTCTATGGCGGCATGGTCCGCGCCAAGGGCGTCCTGAACATGATGATGATGAGCTTCGTCAGCATGGGCGTGATCGGCGTCCTCTGGGTGCTCTACGGCTACAGCATGGCCTTCGGCGATTCCGTCGGCGGGCTCGGCCTGGTCGGCAACCCGCTCGAATTCCTGGGGCTGCAGGGCCTGCTGGCCGGCGACTCGCTCGCGGGCACGCTGCCGTCGCTGGCCTTCGTGGCCTTCCAGGCCTGCTTCGCGATCATCACGGTCGCCCTGGTCTCCGGCGCGATCGCCGACCGGGTGAAGTTCGGCGCCTGGGTGCTCTTCACCGTGCTGTGGGGGACGTTCGTCTACTTCCCCGCCGCGCACTGGGTGTTCGCCTTCGACGGTGACACCACCAAGGGCGGCTGGATCGCCAACGTGATCGGCGCCATCGACTTCGCCGGCGGCACCGCCATCCACATCAACGCCGGCGTCGCCGCGCTGGTGCTGGCGCTGGTGGTCGGCCCGCGGCTCGGCTTCGGCAACCGTCCGATGCGTCCGCACAACATGACCCTGGTCATGCTGGGCGCCGCCCTGCTGTGGTTCGGATGGTTCGGCTTCAACGCCGGCTCGGCGGTCGCCGCGAACGGGCTGGCCGCGCTGGCCTGGGTGAACACCCTGGCCGCGACCGCGGCCGCGATGCTCGGCTGGCTCGCGGTGGAGAAGTTCCGCGACGGCCACGCCACCTCGCTGGGCGCCGCCTCAGGCATCGTCGCCGGCCTGGTCGGGATCACCCCGGCGGCCGGCGCGGTCAGCCCGGTGGGCGCGCTCATCCTCGGCGTCCTGGCCGGTGCGGCCTGCGCCTACGCGGTCGGGCTGAAGTACCGCTTCGGCTACGACGACTCGCTCGACGTGGTGGGCGTCCACCTGGTCGGCGGCGTGGTCGGCACCTTGCTGATCGGCTTCCTGGCCGACCCGGCCACCTCCGGCGACGCCGCGAACCCGGGTGTCGCGGGCCTCTTCTACGGCGGCGGTCTGGAGCAGTTCTGGAAGCAGCTGATCGGGGTCGGCGGCATGGTCGCCTTCTCCCTGGTGATGACCTACATCATCGCGCTGATCATCAAGGCGGTCATCGGTTGGCGGGTCTCCGCCCAGGAGGAGCTCGGCGGAATCGATCTGGCCGAACACTCCGAGGTCGGCTACGACCTCAGCCCGGTCTACTACTCCAGCAAGGTGCAGCGCACCCTGGTGCTGACCAAGGACGACCTCCCCACGACCGAGAAGACAGGAGCCTGACCCGTGAAGCTGGTCACAGCAATCATCCAGCCAGAACAGCTGGAGAGCGTTCAGAAGGCGCTGGTGCGCCACGGTGTCGCCGGCATGACGATCACCGAGGTTTCCGGCTATGGACGCCAGCATGGCCACGTCGAGATCTACCGCGGCGCCGAGTACACCATCGACTTCATCCAGAAGGTCAAGGTCGAGGTGCTGGTGGACGACGCCGAGGCGGAGACCCTGATGGGGGTCATCCTCCAGGGCGCGCAGACCGGCTCGGTCGGCGACGGCAAGATCTGGGTGCTCGACGTCGTCGAGGTCGTCCGGGTTCGCACCGGCGAAAGCGGCAGCCAGGCGATCTGACGGCGGATCACAGAAGCGAAGCGGGGGTCTCCGGGCCCCCGCTTCGTGGCGTCTGCGCCACCGCCGCCGCCCCGGCCGGCGGGCGTCCCGCGGCTGACAAGGCCGCTGCCACCGCGGCCAGGGTGGCGCCGGTGGTCACCACGTCGTCGACGACGATCACCGAGCCGGGCGGCAGCCGGGGCTGGCAGCGGTAGACGCCCTGGGAGTTGGCCAGCCGGTCGGCGCGGCCGAGCCCGGCCTGGTCATCCGGGTTCCGGGCCAGCCGGACGCCGCGCACCACCCGCACCGGCAGGCCCCGGCGGCGCAGCTCGCGGCCCGCTCCCCTGGCCAGCTCGGCCGTCAGGTCGACGCCCCGCTCGATCACCCGCTGCCGCACTGACGGCACCGGCACCAGCAGGATGGGCAGCCCAGGGCCATCCCGCAGCACCAGCCGAGCCACCGCCCGGGCCAGCAGCCGGCCGAGCAGGGGCAGCTGGGTCAGCGCCTGGCGCTCCTTGGCCGCGAGCAGCACCCGGCGCAGCTCGTCGCGGTATCGCCCGGCCGCCATGGTCGCCGGGAACCCCGGAACCGGACGGACGACCTCCTGCGGCCGCAGGGTCCGCAACCGCTGCGCGCACCCCGCGCACAGCCCGAAAGCGGGCCGCTCGCAGCCCGCGCACCGCGCCCCCAGCAGCAGGTCACCCGCCGCGTCCGTCAACCGCACACCGGGCATCCTGGTCAGCCGCCGAGCGGATGTGCCAGTTGTCCACAGATTTCAGGAGTAGGTGACGGCCTCGGCGGTCAGGTCTGTGAGTTCCCAGTTGAACGGCCCCTCGAAGCGGTGGACTGCGCCGGCCCCCCGCAGCACCGGCTGCCCGCCCGGGGCGACCGCCAGTTCGCTCAGACCGGTCACGTCGGAAGGGCCGATGTCCTCGGCCCGCGCCGAGTCCTGATCCACCTCGACCACGCTGGCGGTAGGGGTCGCCCGGTGGGAGACCAGCACCAGCAACTCGGTCGCGGTCTGCCAGCCGACGTCCACGATCCGCCGGGCGGCCTCGGCGGGCGGGCTGACGGTGACCGGACGGAAGGCCTCGATCGCGATGCCGTCCGCCCCGCGCACCACGCGCGCCACGCCGACCTGCTCCACCGACGCCCCGTCCAACAGCGGGCCGTCCATGACGAGGGCGATCCGGGCGCCGTCGGGCGAGAGCCGGAACGCCCGCACCGCGTCGGCGGGGAAGTCCGGACCGAGGGTGACCGGGATCGTCGCGCGGTCGGCGTCGAACACCCGGAAGCCCGCGGCGCCGGCGCCTTCGCCGATGGCCCACAGCTCGTCCTGGCGAGAGTAGTCGGGACGCAGCAGCCGCTCGCCCTCCCACAGCACCGTCTCGGTGTCATCCTCAGCCTTGGCGACTGCCAGCCGGGTTCCCGCGGGGTTCACCGCGGCGATCTCCGCCAGGTCGGCGCGCGCGGCGAGCGGCCCCGGCGCGCTCAGCCCGCGGGCGATCTGCTGCCCTTCCCGCCACGGCCCCTGCGTGTCGGTCAAGCGGACCGCCTGGTCGCGGACGGTGAGCAGCTGGCCGCCGGTCCGGGCGGAGGCGTACTGGCTGACGTCGGACGCGGTCACCGTCACGACGCTCGTCCCCGGCAGGGTGAGCAGGCTGGCTCCGGCGCTGAACTGCACCCCGGCGATCTGGGGCAGCAGCGTCAGCGTGGCGGTGAACTCGGCCATCAGCGCGGTCCGCTCCGGGTCGGCGAGCTCGGCGGCCTCCGGCCGCAGCCGCAGCACCGCGACTCCTTGCGGCAGCAGGTCGAGACCTTCGACGATCGACGCCGGCCAGGCCGCCTTTCGCACGGCGGGGGCCAGCCACTCGGCCGGTCCGGCGACCTGGGCGCTCACCACCGCGGCCGGGGTGAGCGCGTTCAGGGCGAGGTAGCGCGGGTCGGGCACGAGAACCGCGCCGGTCGCGTCCAGGTAGTGCAGGTCGAGCGCGGCGTAGTTGGTCTGGAAGTGGTAGCGGGAGATCAGCAACCCCTCCGGCGGACGGGAGATCCGCCACTGACCGGCGCTGTCGCGGGTCAGCCCGAAGTCATGCCGGTTTCCGCCGCCCTCTTCGCGGTACTCGCCGGCCGCGCTGAGCTTTCCGGTGAGCACGGCTTCCAGGATGATCGACGGCCGCTCCTCGGTGCCGGTGTCGGCTTCGCGCGGCTGGTGGCCGTTGGCGTAGATCACGGTGCCGGATTCCGGACGCCAGGCGGCGGCCGCCGCCGGAGTGAGGTATTGGCGGGCCACCGCGAAGCCGGGCTGGTCGGTGCCCATGGCGTGCAGGAAGCCCTCGACCACCAGCATTGGCGAGGCGTCGGGGGCAGGCGGCACCGGCGCCACCTTCACTCCGGATTCGATCTGCTGGCCGTCCGACTCGTGCTCCCGCACCGGCCCGGAGGTGGGCACGGTCGCGCAACCCGTCAGCAGCACGACCGCGGCCGCCGCGGCGACCCTTCGCCAGCCTTCACGACGCCCCATCGGCGGCCTCCTCCAGATCCGGCGGACGGTCGGGCCAGGGTGACTCGGCGATCTCGTGGCCAGCCCGGCGCGGGAGGGTCAGGACGAACTGGGCACCGCGACGGGGGCCGCCCCACACCGACAGCAGGCCGCCGTGCAGGCGGGCGTCCTCCAGGGCGATGGAGAGCCCCAGGCCGGTCCCGCCCAGCCGTCGCGCCCGGGCCGGATCGGCCCGCCAGAACCGGTCGAACACCAGGTGCGCCTGGGTCCTGGTGAGCCCCACGCCGTGGTCGCGCACCGCGATGGCGACGGCGTCGGCGTCCCCTCGGACGTGCACGCTGATCGGACGCCGCTCGCCGTGCTCGATCGCGTTGGTGAGCAGGTTGCGGACGATCCGCCGGATCCGCCGCGAATCCACCTCGGCGCGGCACTCGGCCGGGGCGTCCAGCACCAGCTCGGTGCCGAACTCCTGCGCCAGCGGCGCGACCGCGTCCACCTCGTCGGCGACCAGCGCGGCCAGGTCGGTGTGGTCCAGGGCGAGTTCGGCGGCTCCGGCGTCGAACCGGGAGATCTCCAGCAGATCGGTCAGCAGCGCCTCGAAGCGGTCCAGCTCGGTGGCCAGCAGCTCCGCCGACCGGGCGGTCAGCGGATCGAAGCCGGAGCGGTTGGCGTGCAGCACCTCGGCGGCCATCCGGATCGTCGTCAGCGGGGTGCGCAGCTCGTGGGAGACGTCCGACACGAACCGCTGCTGCACCAGCGACAGCCCCTGCAGTTCGGAGATCTTGCGGGCCAGTTGCTCGGCCATGTGGTTCATCGAGGTGGCCAGCGAAGCCTGATCTTCCGTCCCGACGACGTCCATCCGGTCTTCCAGGTGACCGGCGGCCAGCCGTTCCGCGGCGCGACGGGCGGCCCGCACCGGCTGCAGCACCTGCATCGAGATCAGGTAGACGGTCAGCGCCAGGCCGAACAGCAGGAACAGTCCGGTCGCCAGGGTGGCCTGCTGGACGACCGCGAGGGTCTCCCGCTCCTGGGCGGTGGAGAAGACGAAGAACACCGGGTAGGCGATCTGCCCCTGGGCCTGCAGGTTGGTGGCGACGACCAGCCCGGGGGCGCTGTCGCGGCCGTCGGTGAACCGGATCAGCGTGGGGGTGCTCCACAGCCCGTCCCCCGAGGCGACCGCGGTGCGGACCTCCGCCGGAATCGTCGCCGGATCGAGACCGACCGGCGCGATCTGCGAGACCGGCGTCTCGACCACGACGAAGTACTGGTTTCCGTACTGGCCGCGGGCGGCGGCCTCGCGGGCGAGCTGGGTGATGCGTTCGTTGACCGAGGTGGTCTGCAGATCGGTGACGTTGAGGTCGCGCTGCATCGCCTGGATCACCGCCGAGGCCTCGGCCACCGAGGTCTGGGTCTTGCCCTCGATGATGCCCCGGCTCGACTGGTCGAGCAGGAACCACCCGGTCGCCGCCAGGATCGCGATCGATGCGCTCAGGGTCAGCACCACCACCCGGAAGGGCAGGGAACGGGACCACAGCCGCGTCGGCGACCACCGGGCGAGGGTG
>CAZLWS010000055.1:0-18143 GCA_964563205.1 uncultured Propionibacteriaceae bacterium | reverse complement strand
GGTGCCGTGGACGGGGCTGTGCACCAGGTAGCCGACGAGCCGCTCGTCCTCGATCGCGAGCAGATGGCGGGCCTCACCGGTGGCGCGGCTGAGCCGGGCCTCCTCGTTCAGCGGATCGAAGCCGTCGACGGCGGCCGCCCGTGCCGCGAGCGCCTCCACGGTCGCGGCCTGCGCGGCGCTCAGTCGGGATTCCCACACACCCGCAGGCTAGCCGCTCCCCGCCATCGTCTCGCAAGGTGTGGCCGATGGTCCGATGACGGACCGTCTGCCACACGCTGTGCAGGGTGGGACGGAGGGAGTGAGCATGGCGTGGAAAGGTGTGGCCGACGGCCCGATGTCGGGGCAATTTCCACACTTTGGCGCGTGGGCTGAGGCGAGATCGGCGCCGGCAGCGGTCAGCGGCGGGCGTCGGGGGAGAAGCGGTAGCCGACGTTGCGGACGGTGCCGATCAGCGCCTCGTGCTCGGGGCCCAGCTTGGCGCGGAGGCGGCGGATGTGGACGTCCACCGTCCGGGTGCCGCCGTAGTAGTCGTAGCCCCACACGTCGGCCAGCAGATGCTCCCGGCTGAACACCCGGCCGGGGTGCTGCACCAGGTACTTCAGCAGCTCGAACTCGGTGTAGGTGAGGTCGAGCAGCTCACCCTCCTTGACCGCAGAGTAGGCGGCCTCGTCGATCACGATGCCGCCGGCGGAGATCAGCCCGTCGTTGGCGGCGGCGCTGGCCAGCAGCCGGATCCGGGCTTCGAACTCGGCCACCCCGGCGGTCGCGACTACCACATCGGAGAGCCCCCACTCGGCGGAGATCGCGGCCAGCCCGCTCTCGGCCAGCACCAGCAGCAGCGGCACGGTCGATCCGCTGGAGGTGAACAGCCGCGCCATCGCGCGCGCCCCGGCGAGGTCGGCGCGTCCGTCCAGCAGGACGACGTCGCAGCGGGCGGCGCTGGTGAGGGCGTCGGTGTCGGAGGCCACCACGGTGACCTCGTGCGGCAGCAGGGTGAGGACGGGCAGCTCATCGGCGGCGGCGGCCTGGGTGAGGGTGTTGCTCACCACCAACAGGTGTGCCATCCCACCTCCCCAGGAATCCGAGTCCGTCGCTCAGACTACTGGTGCGGGCGGGGTTTGGTCTCACCGATTGGAGGAGCGAGATCGATCCCTCGCCACTTTCCGCCAAATACTGCGTCTGCGCGACGCATCTGTCGCGGAGCGCGGCCATGCGGCAGGAAGTGCACGGGCGGTCTGAGAGCCTGCGACGCCCCGGCAGGTCAGCTGTCGAGGACGAGCGTGACGGGACCGTCATTGGTGAGGTCCACCGCCATGTGGGCCCCGAAGCGGCCGGTGGCGACCGTCGCGCCACGGGCGCGCAGCGCGGCGACGAAGGCGTCGACCAGGGGCTCGCTGACCGGACGCGGGGCCGCCGCGTTCCAGGAGGGCCGGCGGCCCTTGCGAGTGTCGGCGTAGAGGGTGAACTGGCTCACCACCAGCAGCGGAGCGTCCTCGTCGGAGCAGCTGCGTTCGCCGTCCAGGATGCGCAGCGTCCAGATCTTGTCGGCGAGCTTGTCCGCCGCCGCGTCGGTGTCGTCGTGGGTGACCCCGAGCAGCACGAGCAACCCGGGGGAGTCGATTCTGCCGACCACCTCGTCGTCCACCGTCACCGACGCCCGGGAGACCCGCTGCACCACCGCTCGCACCCGGCGAGGATAGCGGGTCGGCTCCCGTCACCCCAGGTCGGCCAGCAGTTCCTCGGCGTACTCGACAAGAGACGCCTGCTCCTCATCAGCAGGCTCGTGCTCGACCAGCACGGCGTAGTGCCGCCGGGCGGCCGCCTCGTCGCCGAGCGCGGCGACAAGCTCGCCGGCGAGCAGTTGGCAGCGCAGCCGGAGCTCCGGGTCGTCGGATTCGGCGCCGTCGAACGTCGCCAGGGCGGCCAACGTGCTCTGGTAGCCCTCTTCCAGAGCGCCTGGGAACTCGCCCTCCCAGCCGTCCTCGCTCTGCCGGGTCAGCGCCAGGGCGTGCTGACGCCAGGTCTCAGCCAGCTCCGAACGCAACTCAGCGGCGAGTTCGGGCTCGGCCTGTGGCAGCCGGGCGGCGAGTTCGTCCGCAGCCGCCCGCAGCAGTTCGCCGGCCAGCCTCGGGTTGCGAGAGGCCTCCAGCCAGGCCCGCGCCCGCAGCGCCAGGACGCGCCAGGCCGGGTGGCCCAGTTCGTCCCACAGCTGGGCGGCCCGCTCCAGCGCCGGTATCGCGTCGTCCGGACGGTCGGCGTCCCGCAGGGCGAGCCCGGCCTGGTACGACAGGGCGGCATGGTCCCCCTGCGAATCCCAGCCCTGCGCGATGCCGGCGGCGATCGCCCAGTGCCTGGCGGCGGCCAGCGGCTCGTCCGCCTCCCGCTCGCACTCGCCGAGCCAGCGGTGGACGCGCACCAGGTGCTCCTCGGGAGCGTCCGGCAGTTCCGCCAGGTCGAGCAGGGCGTGCTGCAGCACCCCCGAGGCCTCGCCGGAGCGGTCGGCGGCCATCAGCAGCCCGCCCAGCCGCACCCGGGCGAAGCCCGGCTCGCCCGCCAGATCCGCCCAGGACGCCGCCTGGAGGGCATGCTGGATCGCCAGGCTGAGCTCGTCCAGGTCGGCGCTCAGATCGGCGACCCGGCCGTGAGCCTGCGCCTTCCAGCCGTCGCTTCCGCGTTCGCCGGCGGTGGCCAGCGCCAGCAGCAGTTCCTCGCGGGCGAGCCGGAGGTCGTCCGCTTCCAGCGCGGCCTGGTGGCGGTCGATCGCGGCCATCACCGCCCGGTCGATCTCGTCGGGTTCGCTGGGCGCCGGCGACCCTTCGCCAGGCTCCGAGACCGCACCCGTGCTCTCTCCAGGCTCGGCCTGATCCGTCGGGCTCACGCCGGCGGACGGCCCCTGAGCCGGCCGACGAGTCGGCTCCTGCGCCAGAACCGACCGAACGCCCAGGGGCAGCCGCGCCACCAGCGGGCTGGCGTCCATGCGGGCGATGACGCGGCGGCTGACCGCGTCGGCGCCGTTGCGGGCGTCGAACCGGGCAGCGATCGCCAGCGCCTCGACGCGGGCGTGCACGGCGAGCGTCCCGGCCGTCCACTCGTCGCCGGCCGGGCCCGGGACGGCCAGGTCGGCCCGGCCCAGGACGACCAGCCGGTCGAGCAGCAGCGCGGTGGCGGCCAGGAAGGCCATGCGCGCCTCGGTGTCAGTGTCCGCGAACCCGGCGGAGCGCTCGGTGAGGATCTCCAGCCCGCGCGCCTCATTGCCGGTGAGCGCGCAGAACTCGATATGGCGCGCGATGGCGGCGGTCAGTGACTCCGAGCCGCGAGTCAGCGCGTAACCGCGCAGGTGGGCCGAGCCGGCCTCCTCCAGCCGGCCCTGCCGCACCAGCGGCAGCAGCGCGGCGGCGAGCACCCGATGCGGCTCTTCGGCGCAGGTCTCAGCGCCGGCCAGCACCGGCGCCCAGGCCTCGAGCGCGGCGGAATCCTCGCCCTGGCTGGCGAACCAGTTGCCACGGTCGGCGGTCTCGCAGGCGTCGCAGTCGGCCATCTCGTCGCGGTCGGCCGCCCACCATCGCTCAAGCGCCGTCTGCGCTCGCGCGGCGTCCCCCAGATGGGTGGCGATCAGGTGCTCGGCCTGCCATACCGGGCGCGCGGAGTGACCGGCGATCCGGTAGCGGGTGCGCATCTGCTCGAGCCACTGCTCGATCGCGGCCAGCGGCACGTCCGCCGTCCGCAGCATGCCGGAGGAGGCCCACTTGAAGTACCAGTGCAGGGCCCAGGTGTCGGCCTCGTCGAAGGCTTCGGGGCTGGTGTCCCAGATCTTCAGCACGCGCGCGAACGGCACCAGGATGCGTCCCCGCTCCGCGGTGTACTCATAGGAGCTCACCAGGTGCAGCAGCGCCTTGACCAGCGCCTCAGGCTGTCCGAGCTCCTCCGCGCCGGCGAGGATGCGTTCGGCCTGGGTTGCCTGGGCGATGCCGCGCGGACGGTCGTAGTTGTCCCAGATCGCTTCTTGGACGGCGGCGAGGTCGGGGAAGGCGGTCATGGCCGGGTCCCTTCGTCGGGGGTGTGGGCGGCGGCGTCCACCAGGCCTGCGAGGGCCCGGTTGAGCAGCGCCTGATCGGCCGGACGCAGCGGACGGGCGGCCTGCAGCAGGGCCTGGCCGTAGAGGGCTTCGATCACGAGTCCGGCGAGCTCAGGGTCGGCCATCGCGGGCAGTCGGCGGACCAGCGGATTGCGGTGGTTCAGCACCAGCAGCGAGCGCGGCACGTCGGCGCGGATCGAGTCGAGGATGCCGGCCCACAGGTCGTCCGCCTCCGCCTGGGCGGCGGCCCGCGAGCGTTCGTTGCGGGCGTCCCGATCGTCCAGGTGCAAGGCGGGCATGACCGAGGGGTGGAAGGCGCGCAGCGCGATGTCGCAGTCGAGCTCGTCCAGCTTCGTCCGGGCGATCGCGAGAAGGTCGGCGAACTCCAGCTCGTCGGCGGTCTCGACCGCGTCGAGGTAGGCGGTGACGGTCGAGGTGTCCAGTTCGGCGACCTTCGCCCGGGGCATCACCTGCGGCAGCAGCTCGACCAGTTCGGTGTGGTAGGTGTAGCCGCCGTTGACGACCGCGATGCCCTGGACGCTCGCCACGCCGGCGATCTGGCGGTACTCCTCGACCGTCCGGGTGAAGTGGATGAGGCGATCGTTGGCGGCCAGCTCCTCCAGCGAGAGGCTGCCGAGGGTGGTCTCGAAGCGCAGCCAGGGCAGCATCAGCCGGAAGACGCCGGCATCGTGGACGGCCAGCGCCCGCACGCCCAGTTCGTGGACCGCGAGGAAGCGGCGCAGCCGTTGCGGGGACTCCGCCGCGAGCCGTTCCAGCCAGACGCGCAGCTGGCCGCCGAGTGCGTCGCGCACCGCGGCGAGGGTGTCGTCCTCGTAGAGCGCCTCGCGGGCGGCGGTCGGACGCAGCCCGGTAGTGTCGATCACGCAGCGGACGAAGAAGGCCCAGGGCGGCAGCAGGGTGTCGGCGCGGTCGGTGAGCAGCATTCCCTTCAGGTGTACCCGATGGCCGCCGCGCTGAGCCGGGCTGACCGCTGAGGGCAGCACGTAGGCCGCCCCGCGGATGCCCACCAACGGCACCTCCAGCGGAATCGACTCCAGCGGCTCGAAGCCGAGGTTCTCCCGGCAGTAGGTCGCCAGCCGGTGAGCCCGGTCCGGGCTGGCGGGGGACTCCCAGGGCGGCCGCTCGGCGTTGATCGCCGCTCCGTCCACCGCGATCGGATAGGTCAGCAGGGAGCCGAACTCACGGGCCAGTTCGGCGACCCGGTCGTGGCTGAGCCAGCCTTCGCTGCCGCGCAGCGGGCGCAGGTGGACGGTGGTGCCGGGCTCGGGGTGTGCGGCTGATTCGAGCGTCCGCACGGTGTAGGAGCCGTCGGCGAAGGCCCGCCACTCGACCACTTCGGCGTCCGGACGGACCGACCGGCTGACCACCCGGATCTCCTCGGCCACCATGAAGGCGGCCAGCAGCCCGATGCCGAACTGGCCCAGAAAGTCCTGCCTGGCCGTGTCGAAGTCGCCGCGCTTAGAGCTGCGTCCGATGGTGGCCAGCAGGTCGTGCACCTCGGCTTCGGTCAGCCCGACGCCGGTGTCGTGGACGGTCAGGTCGTCCCCGGTGCGCAGGGTGACCTGCGCCGGGGCTTCCGGGTCGATCGCGCGCCGGGCGGTGATCGCGTCCACCCCGTTCTGCAGGAGTTCCCGCAGATACACCCGCGGGCTGGTGTAGAGGTGCTGCGACAGCAGGTCGACCAGCCCGCGCAGGTCGACGCTGAAGGTGTGCTCGGAGGGGTGCTCAGTCATGACCCCGCCATGCTACGGGGTCGCCGGAGCCGGGGGACGGTTCCGACTCCGTCCAACTGAGATGGGACGGGTGGACGGAGTAGGGAACCGTCCCCGACTCCGTCCAGGTTGGTTGGCATGAGGAGGCGGCGGTGGGAGAGTGGCCCCCATGTCTGACCTTGTGGCGCTTCGCGCCGGTCCGATCGCGGGGACGCCCGGGCAGCCGATGCTGCGGCGGATCGCCAGCCTGCTGGCGCCGTACCGATGGTGGCTGCTGCTGGTCGCGGTGACGGTGGTCGTCTCCGCGGCGTTGACCTCGGTGGCGCCGTTTCTCACCCGGGCGGTCTTCGATGACGCCCTGTTCCCGATCCAGCCGGACGGCGGCGCCGGTCAGCCGGATCTCACCCTGCTCTACTGGCTGGTCGGCGGCCTGATCGCGATTCCCCTGGTCAGCGCGCTGATCGGCGTCGGGCAGACCTATCTCACCAACCGAGTCGGCAACGCCGCGATGGCCGAGCTGCGGGTGGCCCTGTTCGAGCATCTGGAGAAGATGGAGCTGGCCTTCTTCACCTCCACCAAGACCGGCGACATCCAATCCCGGCTGGCCAACGACGTCTCCGGGGTGCGCAACGTCCTGACCTCCACCGCGTCCTCGATCCTGCAGAACGTGGTGACGGTGATAGCGGCCTTCGTGTCGATGGTGCTGCTCAGCTGGCAGCTGACGATCATCAGCCTGATCATCATGCCGGTCTTCATGGTGATCCAGCTCAAGGTGGGCGCCCGCCGCAAGCAGCTGCAGAAGCGCACCCAGGAGAACCTCTCGGAGATGACCGCCATCACCGAGGAGTCGCTGGGCGTCTCCGGGGTGCTGCTGGCCAAGGTGTTCCGGCGCTCCGAGCTCGAGGTGGAGCGCTACCGCCGCGCCAACCGCCGCCAGACCCGGCTGCAGCTGAAGCAGGCGATGACCGGCCAGACCTTCTTCTCGATCGTGTCGACCTTCTTCGGGCTCACCCCGGCGATCGTCTACCTGGTCGCCGGTCTGCTGCTGAACGGGGGGACGCTCATCGGCGGGCAGGTGCTGACCGCCGGGACGATCGTCGCCTACACCACCCTGCAGGCCCGGCTGCAGCAGCCGCTGGTCGGGCTGATGCGGGTGACGATGGACGTGCAGACTTCCTTCGCGCTTTTCACCCGGCTGTTCGAGTACCTCGACCTGAAGCCCGCGATCGCGGACGCGCCGGACGCCCGTCCGCTGCATGACGTGCGGGGAAAGGTCGAACTCAGGGACGTCTGGTTCCGCTACCCGGCGCCCCGCTCGCTGGCCGCCGCAGCCGCGGCCACGCCGGAGGCCGCCGAGGAGCTCGCCCGGCAGGAGGCCCGCAAGCAGCGCCGCTCCAGCCGCTACGGCCGCGACTACCGGGCGCTTGAGGTGCCTGCGATGGCGAGCATCGCCGACGGCGCTGGCGGAGTGGTGGTGAGCTCGTCGTCCGTGCCCGGTCTGGCGCCCGCGGTCGCGCTGCCCGAGACCCCGGTCTCGCCCGACGAGGCCTCGGACCGCCGTCCCGGCGAGGATCTGGACGGCGACGGCCGGATCGGCGACGCCGAGCGGTGGGCGCTCTCGGGAGTCTCGCTGACCGTCCAGCCCGGACAGTTGGCGGCGATCGTCGGCCCCTCCGGCTCGGGCAAGACCACGCTTACTTACCTCATCCCGCGGCTGCACGAGGTGACCCGGGGAGCCGTTCTGATCGACGGCCAGGACGTCCGGGAAGTCACCCTCGACTCGCTGGCGGACGCGGTCGGCATGGTCACCCAGGAGCCCTACCTCTTCCACGGCACCATCACCGAGAACCTCCGCTACGCCCGTCCGGACGCCACCGACGCCGAGATCATCGCCGCTTGTCAGGCGGCGAACATCCACGATCGGATCATGAGCTTCGCCGACGGCTACGAGACCATCACCGGCGAGCGCGGCTTCCGGCTCTCCGGCGGCGAGAAGCAGCGCCTGGCGATCGCCCGCGTCCTGATCAAGGACCCGCGGATCCTGATCCTGGACGAGGCCACCTCCGCTCTCGACACCGCCACCGAACGCCTGGTCCAGGAGGCCTTGGAGCACGCCATGGCCGATCGGACCACCTTCGCCATCGCCCACCGCCTGTCGACCATCATGAACGCCGACGTGATCTTCGGCATAGCCGACGGCCAGCTCATCGAACAGGGCGCCCACGCCGAGTTGCTGGCCCGCGGGGGTTTGTATGCCCGCCTCTACGAGGAACAGTTCGGCGGCGGGACGGTCGAGGCCCGCTGCGACGACGCCGTCCTCTTCAGCGACGGCACGACCCTGCAGCACCGCCTCGGCCCACCCAAGGCCGACATGCACGTCTGAGGAAGGTCCGGTCCCCCATGGCGCGACACTGGCAGATAGTCGAGGCGGACAAGGCGCTGAGATTTGCCGAGGCGGAGTACAAGGTTCGCGTTGAGATGGCGGCCAAGGACCTTGCGGAGGCCAAGTCTCCACGCTTGCTCGCGCAGATTGGCTCCGTGAGCCTGACAGAGACGTCTCTCGAGGTGGACGGTCGTTTCCATCTCCTCAGTCAGGGTATCCATGCTCGACTGGAGACGAATGGAACGCTCCACGTCTACAGCGACGGCTCGGGTATAGACACTCGCGAACTCTACTTGGCCATCGCAGGACCTACCTGGCAGGAATCGGTCCCACTCGACCCGAGAAGTGGCGCGGCGGCTCGCCAGTTCGCGGCGGCTGTGAACACGGCCACCCACCACGCCCGCGCGTACGCTGCGGCTTTCGAGGCCCGAGTCAACCTGGCCCAGGATGCTCATCGATTGCAGATCGCTGACAAGTCCGCACTGGAGGCTGCCCGAAACGCCCGCGCGGTACTGGAACTGGATCCGCTCGTTGAGATGCGGGCAGCTCGCAAGCAGGAGCGGCGTGGTGGGAGTGATGGGCCCAAGACAAGCGATTCCTCATCAGATATGGGGACTGATGCAGGCGAATGGCCAACTCATGACTCAACCGGAGCGTAGCCAGGAAGCTTCCAGCTACGTGACGCCGACAGCGTGGGGTCCCGCGGGCGTATCGCTTCGACGAACGGGTAGGCGTGGGCGCCAGCATCGACGGGTGTCCGCGGAGATGCCGAGATGCTGGAGACGCAGACTCGCGGTCGTGGCGGTGGCTGTTGTGCTGGTGGCGACGTCCGGATGCGTCATGGAGGGCCACGCGCGAGGCGAGGGGTCGGTAGTCACGGCAAGCCCAGTTCCCTCGGGGGAGGAGACATCTGCGCAGGAGCCGGGCATTGATGTCGCCTGGACGCGGACGAAGGTAGCTCGGATAGTAGATGGCGACACGATCGACACTGCCAAGGGCAGGGTGCGGATCATCGGCATCGACACCCCGGAGCGGGGCAAGTGCAACTACCAAGCAGCAACGGCGTACTTGGCGGCTCTGATTCCGGTGGGTGACGAGGTGAATCTGGGTCGGGTCGAGACAATGGCTGATGAAGATCGGTACGGGCGTCTGGTTCGATACGTTGACACGATGGATGGCATTGACGTCGGCTCAGAGCTGATCCGCGCCAGTCTTGCGATCGCGCGCTATGACAGTAGGGATGGTTATGGCGAGCATCCGCGGGAGCAGTCCTATGCTGAACTTGAGCAGTCTGCGGGCGTAGTCGACTGCGCGGCGTAGACCACAACCACTCCACCCACTTTCCTTCTGCGCGGCGTACACTCGGCGCATGACGTGGACGGCCGCTGAACTCTTGGAGAGCGCGAAGGCGCTTCCGCGCGAGGAGCGTGCGGAACTTGCCGAGGGCCTGATCGCTACGCTCGGCACGCCAGACATCACCGACGAAGCACGGCTGGTAGCGCTGAGAGCGGCAGTCGACGCGGCCGAGGCGAGCATCGCTGCGGGGCGGGTTGTTCGGATTCCGGCAGGTGGGTTGCGCGACTACATTCGCAGCCGTGGGGAGCGGGCTGCTGAGATCGCGGACGCGCAGTCAAGGTGAGTTTTGACTACGTCCTGACCGCTGAGGCCGAGGCGGATCTTGACGAGATTCTGATCTGGTCTCATCGCCGATTCGGGCGTTCTGTTCGCGAGGCCTATGAAGCCTTGGTCTTCGCTGGGATAGAGGATGTTGCAGCGCAGCCCGATCGTGTCGGTTCTCGTCGCCGCCCTGAGTTGGGTGCTGCTGTCATGAGTTGGCATCTGGCTTTGAGTCGTGAGCACGTCGATGAGCGAATGCGCCGCATAGCTACGCCGAGGCATCTCGTGATCTACCGGGTCACTGCCGGTGAACTTCACGTCCTACGACTGCTCCACGACGCGATGGATCTGCATCGGCAGTTCATTCCCCAGTCCGACCGGTAGGTCTCGCCGGACTGTGCGAGTGGTAGCCCAGGGTCGCGCCTGCACTCGGGAGCGCGGGGCGGGAAGGTATCCTGCCCGGGTGCTGTTAGGGGAGTCGGTGACGGTCACCGTTGTGGTGATCGTCTGTGCGCTGGTGCTGGTGGCGTCGGTGATCGGCATCGTCCGGCTGACCCGTGGCAAGAAGGAGTGAGATGTTCGAGATCCCGTCCGACCTGAACCCCGCCCTGGTGGGGCTGGCCTGGCTGCGCGGACGCTGGGAGGGCGCCGGGTACCGGCAGTGGCCCGGCGAGGAGAAGACCTCCTACGCGATCCAGATCGACTTCGCCGACAACGGCGGCGACTACCTGCACTACCTCTCGCAGAGCTTCGAGGTGGACGAGGAGCGCCGGCCGGTGAAGGCACTGGCGATGGAGACCGGGTTCTGGCGTCCGCTCGCGGACGGGACTGTGGACGTCATGATGTGCAGCCCCGACGGCTTCGCCGAGATCTGGTACGGCAAGCTGCAGCCGGGCCGGGTCGACCTGATCACGGACGCGGTCGCGCGCACCAAGGACGCCGCTGTCGCCTACACCGCCGGCCGCCGGCTCTACGGGCTGGTCGAGGGCAAGCTGATGTTCTCCTTCGACCGCGCCACCGCCGAGCACGAACTGCAGCCGCACGTCTGGGCGACCCTGGAGCGCCGGTGACCATCGTCCGGCACGACCAGGGCCCGGACGCCGGGGCCGTCCGGCACTACGGCGACCCGCTGCGTGAGCAGCGCCGGCTGGCGGCCGGGGAGGCCTCGGTCGACCTGTCGCATCGCCCGGTCTTCGCGATCTCCGGTCGTGACCGGCTGAGCTGGCTGAACAACGTCTCCAGCCAGGATTTCGCCGCACTCGCGCCCGGCGTCCCCGTGACCGCGTACGTCCTCGACCATCAGGGACACATCGTCCACGTCCTGAGCGGGGTCGACGACGGCGAGACGCTGTGGGCCCACACCGAGCCCGGCCACGCCGAGGCCTTGCTGGCCTGGCTACGGCGAATGGTCTTCGCCGCCCGCGTGACCATCGACGAGTTGCCGGATCACCGGCTGATCCTTCCCGCAGGCGGCACCCCCGAGATCGTTCCCTCTACTGATGTAGAGAGCCGGCTCGGTGAGGTTCGCGCGGGCACCTGGGCGATGGAGGCGCTGCGAATCGCCGCCGGCCTGCCGCGCACCTTCCTCGACACCGACGACAAGGCCATCCCCAACGAGTTGGCCAACCCCGAGGGCGCCCTGCTCGGCCCCGCCACCCACCTGGCCAAGGGCTGCTATCCCGGCCAGGAGACGGTCGCCCGCATCTACAACCTCGGACGCCCGCCCCGCCGGCTCACCCTGCTTCACCTCGACGGCACCGCCAACGCCCTGCCCGAGGTGGGCGCCGAGATCCTCGCCGACGGCCGCGCGGTCGGCCGCATGGGCACCTCCGAGCGCCACTACGAACTCGGCCCGATCGGCCTGGCCCTGCTCAAGCGCCAGCTCCCCACCGACGCCGAACTGACCGTCGACGGCATCGCCGCCGCCCAGGAGGTGCTGGTCGACCCCGAAGCTGGCCTGCACTGGCGTCCGGCCCCCGGCCTGGGCCGAAGGTGACCCCCGGCGAGCGCCGATGAAGCGGGCGCTCAAGATTGTCGCGCTGCTGGCGGGGTTCGCGCTGGTGTTCGCCATCGGCTGGGCCTGGCCGATCCTGGTGCGTCCGCCGCTGGTCGTGGGGCAGGATGCGATCACCGACGCCGCCTCGGCCCAGGTCGAGGTCAGCGTCGAGGACGCCGGCGGCCGGACGATCGTCGCGCGACCCTCGGCTGGAGTGGCCGAACGCGACGTCCTGGTGATCCTCTACCCCGGCGGGCTGGTGCGTCCGCAGGCTTACGAGTGGCTGGCCCGCACACTGGCGGCCGACGGCTGCCTCACCGTGATCCCCGAGTTCTCCTTCGACCTGGCCGTCACCGACGCCGGCCGCGCCGGCGCCCTGGTCGAACGGTACGGCGAGGGGCGGCGGGTGGTGCTGGCCGGGCACTCCCTGGGCGGCGCAATGGCCGCGCAGTACGCCGCCGACCATGCCGCCCAGCTGGCCGGGTTGGTGCTGCTGGCCGCCTACCCCGGTGACTCCGCCGACCTGTCCGCCAGCGGACTGCCTGTCCTGAGCCTGACCGGCGAGCATGACCAGGTGATCAACGCCGCAGCGCAGGAAGCCGCCTGGGCCCGCCTCCCGGCGGACACCGCCCGCGTGACCATCGCGGGCGGCGTCCATTCCTTCTTCGGACGCTACGGTCCGCAGAACGGCGACGGCGTCCCCACCGTCTCCCGGGCGACGGCGGAAGCTCAGATCAGCCAAGCGATCGAGGGCTTCCTGGGCGAGCTCGGCTGACCGGCAGCGACTCAGGGCCGCCGCGCCAGGACGTAGAGCCGCTCGGTCTGCGCCTCGTCCGGGACGGGGGAGCGGACGTACCACTCGGCGACCTCCAGGCCCGCGGCGGCCACCGCAGTCAGCACTTGGTCGCGGTCGTGCTGGACGAAATCCACGTCCACCGCGACGCCGAACAGTTCCTCGGCGTGGACGATCCGGCCGCCCAGGTGCACCGCCAGCGCCAGCAGGCCGCCGGGACGCAGGGTGGCGCCGACCGTCCGCAGCGTCGGGGCTAGTTCGGAGGGTGCGAGATGGACGAAGGCGTACCAGGCGACGATCGCGCCCCACGCCGCGACGTCCCGGGGGCGCAGCAGCTGGTGGAAGCGGCCAACCTGGAAGTCGAGGTCGCCGAAATTGGCGCGAGCCTGCTCGATCATGGCTGGCGAGGCGTCCAGGCCGTGCACCTCGGCGCCGGTGTCGGCCAGGAAGGCGGCGACCTGGCCCGGGCCGCAGCCCAGATCCATGATGGGTCCGCCGGCCTCGGCCGCCATCCGCTCCAGTAGCCAGATGTCGAAGGGCTTCTCGATCAGCTCGTCCAGCAGCGCCTCGGAGTAGGCGGACGCGGCGGCGTCGTAGGCGGCGAGCACCCGAGCGTCCCGGGCGGCGGCGCCTTCCGCGATGATCTCCTCCAGCGAGGCGCCGTCCGCGGCTGCGGGGGAGGAGGCCGCCGGGACCGGGCCGAGCAGGTGCACCCAGCGGCGGTCCTGCTGGCCGCGCTGCAGCGGCAGCTCGCGCACCAGCGGCTCTTCGCGCGCCGCCAGCCCGCCCAGGCAGGCTGCCACCGCGGAACGGTCGGCGAAGGGGTGCAGCCGTTCGGTGCGGGTCTTCAGTTCGCCGGGCGCCTGCGGCCCGCGCAGCAGCAGGACGGTGAGCAGAGCGCGCTCGGCGTCGTCCAGTTCTAGCACCTCGTCCAGGGTCTGGTGGTACTTGATCACCCGCGACCCGGCGCCCGCCCAGACCAGCCGCACCAGGCCCTTGTCCTTCAGCGCCCGGCCGACGTCCTGAACCGTGCGTTCGGAGTAGTCGACCACCGGTTCGCGGCTGGAGGTCTGGTTGCACGCCAGCCGCAGCGAGTTCAGGCTCAGCGGATAGCTCGCGGGGACGGTCTTCTGCTTCTCCAGCAGGCAGCCCAGCACCCGCTGTTCCTCGGCGGTCAACTCCGGCAGTGGCATGGCCGCCAGCGTAATCCTTTTGTCCCGTTCGCATCGTGAGCAGGTGCATCCACGCTTGTCGAACCCGTATACTCAATCCCCGAGGGGAGTACTTCCCAAGCCGTTCGTGGTCATTACGAGCATCCAGCGATGCTCCCGCGGGCGCACCGGACAACCGGTGAAGGAGACCTCACAGACTCAACTGTGAGGTTCATCCATGGGTATCGGTTCACCTGAGCTTTGGGCGATCAGCCTGGCTGCCGTGGCGGCGCTGTTCGTCCTCGACTTCATCGTCACGCGGCGTCCGCACGAGGTCTCCATGAAGGAGGCCATCGGCTGGTCGGCCTTCTACATCGCGCTGCCCATGATCTTCGGGCTGTGGATCTGGTTCGGGTTCGGCGCCGACCTGGGCCTGCAGTTCTACGCCGGCTATCTGGTCGAGAAGTCGCTCAGCGTCGACAACCTGTTCGTGTTCATGCTGCTGCTGAGCTCGTTCGCGGTGCCCAAGGAGCTGCAGCAGCGGGTGCTGCTGATCGGCGTCGCCGGGGCCCTGGTGCTGCGCGGCGTGTTCATCGCGCTGGGCGCGGTGCTGATCTCGTCCTTCTCGTGGACCTTCCTGCTGTTCGGCGCGATCCTGCTGGTCACCGCGGTCAAGGTGCTGAAGGACGCGATGAGCCCGGAGGAGGCCCACGTCGACGTCGCCCACCTGCGCAGCGTCCGGCTGATCCGCCGGTTCTGGCCGGTCACCGACGGCTACCGCGGCCCGCGGATGACCGTGGTCGAGAACGGACGCCGCGCGCTCACCCCGCTAGCCCTGGCGACCGTCGCGATCCTTGGCACGGACGTGGTCTTCGCGGTCGACTCGGTGCCGGCGGTCTACGGCATCACCGGCGACCCCTACCTGGTCTTCGTCACCAACGCCTTCGCCCTGCTGGGCCTGCGCGCCCTCTACTTCGTGCTGGCTGGCGCGCTCAGCTCCCTGGTGCATTTGGGCTTCGGCCTGGCCGCGATCCTGGCCTTCATCGGGGTCAAGCTCGTGCTGCACTGGGCGCACGGCGTGTGGACCTGGGTGCCCGTGGTGGAGACCGGCGTCTCCCTGCTGGTGATCGTCGGCATCCTGGCCACGGTGGTGGCCACCAGCCTGATAGCCACCCGCCGTCGCGAGACAGCCAACCGCTGAGCCTTCGCGGCCGGTCCGCGTTGGCCCCGCTCAGTCGCCGAGGCCGTCCAGCAGGGTGCGGAGCTGCCGCAGGTGCTGACGCAGCGTGGCGGCGATCGCGTCCGGACGGGTGTCGCGGCCGGGGTTCCGCATCGCCGCGGCGATGCTGATCGCGATCATGGCGAAGGCCTGGATAGCGGTCTCCCGGCTGCCGGTGCGCTGCTCGATCAGGTCGATGATCGGCTGCTTGCGCAGTTGCTGCTGCTGCCAGAAGGCCAGTCCGAGCTCGGGGTCGGACTTGGCCAGCTGCCGGATCTGCGGGTAGTCGGCGGAGATCTTCACGCTGGCTGAGACGAGCTCGCAGACGTCCGCCATCAGCGGGCCGGTGCTCTCGCGGAACCAGGCGGCGGTGGCGTCGCTGATCTCGACCAGGAACAGGTCGAAGGCGGCCGCCACCTTGCTCGGGAAGTAGTTGAAGAAGGTCCGCGCCGAAACTCCCACCTCGGCGCAGATCTCCTCGACCGTCACCTGTTCCAGCCCGCGCTCGCTGATCAGCCGCAGCGCCACCGCGTGCAGGGCTTGCCGGGTGGCGAGCTTCTTGCGCTCCCGCAGCGAGCCGGACGGCTCGGTCACCCCAGATCCCATGCCGGCTCGGCCTCCTGTTCCTGCAGGTTGTCGGCGCGCTCCTGCAGCGCCGAGCGGGTCCGCAACGCGGGCACCCGGTAGAACAGGGTGACCGCGAAGGCGAGCAGCATCACCGCCAGCCCGCACCAGTAGATGGTAACCACGGACTGATTGAAGCCCACCATGAACGGCTTGGTGAGCCGAGAATCGGCGCCGCTGAGGAAAGAGGTGTCGGACGCGCTGGTGTCGGTCTGCACCTCGTCACCGGTGCCGCTGTTGAGCTGGTCGATCAGTTTGGGGGTCAGCTCGTCCACCATGGCGGAGCGTTGGACGGGGTCGGACCAGTCCACCGCCAGCCGTCCGTCGATGACGCTGAGGTGCTTCTCGTCCGCCACCTTCACCAGCGCCTCGTCGATCGCGTCGGGGAGGAGTTCCTTCACCTTGTCGTCGATGGTCTGTTCGATCGTGGAGAGCTTGCCCACCCCGTCGCCGAGCTTGGCGCTGCCGTCGGTCACCTTGCCCAGGCCTTCCGGGATCGCGGCGCCGGAGTCGGCTGCGGTCTGCGCGCCGGTGGCGAGCTGACCGGTGCCCGTGGCCAGCTTGCCCAGGCCGCCGGCCAGCTTGCTGGCACCGGTGGCCAGGCCGTCCGCGCCGTCAGCGAGCCCCGAGAGGCCGGACGCGATGCCCGGCTTGGAGTCGCTGCCGTTGAGGTAGCCGCTGGTGGTGTTCACGCTGGTGCCGAGGGTCTTGACCGCGTCCTGCAGGGCGTCGGTGTCGCCGCTCTCCTTGCTGCAGGCGTCGGCGTCCCCGGCTTGGCAGTCGTGTTGGTCGGCGGTCAGGGCGTCGAGGGCGTCCTGCACCGCGGCGTAGTCGCTGGTCGCCTGCTTGGACTGCTTGGCGGCGACATCGGTCGCGCTGCTGACCTGCTTGAGCCCCTTGGCGAGCTGGGACGCCCCGCCGGCAAGCTGTTTCGCGCCGCCGGCGGCCTGGGTCGTCCCCTTGGCCAGGGCTCCGGCTCCGTCCCCGAGCTTGCCGACGCCGTCGACGAAAGCCGAGGTACCGTCGGTCAGCTTGTCCAGGCCAGTGGTGAGACCGTCAAGGCCTTTGGCCAGCTGCTTGGCGCCCTCCTCCGCCTTGGCACGGGCGGCCTCGGAGACCTTCTCGCGGACGGTCGCCTCGACCTGCTCCTTCAGCTGCTTGGTGGCGTCGGCCAGGTTGGTGTCCACCTGGTCCTTGACCTTGTCGGTGATCGGCGTCCACATCTTCGCCATGATGGCCGCGTTCGCCGGGTCGTTCGCGACCGCCGGGTCGAGGGCGGCGTCCAGCGCGGCGCGGGTGGTGCCCTCGTCCGTCAGCGAGGCGGTGATGTTGGCAGGCAGGACGCTGAACAGCAGCGAGAGCATGATCGCGGTGCCCAGGGTGCCGCCGATCTGGCGGAAGAAGGTGCTGGAGCTGGTGGCGACGCCGATGTCCTGTGGCTCGGCGGCGGCTTGCACGGCCATGGTCAGGGTCTGCATCAGCTGGCCGAGGCCCGCGCCGATCACGAACATGGCCAGCGCCAGGTACCAATACGGCTTGTCGGGGGTCATGAAGGTGAGAATCAGGAAGCCGCCGGCGGTGGTGGCCGTTCCGGTGATCGGGAAGGCCGCGTACTGGCCGGTCCGGGCCACCAGCTGGCCGGTGCCGACCGAGGCCAGCATCAGGCCGAACATCATCGGCAGGGTCGCGAAGCCCGACTGGGTGGGGGAGAAGCCCAGCACGATCTGCAGGTAGAGCGGCAGCGTGAGCATCGCGCCGAACATGCCGAAGCCGACCAGGACGCTCAGCACGACGGCGGGGGAGAAGCCCTTCGCGCCGAACAGCCGCAGCGGGATGATCGCGTTCGGGCCCAGCGCCCGCTCGACCAGCAGGAAGGCGACCAGGCTGACCGCGCCGATGACGTAGCAGACGATCGCCGGGGTGGAGGCCCAGCCCCACTCGCGTCCCTGCTCGGCGACCAGCAGCAGCGGAGCCAGCGTGGCGACAACGAGCCCGGCGCCCCACCAGTCGATGCGGGCCTTGCCGTGCGGCAGGTGCGGCAGATGCAGGAAGGAGAAGACCATGAACAACGCCACGACGCCGACCGGGACGTTCACCAGGAAGACCCAGCGCCAACCGGCGATGCCCAGGATGGTCTCGGTGCCGGCGAACAGGCCGCCCACCAGCGGGCCGATCACCGAGGCGACGCCGAAGGTGGCCAGGAAGAAGCCCTGGTAGCGGGCCCGCTCCCGCGGGGCGAGCATGTCGCCGATGATCGCCAACGGCAGCGACATCAGGCCGCCGGCGCCCAGGCCCTGGAAGGCGCGGAACGCGGCCAGGCCGAGCATGGACGTGGCGAAGCTGGAGAGGAAGGAGCCCAGCACGAAGATGCTGATGCTGGTGATGAACAGCGGACGCCGTCCGAAGATGTCGGAGAGCTTGCCGTACAACGGGGTGGTGACGGTGGCCGCGATCAGGTAGGCGGTGGTGACCCACGCCTGCTGGTCGAGGCCGTGCAGATCGTCGCCGATCGTCCGGATCGCGGTGCCGACGATGGTCTGGTCGAGCGCGCT
>CAZLWS010000054.1:0-18189 GCA_964563205.1 uncultured Propionibacteriaceae bacterium | reverse complement strand
GCATGAACGTGGCGGCCTCCTCCAACGGCAGCACCGGCTACGCCATCCCGATCGCCACCGTGCTCGACCTGGCCGACCAGATTCTCGACGGCGACGCCTCCGGCGCGGTCACCCTCGGCTACGGCCCGGCCCTCGGTCTGCAGTTGAGCGCCCAGGGCAGCGACCTGCTGGTGGTCGGCGTGATCCGCGGCAGTGCGGCGGACGAGGCGGGCATCACCCCCGGCTCGACGCTGACCGACTTCGACGGCAAGCCGCTGACGAGCTACTCCGGCCTGTCCGCCGCGCTGGCCAAGCTCGACCCCGGCGACTCCGCCACCGTCGGCTGGACCGACCAGGCCGGCGCCGCCCACTCCGCCACCGTGACCCTGGGTCGCGCTCCCCTGGCCTGAGGAGGGTCCCCATGGCCAAGCACCGCTTTCGAATCTGGATCGCCGCCGGCTGCGCGGCCGTCCTCGCCGCCACCGGGTCGGCCGCCGCCTGGGCGCTGGACCGGTTCGTGATCTGGCACGTCGAAGTCTCCGACGTCAGCCAGTACGAGGCCGACAACTCGACCGTCCAGCCCACCACCGACGACGACGCGGCCGCCGCCGAGCTGACCGACACCAGCTACACCAGCGGCGGCACGTCCATCGCGATCAGCACCGTCACCACCGGCTCTGGGGACGAGACCCTCACCTACTACGTCGCCGACGTCGTGCTGGCGGACGCCACCACCCTGCGCTCGGCCTTCGCGCACAACCAGTTCGGCGAGAACATCACCGAGAAGACCAGCGAGATCGCCGCCGACCACGACGCCGTGCTGGCCGTCAACGGCGACTACTACGGCTTCCGCGACACCGGGATCGTGATCCGCAACGGCGTGGTCTACCGGGACGAGCCCGCCCGCACCGGGATCGCCTTCTATCTCGACGGCACCGCCCGGATCTACGACGAGACCACCACCTCGGCCGCCGAACTGCTGGCCGACGGAGTGTGGAACACGCTCTCCTTCGGCCCCGCGCTGGTCGAGGACGGGGCCGTGGTGGCGGGCATCGACCAAGTGGAGATCGACACCAACTTCGGCAACCACTCCATCCAGGGCGAGCAGCCCCGCACCGCGGTCGGCGTGATCGATGCCAACCACCTGGTCTTCGTGGTGGTGGACGGACGCGAGGAGGGCTACAGCCGCGGCGCCACCCTGCCCGAACTGGCCCAGATCATGCTGGACCTGGGAGCGACCACCGCCTACAACCTCGACGGCGGCGGCTCCTCGACCCTGTACTTCAACGGCGAGGTGGTGAACCAGCCCTCGAACCGGGGCGAACGGGCCACCTCCGACATCCTCTACGTGGCCGGGTGACGTCATGGCCCGTCACCAGCCCCGCCCTCACCCCCACTCCTCCCCTGCAGAAACCGGGCAATTCCGGCCCGCTGCGTGCACTGTGCACGTACTCGGCCTGATTTGCCCGGTTTCTGCGGAGTCCCGACCACTCGTCAGCGAGGTGACGTCATGGCCGTCCTGATCCCGTCCTATGAACCGACCGAACGGCTCGCCGAGGTCGTCCGTGGGCTGCGTGAACTCGCTCCCGCCGCGCACATCCTCGTGGTGGACGACGGCAGCGGCCCCGCCTACGCGTCCCAGTTCGACGCGGCCCGGGCCGCCGGCGCGGAGATCCTCCACCTGCAGCGCAACCGGGGCAAGGGGGCCGCGCTGAAGGTCGGGCTGTACCGGCTGCTCGCCACGCGGCCCGGCCAGGACGTGGTGACCGCCGACAGCGACGGCCAGCACACCCCGTCCGACATCCTGGCCGTGGCGCGCGCGACCGCCGGCCAGGACGCCCTCGTGCTGGGCTGCCGAGGCTTCACCGGGGACGTGCCGCCGGCCAGCCGGTTCGGCAACGCGGTCTCGCGCCGGCTGTTCCAGCTGGCGGCCGGCTTCGCCGTCTCGGACACCCAGACCGGACTGCGCGGCATCCCCGCCGGCCTGGTCGGCTGGGCCTCCACCATCCCCGGCGACCGGTTCGAGTACGAGCAGAACATGCTGCTGCGCTGCTCCGCCGCCGGGGTGAGGGTGCGCGAGGTGCCGATCGAGACGGTCTACTTCGACCACAACTCCGGCACCCACTTCCGTCCGATCGCCGACTCGGTGCGCGTGATCCTGCCGCTGCTGCTCTTTGCCGGGTCGTCGCTGGCCTCGTTCGCCGTCGACACAGTCGTGTTCGCCGCGCTGTACGGCCTGACCGGGTGGATCGCCGCCTCGATCGTCGGCGCCCGGCTGCTGAGCGCCGGCGTGAACTTCGTCCTGAACGGCGCGGTCGTCTTCCGCAGCGGCGGACAGCTGCCCCGCAAGGTCGCCGGCTACGTGCTGCTGGCCGTGGTCCTGCTCGGCGGCTCGATCGCGGGAACCACCGCCCTGGCCGCGCTCGGCCTGCCCGCCCTGGCCGCGAAGATCCTCACCGAGTCCGCGCTCTTCCTGGTGAGCTACCAGGTGCAGCGCCGGCTGATCTTCACCGAGCGCCGAGCCGCCTCGTCCGCAAATCCATCCCGGCAGCACAACAGCCTCACAGAAAACTCAAAGGCTCAACTGGCTGGATAGGCACCAGACCAAGAAGCCCGAGGAGACCCCGATGACCACCGTCGCCCTGATCGCCGCCAACCTGATCGCCATCAGCCTGCTGACCTTCGCCCTCTACTACCGCCGCCACCGCCGCCGCGACCTGGTGGTCGCCTTCCTCGGCGTGAACGTCGGCGTGATGGCAGTCGCGCTGGTGCTCGGCGCCGCGACCTCCACCAGCCTCGGGCTGGGGCTGGGCCTCTTCGGGGTGCTGTCGATCATCCGGCTGCGCTCCACCGAGATCAGCCAGCGCGAGGTGGCCTACTACTTCGCCTCCCTCGCCCTCGGCCTGATCGCCGGGATCGGGACGGACCTGCTGGTGGCCGGCGGACTGATGGCCACCATCGTCGCGGCGCTGTGGGCCGGCGATCACCCCTCGCTGCTGAGCCGCACCCGGCAGCAGCTCATCACCCTCGACCGGGCCATCATGGACGAGGCCGAGCTCCGCAGCGAGCTCGCCGCCCTGCTGGGCGGCCGGATCGACCAGGTCACGGTGCAGGAACTCGACCTGGTCCGCGACCTGACCGTGGTCGACGTCCGCTACCGGCTGCCGAAGCGGCCTGAGGCACTGCTGCGGGACGACGACCCCCGTCCGGCCCTCACCCGGGAACTCCAGGAAGCGAACCGGTGATGACCACCCTGCCGCTGCGCCAGTTCGCGACCCTGAGCCTGGACGAACTGCTCGCCGAGGCCGAGCTGCTCACCCGGTTCGACCGCAAGTACCTGCTCGACCGGTCCCAGGCGGCCGGCCTGCTGCAGCGCCTCGACCCTCGCACCCGGGTGCTGGAGATCGACGGACGCAGCTGGTTCCACTACGAGTCGGTCTACTTCGACACCCCCGACCTGCTCAGCTACCGGCAGGCGGCGCACCTGCGCCGGCGCCGGTTCAAGGTGCGGACCCGCAGCTACCTGGATTCCGGCCTGGCCTTCCTGGAGGTCAAGGTCCGCGGCGATCGCGAGATCACCGTCAAGGACCGGCTGCCCTACGACCCGGCTGCCCGGGATCGGCTCACCGGACCCGGCCGTGACTACGCCGGGCAGACCCTGGACGGCTACGGCCTGGACGGCTCGCTGGCCGGCGATCTCGACCGCTCCCTCGTGACCCGCTACCGCCGGGCCACCCTGGTGCCGCCGGAGCCGGAGGTGCGGGTGACCGTCGACACCGACCTGACCTGGAGCGACGGCCGCCGCGAGCTCACCCCGCCCGACCTGGTGATCGTCGAGACGAAGTCCGGCTCGCGTCCCTCGGGGGTCGACCGTCTGCTCTGGGAGGCCGGTCACCGGCCGGCGTCGATCAGCAAGTACGGCACCGGTCTGGCCGCCCTGCGCGGCGACCTGCCCGCCAACAAGTGGACGCGAGTGTTGCGCCGTCACTTCCGCACCGAGGAGCCGGCATGCGCCGCCTGATCCCTGCGGTTGCCGGCCGGGGGACACTGGTGCCATGGCTCCGGACGGCACGGCGTCCCGCCGGCATCGGCTCAGCTTGACGCTGGCTGCGCTGCTGGCCGTGAGCGCGTGCGCGGTGACCCCGCCCGCTCCCCCGTCCCAGCCGCCGACGAGTTCTGACCCGCCCGTCAGCCCCAGCCCGCCGGCCACCTCGACCCCGGTCGACCCCGGTGCCCCTGGACGCTGCGGCGCGGCCCCCACCCGCGCCGACCGCGAGCTGCGCGGGATGTGGCTGGCCACGGTCAGCAACCTGGACTTCCCCAGCCGGGGCGGGCTCACCCGAGACGCGGTGATGGCCGAGTTCCGCGGCTGGCTCGACCTGGCCGGGCAGTTCAACCACAACGCGATCTTCGTCCAGGTTCGCCCGACCGGGGACGCCTTCTGGCCCTCCGCCTACGCTCCGTGGTCGCAGTGGCTGACCGGGAAGCTGGACGGCAGCGACCCCGGCTGGGATCCGCTGGCGGAGATGATCGCCGAGACCCACGCCCGCGGCCTGGAGTTCCACGCCTGGTTCAACCCGTTCCGCGGCGCCCAGCGGGCGGACGTGGGCGGCCCGGGGGACGACTGGACGAAGCTCGCCCCAGGCCATCCGCTGCTGGAGCACCGCGACTGGGCCGTGATCTACCCCAAGGGCGACAAGCAGCAGAGCGCCTTCTACTTCGACCCCGGCATCCCGGACGCCCGCCGGTTCGTCCAGGACGCCATCCTGGAGGCGGTCACCGGCTACGACCTGGACGCCGTCCACTTCGACGACTTCTTCTACCCCTACCCGGTCGACGGCCAGGACTTCGACGACGCGGCCAGCTTCGCCCGCTACGGCAAGGGCGGCAAGGCGAACTGGCGGCGCGCCAACATCGACAGCTTCGTGCAGGAGACGGGCGAACGGATCAAGCAGCTCAAGCCGTGGGTGAAGTTCGGGATCAGCCCGTTCGGCATCTGGAAGAACGCGAAGTCGGACGGCGGCGCCGGCACCCGCGGCCTAGAGGCGTACCACGCCATCTACGCCGACACCCGCACCTGGGTGCGCGAGGGCTGGATCGACTACATCGTGCCGCAGCTCTACTGGCATATCGGGTTCGAGCGGGCCGACTACGCCGTGCTGCTGCCGTGGTGGGCGGACGAGGTGGACGGCACCGGCGTCCAGCTCTACATCGGCCAGGCCGACTACCGGGTGGACACGGGCGGCGCCTGGGACTCTCCCGGCGAGCTGTCGAAGCAGCTCGCCCTCGCCCGCAAACACCAGGTCGCGGGCTTCGTCCACTTCCGGGCCACCCAGCTGCGCGCCGACCCGCTGGGCGCGCAGACCCGCTACCGCGAGAAGTTCTACGCCGCGCCCGCTCTGGTTCCGGTCATGGCGCAGTTGCCCGCGACACCGCCCGCAGCGCCGCAGGCGGTGTCGGCGTCCGCGGCCGCCGGCGGCGTGACGCTACGGTGGCAGGCTTCTGAACAGGCCGCCCACTACGCCGTCTACCGCGTCGAGGGCGAATCCGCGGTCCTGGTCGGCCAGGTGGCGGCCCCTTCGTTCACCGGCCAACCGGGCGTCTACTGCGTGAGCGCCCTCGACCGCTCCTGGAACGAAGGCCCCGTCAGCGCTCCCGTCACCGCCGGGTGAACCCGCCGGAAGACGCCGATCACCGGAGATTCCCGCCTTCGCGGGAATGACGGATAGCAGCCGCCCTTCCCCTTCCCCACGACCCTTCCGCCGTCCCGCAAACCCTTCCGCCGTCCCGCAACCCATTCCGTCATCCCCGCGAAGGCGGGGATCTCGTCCCGGCCCGCCATCTCTGGCAGGATCGAGCCATGATGATCGACGAGCCCCTGACCGAGCCGACGCTGGTGACCGTCGCCGAGGAGCCGACCGCGGTGATCCGCCACCAGGGCGTCACCGTCGCCGACCTGCCGGCCCTGTTCGACGCCGGCTTTCCCGCCCTCGCGGCCAGCGGGGCCGCCCTCAGCGGCCCCCCGTTCGCGATCTACCACGGCGACCCGATGGCCGTGTTCGACCTGCAGATCGGCTTCCCGGTGTCCACCCCGCTGGCTGCCCCGGCGCCGGGCGCGGTGACGGTGGAGCCGGGCGTCCTGCCGTCCGGGCCGGCGTGGGCGCTCACCCACCTCGGGCCCTACGACACCCTCGGCCAGAGCTGGGGGCGGCTGGTCGCCGCGGCGACGGCGCAGGGCTTCGTCCCGGGGCCGTTCTGCGAGGTGTACGTCAGCGACCCGACCCCTGAGACGGATCCGGCGACCCTGCGAACCGACCTGTTCCTGCTGGGCGCCTCGGCCTGACTCGCGCGGCTGCTTCGCGATCCGCGGGCTGACATCGCCCGCCGGACCGCTGCTACTGTGCGGGCTCGGCTTTTCATGAGGAGGGGCCAGTGGTCATCCCGGATCTGTGGCTCATCATCGACATCTTCCTCGTCGTCTACTGGCTGGCGGTCTCCGCCCTGGTCATCGCGGAGGACCGTGATCCGACCGCCGCCCTGGCCTGGCTGCTGGTGCTGATCGCGCTGCCCATCGTCGGACTGGTCATCTACTTCTTCTTCGGGCGCAACTGGCCGATGATCGCGCACCGTTCGAAGCACACCCAGGACGTTCGCACCGTCGCCCGGCAGTTCATGGAGCCCTACTACGGGCACTATGACGGCGTGCTGCCACGGCTCGAGGCGCAGCACCCGGAGAGCTGGATCCGCCACGACGCGAACCTGATCGCGAAGCTCGCCGGGGCGCCGCCGCTGACCGTGCGCAGCTGTGACATCCACACCGAAGGGGACGAGTACTTCGAGCTGCTGATCGCCGACCTGGCGGGCGCCGAGCGGTTCATCCACATCAGCTACTTCATCTGGAAGGACGACGTCCTCACCGAGCGGATCACCGACGTCCTGGTGGAACGGCTGCGGGCGGGCGTCGAGGTGCGGGTGCTGAACGACTGGTTCGGCTCGGCGCCGTACAGCCGGCGCACCATGAAGCGGCTGCGCGAGGCCGGCGCCATCGTCCGGTTCGACGTGACCGGGATCGCCAAGGTCAACTACCGCAACCACCGCAAGATCACCGTGATCGACGCCGAGATCGGGCACACCGGCGGCTTCAACGTCGCCCGGGAGTACATCGACGGCGGAAAGAGATTCCCCGCCTGGCGGGACACCGGCCTACGGCTGACCGGGCCCGGGGTCGCCGACCTCGAGAAGCTGTTCGACGTCCGCTGGCTCGAGGTGGACGGCGAGGACCTCTTCCACGAGCGCTACTACCCCGATCCGTCGCTGCCGCCCGGCGAGATCGTCGTGCAGACCGTCCACCACGGCTTCGACGACCGCTGGCTGACCGCGACCCGCGCCCACCAGGTGGCCATCACCGGAGCCCGCGACCGGGTGCTGATCCAGACGCCCTACTTCGTGCCCGACCCGCCCACCATGCAGGCCATCACCAACGCCGCCGCCGGCGGCGTGCGGGTCGAGTTGATGCTGACCGGCATGCTCGACAAGAAGATCCCCTGGTACGCGGCCGAGACCTACTTCGAGCAGTTGCTGCGCGCCGGGGTGAACATCTACCGCTGGGAGAAAGGGTTCTTCCACGCCAAGTCGCTGACCGTCGACGGCAAGGCCGCCAGCATCGGCACGCTCAACCTGGACGTGCGCAGCCTGCGCCTCCACAAGGAGATGATGGTGTGGATCTACGACGAGGAAGCCGCCCGCCGCTGCGAGGAGATCTTCGCCGCCGACCTCGCCGACTGCGTCCCGCTCACCCTCGACGACATCCACCAGTGGAGCCGTCTGCGCCGCTTCCGCAACTCCGCCGCCCGCCTCTTCTCCAACCTCCTCTGACCGATCCGCCGCGCCCGAAACTCATGTCTGGGGCGCGGCTACAGCCCGAAGAAGTCGGCGACCACGTCCGCGGCGTGGATGGCGGTGGTCGGCTCGTCGTTGTTGAGCGGGCCGTCGATCCGGCCGCCGGGCCATTCGTGGACGCCGCCGTTGATCCGGTAGAGGGCCACCTCTGCTCGGCAGCCGGAGTAGCGCAGGAGGTCGACCGTCCGTCCGTTCTCGTCGGGTTGGGTGGGTACAGGCTCGGCCTCGGGCGGTCCGGCGCAGCCGTTCCGGGCGGCCCAGTCGGCGAGGTTCTGCTCGGTCGGGATGGCCTCGACCCGGCTCAGCCCCGTCCCGGTCCCGCCCTGGTAGGGCACCGAGGGGTCGTCCGTGCCGTGCATCAGCAGGACGGAGATCGGACGGCTGGGCTCGCAGCGCGCGATCTGCAGCACGCCGGAGACGGACGCGGCACCGCGGAAGAGGTCAGCGGCCTCGCAGGCCAGCCGTTCGGCCATCATGGCGCCGTTGGACATGCCGGTGACGAACACCCGGTCGGGGTCGACGGCGAAGTCGGCGCCCACCCGCCGCAGCACCTCCCGGGCATAGCCGACGTCGTCCACGGCCTGCTCGGCGTCGACCGCCTGGCCGCAGCAGTCGCCGGCGTTCCAGACCGGCGCGTTCAGCCGTCCCCAGGTCGTCCCCTGGCCGTAGACCACGACGAAACCGCGCTGGTCGGCCACCTCGTCCAGCCCGCTGGAACCCTCGAACTGGGACGCCGACCCGCCGCCGCCGTGCAGCGCCAGCAGCACCGCGGTGGGTACGTCCGCCCGATGATCCGGCGGCAGGTGGACGGCGTAGCTGCGCTCCAGGCCGTCCAGCGTGAAGCTGACGGACGACTCCGGCTCGGCCCTTCGGTCAGCCACCGGTCCGCAGCCGCTGAGGGCGAGCACCAGCCCGCCGGCCAGCACGAGCGTCCACGCCCGGCGGGCAGCACCGTTCATGCGGGAAGTGTAGGCGCCGCCGGCCCTCGATGTCTGAGCGGATCTGTTGGACCTGGGGACGGCTCCCCAGTCTGGGGTTGCGGTGAGGGCCTGCCTTGTCGTCGAGAGCCTCCACCCAGACACAGGCCCTCGGCGCGAAGGGAGGCCCTCGGCGAGGTGAGGGAGGCCCGAGGCGGCGGGCAGGTGGACCGCTCTCAGGCGAAGGCGTAGGGACCGAACCGGCCCCAGGCCACCACGGCCGCCAGCACGAGCAGCACAGCGTTGGCCACGATCATCTGGTATTCGCCACGGCGCAGGTGGGTGACGATGGCGCCGATCATCACCAGCACCAGGCCGGTCGCGGCCAGCGGGGTCAGGATCGGCGCGATGCCGGTCAGGGCCGGCAGGATCAGCCCGATCGCGGCGAGCACCTCCAGGCCGCCGATCAGCTTCACGGTCGGGGCGTTGAAGTCCTCCACCCAGCCCATCGCCGAGGCCAGCTTCTCTCGTGGCTGGGTGAGCTTCATGACTCCCGCAGCAAGGAAGGCGAGGGCGAGCAGCCCGGCGACGATCCACAGAAAGACTTGCATGACAACCTCCATAAAGTTCAATATTGAACTAAAGGATAGAGGGATTTACTTCAATCTTCAAGTATTCTGGTCGGGGTGGATCGGACTATCCTTGGGCGATGGACGGCGATGTGCCCTGGCTGGACGACGAGGAGCAGCAGGTCTGGCTGCAGCTCTCACTGCTGATGACCCGGCTGCCCGCCGCCCTCGAGCATCAGCTGCAGCGGGATTCCGGGCTGAGCCTGTACGAGTACCTGCTGATGGCCGGGATGTCGATGGCGCCGGAGCGCCGGCTGCGGCTGCGCGACCTGGCGGAGTTCACCGGCACCTCGCTGTCGCGGCTCTCCAACGTGATCCGCAAACTAGAAGCACGAGGCTGGGTGACCCGCGTCCCCGATCCCGCCGACGGACGCTCCACCTTCGGCGTCCTCACCGAGGCCGGTTACGCCCAGGTGGCAGCGGCCGCCCCGGGGCACGTCCGCGAAGTCCGCCGCCTGGCCTTCGACCCGCTGACCGTTGCGCAGCTGCGGCGGTTCGGCGCCACCATCCGGCTTCTCTTGGACGCCATCGACCCCGGCGGCTGCGACCCCGAAGCCCTGCTCCGGCCCCGCGAGGAATGCTGAGCGCTCAGGACGCGCGGCGGCGGTTGAGCGACCAGATCGTGCCGGCCAGGACGGTGGCGAAGGAGGTCCAGGCGGCGTACGGCAGCAGCGACAGCCCGTAGCGGCCGCGCACCCGTCCAGCACTCCTCGCCAGGGCGGTTGAACTCGCCGCGAGCGCGGCCGCTCCGACGGTGGCGGCGTCGAGCCGGTGGGAGCGGAAGAAGAGCCAGCTCCACAGGCCGTTGAGGGTCAGGTTCACGGCCAGCTTGCGGCGATACTCGGCCGCGGCGGCCTCGTCGCCGCGCCGCTCCAGCTCGTTCAGCACCAGGGTGGAGGTGACCGCGATGCTGGCGTAGAGGGACGTCCACACCACCGGGAAGGCGGAGGAGGGCGGCTGCCAGGCCGGCTTCTTCAAGCGCGCGTACCAGTGGCCGTCGGGATCGGTCGCCGCCGAGCCGGCCACCGAGGCGGCGGCCACCAGGCCGGTCGCGAAGGCGGCATTGCGGAGCCGGTGCACTCTGCCGGTTCCGGCGGGTTCAGGGGTGTCTTTCTGACTGCGGTTGCTGGGCATGGCCCTCCTTGGTCGCTCCTTCAGCCTGCCATGCCCACCAAAGCAACGGCTCAAACCAACCCCGCACCCGCGGTCGCCTATTCCGCCAACTCCTGCGCGGCGGCAACCACCTCGAGGACGGCGTCGCCGTAGGTCTCCAACTTCTTGGCTCCGACGCCGCTGATCGCGAAGAGCGCATCGAGCGTGGCCGGCCGATGCTGGGCGATGGCAGCGAGCGTGGTATCGGGGAAGACCACGTAGGCCGGGACGGAGGCGGCCTTGGCGGTCTCGGCGCGCCAGGCGCGCAGCCGCTCGAAGAGCTCGCGGTCGGCCTCGGTGAGCTCGCCGGCGGCGGCCGAGCCCTTGCCGGCGGACGCCTTCCGGGTCCGGCCCGCTCCGGCGCGCACGACGGCGTCCTCCCGCAGCGGGACGGGACGTTCGCCGCGCAGCACCGGCCAGGAGGCCTCGGTGATCTCCAGGGCGTGATGGCCGTCGGAGGACACCGCCAGCAGCCCGGCTGCCAGCAGCTGCCGGACGACCGCCCGCCACTGCAGATCGGTCAGCTCGGCGCCGATGCCGAAGGTGCTCAGCTCGTCGTGCCGCCACTGCTCGACTCGGGGCGTGCGGCGTCCGTGCAGGATGTCGATCAGCTGGCCGGCCCCGAACCGCTGGTTGCGCTCGCGCTTGAGCCGCACCATGGTCGAGAGCAGCTTCTGCGCGGCGATCGTCCCGTCCCAAGGAACGGGCGGGTTCAGGCAGGTGTCGCAGTTGCCGCAGGGCTCGCTGGCCTCGCCGAAGTAGTCGAGCATCAGCTGGCGCCGGCAGCGCAGCGTCTCGCAGAGCCCGAGCATCGCGTCGAGGTGCTGGCCGAGCTGCCGCTTGTGGGCGGCGTTCCCCTCCGAGCCTTCGATCAGCTGGCGCTGCTGCACCACGTCCGCCAGCCCGTACGCCATCCAGGCGGTGGCGGGCAGCCCGTCGCGTCCGGCCCGTCCGGTCTCCTGGTAGTAGCCCTCGATGCTGCGCGGCAGGTCGAGGTGGGCGACGAACCGGACGTCCGGCTTGTCGATGCCCATCCCAAAGGCGATGGTCGCGACCATGACGATGCCATCCTCGCGCAGGAACCGCGACTGGTTGCCCGAGCGGACGGACGCCGACAGCCCGGCGTGGTACGGCAACGCGTCGATCCCCTCTTTGACAAGGGCTTCCGCCGTGTTCTCCACCGATTTGCGGGTGAGGCAGTAGACGATCCCGGCGTCCCCCTCGTGCTCGGCGCGGATCAACGACACCAGTTGCTTCAGCGGCTGCTGCTTGGGCTCGATCCGGTAGCGGATGTTCGGACGGTCGAAGCTCGCCACGAAGGCGCGGGCGCGCTGCAGCCCCAGCCGGTCGCCGATCTCGCGGCGAGTGGCCGGCGTGGCGGTCGCGGTAAGCGCGACCCGCGGGACCTCCGGCCAGCGCTCGCCCAGCACCGACAGCTTCAGGTACTCCGGACGGAAGTCGTGCCCCCACTGCGAGACGCAGTGCGCCTCGTCGATCGCGAACACCGAGAGGGTGAGCCGGTCGAGGAACTCCTGCGTCCGCGGCAGGTCGAGCCGCTCCGGGGCCAGGTAGAGCAGGTCGAGCTCGCCGGCGATCGCCAGCTGCTCGGTGACCCGCTGCGCGTCGAACCCCTGGCTGGAGTTGAGGAACCCGGCCCGCACCCCGAGGTTCTCCAGCGCGGTCACCTGGTCGTGCATCAGCGCGATGAGCGGCGAGATCACGACCCCGACCCCCGGCCGCACCAGCGCCGGGATCTGGTAGCACAGCGATTTCCCGCCGCCGGTGGGCATCAGCACGATCGCGTCGCCGCCGGCCACCACGTGGTCGATGATCTCGCCCTGGTCGCCGCGGAACCCGTCGTACCCGAAGGTGGTACGCAGCACGTCGAGTGGGGCAGGCATGAAGGTCATGGTAGGCGGCGCCACCGACACCCGGCCGCCCGCAAGCGCTGGGCGAACAGTTCTGCCTCCAGAACCAACGCACGGACTGCGATCAGGCTCGAAAAGGCGATCTGGAAGCAGAAGCGTCCGCGGACGAGGATGACGCGTCAGGACTCGGGGTCGTCGAAGGCGTTGATCATGAACTGGGCGGCGTAGATCAGGTACTCACGAAGCTGGGCATCGTCCTCGGCGTCCAGCCCCAAGGAGTCGAGGGCGCCGAGCATGTGGCGCAGCCAGCGGTCGCGCTGGGTGGGGGTGACGGCATAGGGGGCGTGCCGGATGCGCAGCCGCGGGTGACCGCGGGTCTCGGAGTAGGTGTGCGGACCGCCCCAGTACTGCTCCAGGAAGAGCTGCAGCCGTTCGGCCGCGGGGCCGAGATCCTCCTCCGGGTAGAGCGCGCGCAGCGGCTCGTCCTGCGCCACCCCGGCGTAGAACCGCTCCACCAGCACCCGGAAGGTCTCGGTTCCGCCCACCCGCTCGTACAAGGTCGTCACCGCTCCATGGTGGCACCTGCTCCCTTCCCCGCAGAAACCGGGTGAATCAGGTCGTCTGCGTGCGTAGTGCACGCACAGGACCTGGATTGCCCGGTTTGTGCGAGAGGCGAAAGGAGGGGACGACACCCCTGACGCTCGCACCTCCGACCCCATCCCATCAGCCGCAGAAACCGGGTGAATCCGGTCCACTGCATGGCAGATCCACTCGGATGGCCTTGATTGCCCGGTTTGTGCGGGGAAGGGGAAAACTGAGGAACGGGCGAAGCGAGCGACCGCGTCCACGATGCAAGACCGGGGTTCGGCGGATGGGCGGGGGAACTGACACGATGGGCCGCATGAGTCCGAACCTGGTGCGCGCGAGCGCTGTCGCCATGGTTCTGGGTTGTTGTTGTCGAATGTCGCGCTGACACTCCACCAACCCCTCCGCCGACGCTTGGGCACGATGCCCGCGGCCGGCCCCACGCAAGGACTCTCAATGACCAGCCTGATCGCGGCAGCCGTCGAACCCGCCACGCCGAGCCTCGGCGCCACCCCGGCCACCCGCCACCTCGTCCTGGCGCCGGTTCCCGAGGTCGGACGCCCGAACCCCGCCCCCCAGGCCCAACCCCAGCCGGCGCTGACCGCGCTCTCCCGGGTGCGCGGCGGCATGTACTCCTCGACGGTCGACCTGATCCGGTTCGCGGACGGCAGCACCGCCCACACCGACCTGATCCGGCTGAACCCCAACATCGACGCCTACTCGCTGGACTTCGCCGGCATCAGCCCCCGCCGGCTCGCCCACTACCGCGAGGAGCCGTGGCAGCAGGCCTCCCACCACAGCGCCGCCACCCGTCGTGAGATCACTGAGGTGTTGGCGAACAGCTACCCGGCGGTCTCCACCGCCGAGCTCACCCGCCGGCTGCGCGAGCGCGGCCACAACCTGGGCACCGCCGAGATCCGCCGCCACGAGGCGATCGCCGCCACCCAGGCCGCCATCTGGCACCTCACCGACGGCCTCGAACTCGACACCCAGCCGCTCGACCGTCCGGTCTCCGCCCGCGCCCGGATCGGCGAGCACCCCAGCGCCCGCCCGGTCGGCCTCACAGACGGACGCCTCGACTGGCACACTCCGCTGCCCGCCGGCGAGACCGTCTACCTGGAGCTCACCCTGGCCGACGCCCTGCAGCTGCGCTCCTTCAGCTTCACCGTCGGTTCCCGGGCCGGACGCCACGAGGTCGAGATCCGGCTGGAGAAGTCCACCGACGGCCAGCGCTGGAGCCCCGTGTCACGGTCCGCCGTCACGCTGGCCGACCGCCGTCCCTACGGCCGCCGCTGGAGCCGTCCGCTCGGACTGGCGGCCACCCTCGCCAGCGCGAACGCCGCCGCCGGCTATCAGGGTCACCGCCACTACCGGCTGGCCGCCACCGGCCCGGCCGATCGCGACGGGCTGCTCGACCTGCGCGGGATCGCGCTCGAGATCGGCAACGCCCGCCGCTACCGCAACAACGAGCGGGTGGTGCACCTCTACGAACTGCTGCTCGATCAGGCGGCCGATACCACGCTGCCGGCCCACCATGCGCACGCCCGCCTGTTGATCGGATCGAGCACTCCGACCGGCCCTTCGGAATACACTCCTGTTGTCGCGTTGGCCCTGCCGCGGGCCTCGGCGCCGAGCCATCGCGTCGTTCCCGTCCAGCCCGGGCTCAGCATTCCCGGCCTCAACCCGTCAGCACCACGCCCGAACCAGGAGTCCACCGATGTCCGTTGACCAGACCGAATCCCAGGCGTTGGGTGACCTCGGCGCGCAGCAGCTCGCCAATGCCACCAAGACCGTCCCCCAGCTTTCCACGATCACCCCGCGGTGGTTGCTGCACCTGCTGCAGTGGGTGCCGGTCGAGGCGGGCATCTACCGGGTGAACCGGGTCATCAACCCCGAGCGGGTGACCGTCCAGGTCGGCGAGGCGGACGACCAGCCGCTGCCCAGCACCTACGTCGACTACCAGACCAACCCGCGCGAGATCACACTGCGGTCGATCTCGACCATCGTCGACATCCACACCCGGGTCTCCGACCTGTACTCCAGCCCGCACGACCAGGTCACCCAGCAGCTGCGGCTCACGATCGAGACGATCAAGGAGCGGCAGGAATCCGAGCTGGTGAACAACCCCGAGTACGGCCTGCTCTCCCAGGTCGTGCCCGAGCAGACCCTCAGCACCCTCTCCGGCCCGCCCACGCCGGACGATCTGGACTCCCTGCTCACCAAGGTCTGGAAGACCCCGAGCTTCATCCTCACCCACCCGCTGGGCGTCGCCGCCTTCGGACGTGAGGCCACCCGCCGCGGCGTCCCGCCGGTCGTGGTGAACCTCTTCGGCGGCCAGTTCATCACCTGGCGCGGCATCCCGATCATCCCCTCGGACAAGGTTCCGGTGGAGGACGGCAAGACCAGCTTCATCGCGGTCCGCACCGGCGAGGAGCGTCAGGGCGTGGTCGGGCTCTTCCAGCCGGGCCTGGTCGGCGAGCAGTCCCCCGGCCTCTCCGTCCGCTTCAACGGGATCAACCGGCAGGCCATCGCCTCCTACCTGGTCTCGCTGTACTCCGCGCTGGCCGTGCTGACCGACGACGCGCTGGCCGTGCTGGAGGGCGCCGAGATCGGCGTGTTCCATGACTACAGCTGATCCCCGCCTTCGCGGGGATGACGGGCCGGCGTCGCCGATCAGTTCGGACGACCTGGCCCGGCTGGCTTCTCAGGTGTACGCCGAGTTGACCCCTCTACAGGTGTCGAGTGGGGTGCCGGCCGGTGCGGGGGTGCCCGCGCAGCCGTCGCTTCCGGTCTCCGCGCCAGCCTCGCCGGTCGGCTTCCCCTCAGCTGCGGTCCCGTCGGTCCCGCGGCTGCCGAGCCTGGCGGGTCCGCCCTCGGCTCCGGTGGCGCCACGCGGCTCGGTGCCAGGCACCAGTTCTGCGGCCACCCTGGCTCCGCCGGCGGCCGAGACCGTCGGACAGGCCTCGCCGATCGTGCCGCATGCACCCGAGTGGGCCGACCCCCGCGCCGGTCTACCGCGCGTCGACACCCCGCCCTACACGGTGCCGGTGGCGCCTCGCGGCTCAGCCCCGACCACCCCGGCGACGGGCAGCCTGCCCGCACCCTGGCTGGCTCCGGACGTCAGTTCGCTGCTGCCCGGGCTGGACCGGCTGCTCGCCCCGTGGGGCGTGGCCGAGCCGGCCCCGGAGGAGTTCTTCGACCTGGGCGATCCGACGAGGTCCGGGGCGCTGCCGCCGCACGCGGCGGGCAAGCCGGCCGAGTTCGACGTCCGAGGAGTGCGCAAGGACTTTCCGATCCTCTCCGAGCAGGTCAACGGGCAGCCGCTGATCTGGTTCGACAACGCGGCGACCACCCAGAAGCCGCAGGCGGTGATCGATCGGCTCGCCTACTTCTACGCCCACGAGAACTCCAACATCCACCGGGCGGCGCACGAGCTGGCCGCCCGGGCCACCGAGGCCTACGAGGACGCCCGCGACACCGTCCGCGACTTCCTGGGCGCGCCGCGCTCGGAGGAGATCATCTTCGTCCGCGGGACGACCGAGGCCATCAACCTGGTCGCCCAGTCCTGGGGACGGGCGAACCTGCGAGCCGGCGACGAGATCCTGATCACCAACCTTGAGCACCACGCCAACATCGTCCCCTGGCAGATCGTGGCCCGGGAGACCGGCGCGGTGCTCAAGGTGGCGCCGGTGGACGACGCCGGCAACCTGCTGCTGGACGAGTTCACGCGGATGCTCAACCCGAAGGTCAAGCTGGTCTCGGCCACCGCGGTGGCGAACGCGATCGGCACGGTGACCCCGATCGAGGCCATCGTCGCGCTGGCCCACCGGGCCGGGGCGCGGGTGCTGATCGACGGGGCCCAGTCGGTGCCGCACATGGCGGTGGATCTGCGGGATCTCGATCCGGACTTCTTCGTCTTCTCCGGTCACAAGGTCTTCGGCCCGACCGGCATCGGCGTGGTGTACATCGCCGAGCGGATGTGGGAGGAGACCCCGGCCTGGCAGGGCGGCGGCAACATGATCGCCGACGTCACCATCGAGCGCAGCATCTACCAGCCGCCGCCGAACAAGTACGAGGCCGGCACCGGCAACATCGCCGACGCGGTGGGGCTGGCGGCGGCGCTGCGGTACGTGAGCGACGTCGGCATGGCGCGGATCGACCACTACGAGCACAGCCTGCTGGAGTACGCGACCCCGCGGCTGGCGGCGATCCCCGGGGTGCGGCTGATCGGCACCGCCGACCGCAAGGCCAGCGTGCTCTCCTTCCTGCTCGCCGGCTACGACCCGGAGGAGGTCGGCAAGGCGCTCAACCAGCGCGGCATCGCGGTGCGCGCCGGCCATCACTGCGCGCAGCCGATCCTGCGCCGGCTGGGGGTGGAGAAGACGGTGCGTCCGTCCTTCGCCTTCTACAACACCTTCGAGGAGATCGACGTCTTCCTGGACGCGGTTCGCGACCTCAGCGAACGCCGTCCCAAGGGTTAGGACGCACGTGACGACCCCTGAGCCCCTGCTTCGGCAGGCGGAATCTCGGGGGTCGTCACGTTGTTGGAACTGAACATGAAGGCGTAGCCAGCGATGCCTTCCACGACCGAAAGAGCCCGATGACCGACTACAACCTGCGCAGCTACGACTCGATCATCGATCTGCTGCCCAATGCGGAGAACCCGACTCCGATCGTCCGGCTGCAGCGCATCCCCGGCTTCGAGCATGCGCAGGTGTACGCCAAGCTGGAGTGGTACAACCCGTTCGGCGCGGTGAAGGACCGGGTGGCCGCGAACCTGATCGCGGACGCGGAGAACCGCGGCGTCGAACTGGAGAATCTCGTCGAGCCGACCTCGGGGAACACCGGGATCGGCCTGGCGATGGTCTCCAACGCCCGCGACTACGGCTTCTCCGCGACCATGTCGAAGGCGATCCCGCTGGAGAAGAGGACGGCGCTGCGGCTCTTCGGCACCGACCTGGTCGAGCTGGACGACGACCTGTGCCCGATGCCCGGCCAGCCCGAGGGCGCCATGGCGAAGGCGGCCGAGCTGGGCTCCCGTCCGGGCTGGACGGAGCTCAACCAGTACGCCAACCCGGCCAACCCCGAGGCTCACTACCTGACCACCGGCCCGGAGATCTGGCGGCAGACCGGCGGCCGCGTCACCCACTTCGTCGCCTC
>CAZLWS010000053.1:0-18539 GCA_964563205.1 uncultured Propionibacteriaceae bacterium | reverse complement strand
GTGGTTGCAGGTCGCCTGAAGGGAGCCTCAGGCTTCCCTAAGACAGCCTCAGGCTTCCCTGAGGCGGCGCCCGGCCAGCCGGCTCGGGGTCAGGCGTGGCTGGGGCCCGCCCAGAGGTTGATGCCGGACTCGACGGCGTGGTGGTCGATGGCGGCCAGCTCGTCCGCGGTGAAGGCGAGGTTCGCCACCGCCCCGACGCTGTTCTCCAGCTGGCTCACCGACGAGGCGCCGATCAGCGCCGAGGTCACCCGTTCGTCCCGCAGCACCCATGCCAGGGCCAGCTGCGCCAGCGACTGGCCGCGTCCGGCGGCGAGGTCGTTGAGGGCGCGGATGTGGGTGAGGGTCTCTTCGGTGAGCAGGTCCGTGGAGAGCGACTTGGCCTGGCTGGCGCGGGAGCCCGCCGGGACGCCGTTCAGGTACTTGTTCGTGAGCATCCCTTGCGCAAGCGGGGAGAAGGCGATGCAGCCCAGGCCGGTGTCGCCCAAGGCGTCCAGCAGGCTCTCGCCGGCAGCAGCGTCCTCGATCCAGCGGTTCAGCATGGAATAGGAGGGCTGGTGGATCACCAGCGGCAGCTTCAGGTCACGGGCGATCGCGACGGCCTCCCGCGTCCGGGCGGCCGAGTAGGACGAGATGCCGACGTACAGGGCGCGTCCGCTGCGCACCGCGGTGTCGAGGGCGCCCATGGTCTCCTCGAGCGGGGTGCCGGGGTCGAAGCGGTGGTGGTAGAAGATGTCGACGTAGTCGAGCCCGAGCCGCTCCAGCGACCCGTCGAGGGAGGCGAGCAGGTACTTGCGCGAGCCGAAGTCGCCGTAGGGGCCGGGCCACATGTCCCAGCCGGCCTTGGACGAGATGATCAGCTCGTCGCGGTGGTGGGCGAAGCTCTCCTTGAGATGGCGGCCGAAGTTGGTCTCGGCGCTGCCGTAGGGCGGGCCGTAGTTGTTGGCCAGGTCGAAGTGGGTGACGCCCAGGTCGAAGGCGCGCCGCAAGATGTCGCGCTGGGTCGCGAACGGGACGTCGTCGCCGAAGTTGTGCCACAGCCCCAGCGAGATGGCCGGCAGCTTCAGCCCGCTGCCGCCCACGGCGCGGTAGGGCATGCGTCCGTCGTAGCGGTCGGGGTCGGCGTGGAACTGGTCGAGGATCGGCATCGGTCACCCTTTCGTGTCACGTCGAGCCTATCGGTCACGCCGCACGCCGTAACAAAGCGGTATCGGACGAGAAATCGGCCGGTCACACGGGGCGCCTAGCGTCCCTGCATGAAGATCATCATCATCGGGGCCGGCATCGGCGGGGCGAGCGCGGGCATCGCGTTGAAGCGGCTGGGCCACGAGGTCGTGATCTATGACCAGATGCAGGAGAACAAGCCGGTCGGCGCGGCGTTGTCGCTGTGGTCGAACGGCGTCAAGGTGCTCAACTGGCTCGGCCTGGCTGACGAGGTCGCCGCACTCGGCGGCGCGATGCACGACATGGCCTACCTCGACGGACGGACCGGCGAGACGATGTGCCAGTTCTCGCTCGCCCCGGTGGCCGAGCAGACCGGCCAGGCGCCCTACCCGGTGGCCCGCGCCGACCTTCAGGCGCTGCTCATGGAGCGCTTCGGGCTCGAGGACGTCCGCCTCGGGATGCGGATGGAGGCCCTCTCCGACGACGGGCAGACCGTCACGGCGACCTTCGCCGACGGCGCCACGGACACCGCTGACATGCTGATCGGGGCCGACGGCGCTCGTTCGATCACCCGTGACTACGTCACTCCGGCGGACGCGCCGCGCATCGAACGCCGGTACTCCGGCTACACCAACTTCAACGGCCTCGTCCCGGTCGACGAGGGCATCGGCCCCGCCAACCAGTGGACGAGCTACGTCGCCGACGGCAAGCGCGCCTGCGTGATGCCGGTGGCCGGTGACCGGTTCTACTTCTGGTTCGACGTCACCCAGCCGTCCGGCGTGCCCTACGACCGGGCGGACGGCAAGCGGCCGCTCGAGGAGGCGTTCGCCGGCTGGGCGCCGGGCGTCCAGCGGCTCATCGCGGCCATCGACCCCGAGGTGTCGCTCAACCGGGTCGAGATCTGGGACATCACCCCCTTCCCGACCTGGGCCAAAGGCCGGGTCGCCATCCTCGGCGACGCCGCGCACAACACCGCCCCCGACATCGGCCAGGGCGCGTGCTCGGCGCTGGAGGACTCGTTCGCCCTCGCGATCGCGGTGGCGACCAACACGGTGAGCGTCGAGGACACCCTGCGGCGCTACGAGAAGAGCCGTGCCGAGCGCGCCGGCGACCTGGTGCTCCGGGCTCGCAAGCGCGGTGAGGAGACCCACGCCTTCGACAAGGCCGCGACCGACGCCTGGTACGAGAGCCTGCGCGGCGCCGACGGAGCCGGGATTATCCGCGGCATCGTCGGCAACATCGTCGGCAGCCCGATCAACCTCGGCGTCGGCGTCCTGTAGCTCCCGCACAAACCGGGCAATCCAGGGCCGGTGCGTGCAATGTGTACGCGGAAGGCGTGAATTGCCCGGTTTCTGTGGCGATGTCCGGCAGCTCAGTTCGCGAACGACGTCACCAGGTGAGGTGGTCGCGGAGGCGCAGCAGGCGTCCCGCGGGCGGACGCCGCGACGGCAGCTTGCCGGCGCCGCCCAGTTCGGCGTTGAAGACCGTCTGGCCGTGCAACCAGGTGTGCCGGACGCGGCCGGTCAGCCGGCGGCCTTGGTAGGCGCTCACGGGGTTGCGATGGGCCAGGTCGTGGACGTCGACGACCAGCTGCTCTTCGGGAGCGAAGACGGTCAGGTGGGCAGGCTGTCCCCGGGCGATGACGCCCACGTCGCGAAGGCCGGCGACAGCAGCGGGGCCCGTGGTGAACAGCGGGACGAGGGCGGAGAGCGGGAGGCCGCGTCGTCGCGCCTCGGTCCAGGTGGCGGAAAGCCCGAGCTGGAGGCCCGAGATGCCGCCCCAGGCCAGGCCGAAGTCGCCGTCGCCGGCGCGCTTGAGTTCGACCGTGCTCGGCGAGTGGTCGCTGACGACGGCGTCGATCGTGCCGTCGACCACGCCGCTCCACAGCAGGTCGCGGTTGGACGCCTCGCGGATCGGCGGGCAGCACTTGAACTCGCTCGCCCCGTCCGGGATCTCCTCGGCGGCGATGGTGAGGTAGTGCGGGCAGGTCTCCACGGTGAGCGGCAGACCCTCGTCCTTCGCGGCCCGCAGCAGGGGCAGCGTCCGCGCGTCGCTGAGATGCAGGATGTGGGTGCGGCAGCCGGTTCGCCGGACGCCGTCAATGACGGCTCGGATGGCGGCCTGCTCGCTGGCGGGCGGCCTGGAGCGCAGGAAGTCGTCGTAGCTCCTCCCGAGCGGCCCGGGATCGGCCAGCAGGGCGGGATCCTCGGCGTGGACGATCAGGCGCGAGTCGAGGGCGGCGACCTCCGCCATCGCTCGGAGCAGCTGCGCTCGGTCGAGGTGGGGAAATTCCTCGACGCCCGAGGGGGAGAGGAAGCACTTGAACCCGAACACTCCGGCGGCGTCCAGCTCGGCGAGCGAACCGAGGTTGCCGGGCACCGCCCCGCCCCAGAAGCCGATGTCGACGTACGCCGCGGCCGCTGCCGCCGGCCGTTTGAGCTGGAGCGCCCGCACGGTGGTGGTGGGCGGGATGGAGTTGAGCGGCATGTCGACGATCGTGGTGACACCGCCCGCGGCGGCGGCCAGGGTCGCCGAGCGGAAACCCTCCCATTCGGTGCGGCCGGGCTCGTTGACGTGGACGTGGGAGTCGACCAGCCCGGGCAGCAGCACCGCGTCCGGGGGCAGTCGGACGACTCCGTCCGCGGCGGCGTCCGGCCCGTCGACCGGCCCGGTGGGGAGCGGCGTCGCCGCCACGATGACGCCGTCGAGGATGTCGACGCGCGCCGCACGGAGCTCGCCGTCCACCCAGGCCTGCGCTGCGACGATCGAGAACCGCCGCGTCGCCTCGGTGATCTGCGCATTGGGAGCCATACTCCCGGCATGGTAGGACCGACCGGTTTCAGGGTTGTTTCGGTTGCCTTACGCCCGGTCGTCACATGACGGAAACGTCGTGGGCCTACCATCGGGCGAATGGATCTCGCCGCGTTCAACCAGGCCGATTCCGCCGCTGCCGTCTCGGCCGCGACGGTCTGGGCTGCGGTGCCGGCCTGGGCGCAGGCCGTCGCCGCCGGGCGTCCTTACTCACGCGTCGAGGATGCGGAGCGGGCGGCGATCCAGGCTGCGCAAGCCTGGGACGCCGACGACCTCGATGCCGCCCTGGCACACCACCCCCGGATCGGCCAGCGACCGGTGGGAACCGGAGCTGAAGCCGCCGCGTCCCGGCGTGAACAGGCAGCCGTGGGGGATGCGTCCTCCAAGCTGGCGTCGGCCATCGCGGAGGCCAACGCCGACTACGAACACCGGTTCGGGCGGATCTTCCTGATCCGCGCCGCCGGCCGGACGCCGACGGAGATCTTGGCGCAAGCGCGGCGAAGGCTGGCCAACGACGACGCCACAGAGACGGCTGAGGCGCTCGAGCAACTCCGGCAGATCGCCGTCCTGAGACTGCGCGGCACCCTTGCCGGCGAGACGGAGTGAACATGGCCAGTCACCTCACCACCCACGTCCTCGACGCGACCTCGGGCACGCCCGCCGCGGGAATCGAGGTGGTGCTCGCTGACGTCTCGGGGCAGGAGTGGGGCCGCGGAGCAACCGACGACGACGGACGCCTGGCGCTCGGCCCTGAACGCCTCGACCCGGGCGACTACACCCTCGCTTTCGCCACGGCCGCCTACTTCGCGGCGCGCGGCGTCGACGCCTTCTACCCGTCGGTGACCGTCGCCTTCACGGTCGCCGAGCGACCGCACTATCACGTGCCGCTGTTGCTCAGCCCGTTCGCGTACTCGACCTATCGAGGCAGCTGAGCGGTGCGCCGTCGCGGTCCGCTCAGGCGGCCTGGGGGCCTCAGCACTCGATGACGTTCACGGCCAGGCCGCCGCGGGCGGTCTCCTTGTACTTGATGCTCATGTCCTGGCCGGTCTGGCGCATGGTCTTCAGCACGTTGTCGAAGGAGACGATGTGGGTGCCGTCGCCGCGCAGCGCCGTCCGGGCGGCGGTGATGGCCTTCACCGCGGCGATGGCGTTGCGTTCGATGCATGGGATCTGGACGAGCCCGCCGACCGGATCGCAGGTGAGGCCGAGATTGTGCTCCATGCCGATCTCGGCGGCGTTCTCCACCTGAGCCGGAGTGCCGCCCAGGACGGCCGCCATGCCGGCGGCGGCCATCGAGCAGGCGGCTCCGATCTCCCCCTGGCAGCCCACCTCGGCGCCCGAGATAGAGGCTCGTTCCTTGATGATCGTGCCGATCCCGCCGGCGGTGAGCAGGAAGCGGACCACGCCGCGATCGCCTGCGCCCGGGACGAACTGGGTGTAGTACTTCAACACGGCCGGAATCACCCCGGCCGCCCCGTTGGTGGGCGCGGTGACCACGCGTCCGCCGGCGGCGTTCTCCTCGTTCACCGCCAGGGCGTAGAGGGTGATCCAATCCATGCCGCGCAGCGGGTCGCGGTCATCCGCCTCGGATTCCAGGCGGTTGAGCAGCTCGGGCGCCCGCCGCCGGACGCGGAGGCCGCCGGGCAGCAGGCCTTCGGTGGCCAGTCCGTTGGCGATGCACTCCTCCATCACCGACCACAGGTGCAGCAGGCCGCCGTCGATCTCGGCGTCCGAGCGCCAGGCGCTCTCGTTCTCGCGGACGAGCCGTCCGACCGAGAAGCCGGTGGCCCGGCACTGTTCCAGGAGTTCGGCGCCCGAGGTGAACGGGAAGGGCACGGCGGTGGGGTCGGCGACGATCCGTTCGGGCCCTTCCAGGCTTTCGTCCGCGACGAACCCGCCGCCCACCGAGTAGTACCGGCGCGAGGCCAACTCGGCGCCAGCGGCGTCCCAAGCAGTGAAGACCATGCCGTTGGAGTGCGCCGGGAGCGCTCTACGCCGGTAGAGGACGATGTCCTCGTCCGGGTCGAAGGCGATGGCAGGGCCGCCCGTCAGGTCGAGCGTCCTGCGCTCCCGGACGCCCGCGAGGGTCGGCTGGCAGAGCCGCGGGTCGACGGTCTCCGGGTGTTCGCCCAGCAGGCCCAGGACGACCGCCGGCACGCTGCCGTGCCCGTGACCGGTCGCCCCCAGCGACCCGAAGAGCTCGACCTTGAGGCGCGCGACCCGTGGCAGCAGGCCGGAGTCCGCCAGCGATTCGACGAAGGCGGCCGCGGCGCGCATCGGACCAACGGTGTGGGAGGAGGACGGTCCGATCCCCACCTTGAACAACTCGAAGACGCTCAGCGCCACAGCTTGAGCCTATCCCCAGGAGTCAGCGGCCGCTTCGCTGCACGGGAGTCGTTCTGATCCTGGTGGCGGGGCAGGTGCGCGCGCCTCGCTGCACGACGGTCGTTCTCGGGCTGCTCTCCTCGCCGGGAACAGCCATCCTGCAGCGAACCGCGCCGAGTCGTGCGGGGACTCGGCTGACAACCACCCTCCTGCAGCGAAGCGGCGGGCTAGCCTGCTGTCATAGAGGCTCCGGGAGGCAGACCATGACCGACACCATCGCGACCCAGCCGGTCGACCAGCCGCTGACCGACGCGGCGATCTTCCTGGTCGTCACCGTCGCGGACGGCGACCCGGCCACTGGCGTGGTGCGGGACGTGCTCTCGGGCCTGGACGACTTGGTGAAGACGGTCGGCTTCCGCGACCCGCGGTCGCGGTTCTCGTGCACGGCGGCGATCGGCAGCCGGGTCTGGACGCGGGTCACCGGCCAGCCACAGCCCGCCGAGTTGCACCCCTTCCGCGAGATCGCCGGCCCGGTCCACACCGCGATCGCCACCCCCGGTGACCTGCTGTTCCACATCCGGGCAGACCGCCAGGACCTGTGCTTCGAGTTCGAGCGGCTGCTGCTCGACGCGCTCGGCACGGCGACGACCGTCGTCGACGAGGTCTTCGGCTTCCGCTACTTCGACGCCCGCGACCTGCTCGGCTTCGTGGACGGCACCGCCAACCCGGTCGGCCCTGACCTGCCGGTGGCCACCCTGGTCGGTGACGAGGACGCGGCCTGCGCCGGCGGCAGCTACGTGGTCGTCCAGAAGTATCTGCACTCCCTCGACGCCTGGGAGAGCCTGACCACCGAGCAGCAGGAGGCGGTGATCGGACGCCGCAAGATCGACAACCTCGAACTGCCCGACGCGACCAGCGGCCAGAAGTCGCACAAGACCCTCAGCACGATCGAGGACGACGCCGGGGAGCACGACATCCTGCGCGACAACATGCCCTTCGGACGTCCCGGCAGCGCCGAGTTCGGCACCTACTTCATCGGCTACACCCGTCATCTGTGGGTGATCGAGAAGATGCTGGAGCGGATGTTCCTGGGCGACCCGCCCGGCCTGCACGACCGCATCCTCGACTTCTCCACTCCCCACACCGGGACCGCCTTCTTCGCCCCCTCCGCCACCCTCCTCGCCGGATTGGACGGAGTTGGGGACGGTTCCTGACGCTTCGCGGATCTCCGCTAGTCACCGCTGGGTGACGGTGACCTCCGGCGAGGGAGTCGTCTCTGGCGGCTTCGCCTGCATCGAGGTGACCGCGAGCACGATCCCGAGGACGACCATCACAGCCCCCATCACCAATCTGGCCGGCTTCGACATGTCAGGACCTCTTCGTCGCGGGGCCGGGACTCCGGCTCTCCCGGCAGCCTAGCTGCCGGCAAGCGCCTGCGGGCCGATCGTCGAACAGCGCTACTCCCAGCTGACGGATCGGGCGCGCGACCGGCCCTCCGGCGGCAGTCCAGAGGCAGCTCTGTTCGGATGAGTCGCGAATCGTCCAATCGGAGGACGGGGTTTGCCGCTCGGGAGGATGGCGGGCGCACAGCTCGTCCCTAGGTTGGACGGGTGACCGTTACTGCACCCGCCCTGACCGACACCATCGCCCAGGCGGTGGACCTGACCAAGACCTATGGCTCCGGAGAGGCCGAGGTGCGCGCCCTGGACGGGGTGTCCGTCGGGTTCACGCCAGGCTCCTTCAACGCGATCATGGGGCCCTCCGGGTCGGGGAAGTCCACCTTGATGCACTGCCTGGCAGGGCTCGACCGGCCCACCTCGGGGCAGGTCTACCTGGGCGGCGACGAGATCACCGGGCTGCGTGACCGCGAGCTCACCGCCGTCCGGCGCGACCGGGTCGGGTTCGTCTTCCAGGCCTTCAACCTGCTGCCCACGCTGACCGCCAAGGAGAACATCCTGCTGCCCCTCGACCTGGCCGGACGCCGCGTCGACCCGGCCGTCCTCGACCAGCTCGTCGACTCGCTGCGGCTGGGCGACCGGCTGAAGCACCTGCCCTCGCAGCTCTCCGGAGGGCAGCAGCAGCGGGTCGCGATCGCTCGCGCCCTGATCACCCGGCCGCAGGTGCTGTTCGCGGACGAACCCACCGGCGCGCTCGACTCCCGCACGGGGACCGACCTGCTCAACCAGCTGCGCACCGCCACCCTCGCCCTCGGCCAGACCATCGTGATGGTGACCCATGACCCGAACGCCGCCGCCTACGCCGACCGCGCCGTCATCCTCAGCGACGGACGGATCGTGGACGACTTCCTCGCCCCCGACGCCGACCGCGTCCTGGCCGCGATGAAGGCGCTGGGGGCCTGATGCTGCGTCAAGCGCTCCGGGAACTGCGCTACCACCCTTCCCGCTTCGTCGCGACCCTGGTCGCGATCGCCATCAGCGTCGCCTTCATGGCCGGCTCGTCGGTCATCGTCGCCACCGAGCAGAACGGCCTGGAACGCCAGCAGACGCTGCCGATCGCCGGCGCCGACGTGATCGCCGAGGTCAGCTACGACGCCGCCTCGGCCGCCATCGGCGAGACCCTGGGCAAGCTGCCCGAAGTGGCCGCCGCCGAGCCCAGCCTGGTCACCGGCGACGGGCTCAAGCACGGCGCCGACTTCGCCTACCTGAACCTGATCGGCCTGCCTTCGGAGCCCTTCCGCTGGTCGAATCTGGTGGACGGACGCTGGCCCGAGAGCGGCGAGATCGTGCTCACCCGCGGCGCCGCGGCAGCCCTCAAGGTCGCTCTCGGCGACACCCTCGAATCGAGCCTGGACGGCGTGAGCTACGCCGTCGTCGGCCTGACCGGCGAGCCGAACTCGCTCTTCGTGCAGACCGGCTACCTCGCCCGGGAGGCCTTCACGCGCTACGACATCGACCCCACAGCGGGCGCCGGCAGCTGGCTGGTGCGAGGCGCGCCGGACGTCCCGCTCGACCAGGTCGTGCAGGCCGTCAAGGCGGCGCTGCCCAGCGCTGCCGAGGTCGACACCGCGTCCGCCGTCCGGGCCAAGGCGCTGGCGGACCTGACCGACGGCTTCGAGGCCTTCCGCAACCTGCTGTGGGCCTTCGCCGGCATCGCCGCGGTGGTCGGCATGATCACCATCGCCAACACCTTCACCATCCTGCTCGCCCAGCGCCGCCGCCAGATCGGGCTGCTGCGCGCGCTCGGGGCCGCCGGCTCGCAGGTGCGCAACCGCTTCCTGGCCGAGGCCGTCGCGCTGGGCTTGCTCGGGGCGGGGCTCGGGGTGGCGCTCGGCATCGGGCTGGCGGCCATCGGCGCCGCGATCACGGGCTCGCTGTTCTGGGGGCTGGCGCTGCCGTCCGCCGACCTGGCGCTCGCCTTCGCGGCGGGGCTGCTGATCACCGTGGTCGCCGCCTACGTCCCGGTGCTGCGCGGCACCCGCGTCCGTCCGCTCGAGGCATTGCAGCCCGAGCCCTCCAGCGACGAACGCCGCCGAGCCGGCTGGGTGCGAGGCGCGATCTGCGGGCTGCTGGCGGTCGGCGGGCTGGCGGTGGCGGTCGGCTCGCTCACCCTGGAAGACCCACTGCTGCTCGCCATCGCCGGCAGCGCGCTGCTCGCCCTGGGCGTGCTGTTCGGGGCGCCGCTGTTCGTCCCCTGGCTGCTGCGCGGGCTCGGCGCGCTGGTCGGCCCGCTCGGCCTCACCAGCCGGCTGGCCGCGCAGAACGCCGTCCGGAACCCGCGGCGGGCGGCCGCCACGGCCACCGCGCTGATGCTGGCGGTCGGGCTGATCGTCACCCTGCAGGTGGGGACGGCGAGCGTCCGCGCCACCATGCTGAACGAGATCGACCAGCGCCGCCCGGTGGACGCCGCGGTCTCCGCCTGGGGTTTCCAGGAGTCCGTGCCCGCCGAGCTGCGCGACCAGCTCGCCCGGGTGCCCGGAGTGGACGCGGCCCTCTCACTGCCGGTCGGCACGGTCGACTTCACCCGTGGCTCGGAGCGTTACGACGGCCTGCCGGCGATCGGCTTCGATCCGGGCATGGCGGCGGTCGCACCCGGCGTCCCGGCGGCCCTCGGCGACGACCAGATCCTGGTCTCCAGCCGGTCGGAGGGGGCACAGGACGGGCAGCGCGTCACCCTCAGCGGGCCTGCGGGCAGCGTGGAACTCACGCTCACCCGCTCCCGGCTGCTGTCGCTGGGGGAGGTGATGGTCTCCCAGGGCACGCTCGCGAAGCTCGGACCGGTGACCCCGGACGGGCTGGTGTGGCTCTCCATCCCGGATCGCAGCCAGGCGATCTCCGCCGTGGGCCAGATCATCGACCTGACCGGGGACGGTCAGTACTCGGTCACCGGCGGCGTGATCGAAGCCGCCCAGATCGAGGAGATCCTCAACCTGCTGCTGCTCATCACCACCGCCCTGCTCGCGGTGGCCGTGCTGATCGCCCTGGTCGGCGTCAGCAACACCCTCGGTCTGTCGGTCATCGAGCGCACCCGGGAATCCGCCCTGCTGCGAGCCCTGGGCCTGCAGACCCGCTCGCTGCGGCTCATGCTGCTGATCGAGGCCCTGCTGCTGGCCGGCGCCGGCGTGCTGGTAGGGATCGGCGCCGGAGTCTTCTTCGGCTGGCTGGGCTCCACCGCCCTCACCGCGATGATGGACGGCGCCGAGCCCCGGCTGGCCGTCGACCTGCCGCTCACCCTCGGCATGGTGGCGATCGCCGTGGTCGCCGCCGCGCTGGCCTCCGTCCTGCCCGGACGCCGGGCCGCCCAGGCGTCCCCGGTCGAGGCGCTCGCCGATCTCTGAGCGCCGAGGTGATCGCGGATTTTGCGGGAGACGCGGCCGGCCCGGCCGGGCGTGCGAGAATCCTGGTGTGATCAAGCACATCGTGATGTGGAACTTCGCCGACGAAGCCGAGGGCGACGACAAGGCGACCAACCTGGCCAAGGTGCAGCAAGACCTGGTGGCGCTGCGCGGGCTGGTGCCGGGCATGGGCGCCTTCGAGATCGCGATCGGCGCCGACCCGCTGGAACATACCTACGACATGGTGCTGTACAGCGAGTTCGACTCGGTCGAGGCGCTGCACGCCTACGCCACCCACCCCGAGCACGTGGCGGTCGCCCAGTTCATCGGCAAGGTGCGCACCGCGCGCGCCTGCATGGACTTCGAGGTCTGACCCGCGTCCGTCGCGAAGCGCCGCCGCCCGGGTGTCACCGTCCGGGCGGGGCCGGGCGGGGGAGTCGCCGCGCCGTAGGATGACGGCCGTGACCCCGACCCCGCCGAGCGCCCCTGATCGTCCGCGAGCCGGCCTGCCGGTCTGGCTGAAGTACGTGCTGATCGGGCTGCTCGCGGGGCTGCTCTCCGGCCTCTTCGGAGTCGGCGGAGGGACGGTCATCGTGCCCCTGCTCGTGCTGCTGTGCGGCTTCGACCAGCGGCTGGCCTCCGGCACCTCACTGGCGGCGATCGTGCCGACAGCGGTGGTCGGGGTGATCTCCTACGCGGCCGTGGGGTCGGTCTCCTGGCTGGCGGCACTGCTGCTGGCCGTCGGCGCCGTCGCTGGAGCCCAGATCGGGACGTGGCTGCTGCCCCGGCTGCCGGTCCGCGCGCTGCAGTGGGGGTTCGTCGGCTTCCTGGCCATCGTGATCGTCAACCTCTTCCTGGTCATCCCCTCCCGCGACGTCGACCTGGTGATCGGGTGGGTCACCGGGGCTGCGCTGCTCGGGGTGGGCCTGGTGACCGGGATTCTCGCCGGGCTGCTCGGGGTCGGCGGCGGCGTCGTGGTGGTGCCCGCGCTGATCCTGTTGTTCGACGCCAGCGACCTGGTGGCGAAGGGCACCTCGCTGCTGATGATGATCCCGACCGCGCTGTCCGGCACGCTGGGCAACGTCAAGCGCGGCAACACCGACCTGCGCGCCGCCGCCTGGATCGCCGCCGGATCGTGCGTCAGCACCGCGGGGGGCGCCCAGTTGGCACGCATCCTGGACCCCGCCGTCGCCACTCCGCTGTTCGCCGTCTTCCTGATCGTGATCGCCGTCCAGCTAGGCCTGAAGGCGCGCCGGACGCCACGCTGACTTTGCGGTCGACCCACCCCTGAAGTACCGGAACTTCCGGGGACCCGGCAGGGCGGCCGGTGGGCGAGTTCCCCGCGCCGGCCGCGTCAGGCGATTGTCAAGAAACTCGCGCGGGCTCTTGACGTTCCCCGGTTCGCGGCCCAGAATGTCTGGTAGATCGATCTAACAAACTTCCTCATTTCGTCATAGCCGCGAAACAACATCTACCGGTTGTCGACCCGACTCGCAGTGCAGCAGCCTTCCGACCCTTCCGAATGGAGACCACCGTGTCACGCACACGCCTTGCCATGCGCAATCATCGTCCTCTGGCCGTTCTCACGGCCGCGGGCCTCGCCACCAGTCTCCTGCTGAGCGGCTGCGCCGGTGGCGCCGAGCCGCAGCCGGGAAGCTCCGAATCCGCGGCTCCCGGTGAACAGAAGGTCAGCATCGGCGTCGTCTTCCAGTCCAACGTCCAGCCCCGCTGGCGGTTCGACGCCGCCGAGATGGAGGACGAGGCGAAGAAGCAGGGCTACGACATCGTGATCAAGTACGCCGACGGCACCGCCGAGAAGCAGGCGGACCAGATCGAGCAGATGGTGGCCGGCGGCGTCAACGCCCTGATCGTCAACTCCGCGGACGCCGAGGCGATCGGCGCCCTGGCCCGCAAGCTCCGCGAGGAGGGCATCAAGGTCATCAGCTACGACCAGGCGATCAAGTCCGACGTCGACCTGAACACCTCCCGCAGCCTCATCGAGGCCGGCCGGGCCCAGGCGCAGGCGGCCGTCGACGCGGTTCCGTCCGGTGAGTTCGGGCTGATCCGGGGCGACAACTCGCGCGGCCCGAACGCGGCGATCTTCGACGAGCAGTACCAGGCGGTGCTCGCCGAGCACCCGGACATCAACGTCGTCTACTCCAGCTGGACGGCGAAGTGGGACGCCACCAAGGCGCAGAAGGAGGCCGAGGCGGCCCTGCTGAAGAACCCCGACATCGCCGCCTTCATCGTCTCCAACGACGGCATGGCCGCGGGCGTCGTCCAGGCCCTGCGCGGCGCCAACCGCGCCGGTGAGGTCTTCGTGACCGGGCTGGACGCCTACGAGGAGAACCTGCACCTCATCTACGAGGGCCTGCAGGGCATGACCATCTTCACCGACGTGGTGGCGCAGTCGCGGCACGCCGTCAACGCGGCGGCCGCCCTGGTCCGCGGCGAGAAGGTCGAGGGCGTCGACGAGACGGCGATGAACGGCGAGTTCAAAGCCCCTTACCTCAACGCCCCGATCATCGTGGTCACCAAGGACACCCTGTGCGACTTCTTCGAGGTCGCGCCGCAGGGCTGGGCCGACCCGAAGGTGGTCTTCGGCGGGGAGTCTCCGTGCAAGTGACCTCCGCTGACTCGGCCGGCGAGCCCTTGCTGAGCTTCCGGGAGATCTCGAAGGTCTACGGCGGCCACAACTACGCGCTGGCCCAGGTCTCCTTCGACATCAACCCGGGCGAGGCGATCGCCCTCGTCGGCGAGAACGGGGCGGGCAAGAGCACCCTGATGAAGATCGTCTGCGGGGGCATCCCCAAGGGCGAGTTCGAGGGCTCCTACGGCTACGCCGGCCACGAGGCCGGGTTCGGCTCGGTCGGCGACGCGCAGGCGGCGGGGGTCGTCCTCATCCCACAGGAAACCCACGTGGCCAACGGCCTCTCCATCGCCGAGAACATGGCGATGGGCAGGCTGCCGGTCCGCGGCGGGCTGGTCGACACCGACCGGCTCCACGACGAGGTGGCCGACTGGCTGCGGCAGTTCGGCCTCTCGCTCGACCCGCGCCAGCTGGTCGACTCGCTCTCGGCCTCGGAGAAGAAGCTGATCCGGATCGCGGAGGCGTTCTCCCGCCACGCGAAGGTGCTGCTGCTGGACGAACCGACCGCGGCACTGTCGGCACGCGAGAGCCACCTGCTCTTCGACCATCTGCACCGGGCCTGGGACGAGGGCGTCACCACGATCTTCGTCACCCACCGGCGGGACGAGCTGAAGGACGTCGCCCGCCGCACCGTGGTGCTGCGCAACGGCCAGCTGGCCGCCGACTTCGGCGGCGAGAGCCCCGACCGGGACGAGATCGTGCGGGCCATGGTGGGCAAGGACGTCGTGCTGGCGCCCACCGAGGACCGGCCGCCGGCCGACGCCCCGGTCATGCTGGAGGTCAGTTCGCTGTCGAGCACCCGCTCCTCCGGCGTGGTGGCGGCCTCCGATGTCTCGTTCTCCGTCCGGGCCGGCGAGATCGTGGCCCTCTACGGCCTGGTCGGCGCCGGACGGACGGAGGTCGCCGAGTCGATCTTCGGCTCCTTCCGGGGCAGCGTCACCGGCGACATCCGGCTCGGCGGCGACCCGTACCTCCCCGACTCGCCACGGACGGCGATCGAGAGCGGCATCGGCATGCTCACCGAGGATCGCAAGGCCACCGGGCTGGTCTTCGGCAGCACGATCAAGACGAACCTCACCATCGCCGCGCTGCGGACGGTGACTCGCTGGGGCTTCGTCCGCGAAGACGCCGAGAACGCGATGACCGACCGCTACCTGAACGAGCTGGACGTCCGCCCGAAGGATCCCTCCCTGCTCGTGGAGGCGCTCAGCGGCGGCAACCAGCAGAAGGTGATGCTCGGCCGCTGGCTCGCCCTGCGGCCCCGGCTGCTGATCCTGGACGAGCCAACCCTGGGGGTCGACATCGGCGCCCGATTCGAGATCTACAAGGCCATCAAGCACCTGGCCGAGCAACGCACGGCGATTCTCCTGATAACCAGCGACACGGAAGAGGTCATCACCCAATGTCATCGGACCTTCGTGATGTACAAGGGCAGGATCAGCCGCGAGTTCGTCGGCGTCCCGGACCGGCACAGCCTGGTGGCGGCGTCGACCGGAGCGGCAGCATGACCGCGGACACGCTTCGGAACCTCGACACCGCCGGCGGCTCGGCGTTCCTGCGGGTGATCCGCAACAACCAGCGGGTGATCATCATCGTGGCCCTGGTCATCGCGCTGATGCTCTTCTTCAACAGCCAGTCCAACGGCACCTTCATGACCGAGCGCAACATGTCCATCCTGATCCGGCAGGCCGCGGCCGCCGGGGTCGCCGCGATGGCCATGGCGATGATGATGATCATGAAGGAGATCGACATCTCCATGGGCAGCTCGGCCTACCTGTGCGGCGTCGTGATGGCCATGGTGGCCAGGGATCTCGAACAGACCAACTCCGTGGTCCTCATCCTCGCCGCACTGGGCACCGGGCTCCTGATCGGGCTGTGGCAGGCCTTCTGGATCGTCATCATGAGAGTGCCGGCCTTCGTCGCGACCATCGGGGGCATGCTCGGCTACCGCGCCATCGGCCTGGTGATCACCGGGGCGAGCCCGCTGTCGATGCCGGACGGGTTCTCGGTGATGACCGAGCTGGCCCTGCCGCCGATGACGGTCGGCATCGGGGGCGGCGCCATCCTCGTCGTGGTGATGCTGCTGCTGTCCAACCGGGTGCGTCGCAAGGGCTTCTCCGGCGGCGTGCTGAAGGCGGGCGTCATGACCCTGCTGGCGGTCGGCGTCCTGCTCTGGGCGGGAACCACCGGACGGGTGCCCACCGCGATCGTCTGGGTGGCCGCGGTCGCCTTCGCGATGTACCTCTACATGGGCCGCACCCGCATCGGACGCAACAACTACGTGGTCGGCGCCAACCGCGAGGCCGCCAACCTGGCGGGCATCAACACCAAGCGGCTGGTCTTCGGCGGGTTCGTCCTGCTGGGCGTCATCTACGCCATCCTCGCCACCCTGCTCTCCTCGCGGCTGGGCTCGGTCGGGCCGCAGATGGGCGAACTGCTGGAGATGGACGCGATCGCGGGCTCGGTGATCGGCGGGATCAGCATGACCGGCGGACGCGGCAGCGTGCTCGGCGCGCTCGGCGGAGCCCTGCTGCTGGTCACCATCGACAACGGCCTGAACTTCATGGACCACGTCGACGCGAACTGGCAGCCCTTCATCAAGGCGATGATCCTGCTCATCGCGATCGCCGTCGACATGCGGCTCCACAAGGAAGAACGCTGAGGTGGGGGACTTCCTGCCCGCCCTCATGGGCTCCTTCTCGACGCCGGCTGGGGACAACCCCACCAGCGCGATCATGGCCGCCTCGTTCCGGGCCACCGGCGAGTTCGCCCGCTACGTCAACTGCGAGGTGACGCCGGACGGTCTCGGCGCGGCCGTCCGCGGGGCGGTGGCGATGGGCTGGCTCGGGTTCAACTGCTCGCTGCCGCACAAGCAGGCCGTCCTGGCTCACCTGGACGAACTGACGCCCGCCGGATCGCTGATCGGCGCGGTCAACTGCGTCCGGATCGCGGATGGCCGTCTCATCGGCGACAACACCGACGGCAAGGGGTTCCTCGAGTCGCTGACCCCGCTGATCGATCCCCGCGGCCGGCACGCCGTCCTGCTGGGCGCGGGCGGCGCGGCCCGGGCGATCGCCGTCGAGCTGGCGCTGGCCGGAGCCCGCCGGATCACCGTCGTCAACCGCTCCGCCGACCGCGGTCGGGAGCTGGCCGCGCTGGTGGCGTCGGCGGGAGAGACCGAGGCCTCCTGCGTCCCCTGGGATTCCGCTTTCGCGATTCCGTCCGATGCGGAGATCCTCGTCAACGCCACCTCGATCGGCATGGCGCCGCAGCGCGAGCTGGAGCCCGACCTCGACTACGGCGCCCTCGGGCCGGGTCTGGTCGTCGCCGACGTGATCCCGAATCCCGCCGCCACCAGGTTCCTGCAACGTGCCCGCGAGGCCGGCGCGACCACCCTGGACGGACGCGGCATGCTGGTCAACCAGGCCGCCGTCGCCATCCAGCAGTGGACCGGCAGGCCCGCCGACCGGGCAGTCATGCGCACCGCGCTGGATCGAGCGCTGGACGACCCCGGCTCCCTGGCTGATATCGATGCGTGACAAGAGCCAGGTGACCTTGCCAGGATCAGGGGTGTCAGCGGGGCTCTCGGAGCTCCACCCACCTCCAGAACGGCTCAGGGTGCGATCAAGCGGAGAGCGGCCGGACCACACCGGTGACCGACCGGGGCGGTGCCCCCGATGAGCGCCGACGCCCGCGTCACGGTGCTCGACGTGGCGCACCACGCCGGGGTCTCCCGGGCCACCGTCTCGCTGGTGCTGCGGGAGAGTCCGCGGATCTCGGAGGCGACCAAGAAGCGGGTCCGCCAGTCCATCAAGGCGCTGGGCTACCGGTACAACCGCAGCGCCGCCAACCTGCGCAGCGCCCGGTCGATGGCGATGGGGCTGGTGCTGGCGGACGTCCGCGACAGCCACTTCGCCGAGGTGTCGATGGCCATCCAGGAGAAGCTCGACGAGGCCGGCTACAGCCTCTTCATCGGCTACACCCTGGACGATCTGGTGCGCCAGAACCGGCTGGTCGGCTCGATGTTCGAACGCCAGGTGGACGGCCTGATGCTGCTGCCCTCGCCCGGCACCACGGCCGAGGGGCTGCGCGCGCTGTTCAACGGCGAGAACGTGCCCCACGTCCTGATCGGCCGCCGGGTCGACGACTACCCGTTCGACTTCGTCAGCACCGACTACGCCGAGGGGGCGCGCAAGCTGGGCGACCTGCTCAGCGGGTTGCGGGTGCGGCATGTCGCCTTGGTCGGCGGCTACCCGGACAGCCGCAACGTCCAGGATCGCGTGGCCGGGCTGCGCGCCGGCTTCGACCAGGACGTGCGGTTCGACGTGCTGACCACCGGCTTCGAGGCTGACGCCGGCGTCCGTGGCATTGCCCACTTGCTCGACCAGGGCCCGCTGCCGGACGCGATCATCGCTTACACCGACACCGTGGCGCTCGGCATCTACGACGAGCTCGCTAGGCGCTCGGTGGTGCCCGGGCGGGACGTCGCGGTGGTCGGCTTCGATGAGAGCCGCATCTCGACGGTGCTGCGCCCCCAGCTGACGACGGTGAGCACCTCGCCCACCGCCATCGGACGCGAGGCCGTCCTGCTGCTGCTCTCGCAACTCGAAGATCCCAAGCGCCCCGGTCGCACCGTCCGGATCGCACCCGAGCTCCGGCTCACCGCCTCGGTGCCCGGAGCCGCTGCGGGATCTCAGGTGAGTCGGTAGACCCGCCGGGCGGTGCCGCTGAAGAGCAGGTCCTTCTCGTCCTCCGACGCGCCTTCGGCGATGCGCTTGAAGGTGTTCCACAGCGTCCGGT
>CAZLWS010000052.1:13431-18638 GCA_964563205.1 uncultured Propionibacteriaceae bacterium | reverse complement strand
TTGGGCACCAAGCCGATGCTGATCGGCTTCAGCTCCACCCTCGCAAGCAAGGAGCGCGCAACCTGTTCGGGAGTCGCACGCCCTTCCACCCACAAAGTCAGCCTCAGGCTGCCTTCCAGACAGGCGACCTGAACCCAGTCCGCGGGATTGCTGGCGTCCGGCGGAATGTCCATCCGCGCGTCATCGAAGTCCGCGCAGTCCGGCAAGTCTGGCAGCCTGTCCTCGGCAGGTGGCTTTGACGTGCCTGAGTCGCGAGGAGGCACACGCGGGCGAGTGTCGGCCACCGTGCACACGCCATCGAAACTGCACCCACCGCTGCCGTCAGCCTGAGCGGCCGTCCCTTGCAGCCAGAACGGTGCGACCGCAGCGCCGGCCACGATTGCGAGCACCCGTCCGGGGATCGCCCAGGTCACGGGCAGGCCCCCGGAATCGTCTGGAATCCGAACACGCGAAAGACCTTCTCGCCGGGAGGCTTCCGAACCGACAGTTGACGCAGGTTGTACTCCGGAATCACGAACTCCTCGCCGGCCACCACTTCGCCGTCCCTGTCGACGATCCGGACCGCCGACTGATCCCGGCACGTCGTCACATGGACTTCGTCCCCACGTCCGTCGTCGACAACGTCCGAGGCAAGCACCCAGCGGACGACCACAGCACCTTCGCGCCGGTACTCGTTCTCCTTCAGTGACATCAGAAAGTCGACTGTCGACGTCAGGGCGTTCTCCCCGCTGAACTCCTCCAGCACGGCGGTCATCTCATCCTTCGTGAAGGACGCCGGATCGGCCCCAATCCTGTCGAACGCGGCGGAGTAGTCATCCACCGCTCGGATCGCTGCCGCCTGTTCCACGCTCCACGTCGCGGTAGGACTGGGTGTCGGAGTAGCGGTCGGCACAGAAGTGGCCGACTGCATTGGGCTGCCCGAAGGACCCACGGGTGTCGGAGAAGTCTGCGTGGGCGTGGCGGACGGAGTGCACCCAGCGACGGCCAGCACCGCAGCACTGACCACCGCGCCAACACGGCGTCCTCTCCAGTCCACGCGAGCCTCCTTCCGCTCTACCCCTAACAGGCAGATGACCGAGGCTTCGGTGGTCAAGACTTCGGGAGCTGGCGTCAGAAATGTGCCGCAGGGGGTGTCCAGTTGGGGGTGCAGTTGTCGCCCCGGCCGCCATCACAGCTAGCGAATCCCCGCTCGAGATGAATCATCGCGGGGAACTCTGCCTACCCGAGGGGGGGTCGGGAGTCACTCCAGCGTAAACGGATCCCGTGCCACGTCAACCCCAGAACCTGTTCGAGATCTCTCTAGCGCGATACCCGGCCCGCCACCGAGCCATCCCGCTCCCTTCCGATCGCTGGCCACCGAAGGCCCTCTCCTCTGCCTGTTTGTAGTGAAGGCCGGTCCGCGCCAGCCCGTACGGCAACGACCGCGAACGAACGGAGAACGAGATGAACCTACCCATCCCGGACCGCGCCCATCTGCTCACCATCGACGAGGCCTGCGAAGCGCTGGGCATCGGACGAACCAAGACCTACGAACTCGTCATGAGCGGCGCACTTGCCTCGGTCAAGATCGGAAGCCGGCGACTGATCGCCGTCACGAGCATCACTGAGTACATCGAGCAATGCCTCCACACAGAGGCACCTGCCCACCCCATGTCACGCGCGACCATCGAGGACTTGGTCCGGGCCGGAGATCTCCGATCCGTCACGCTCGACAACTCGCTGTTCGTGTCCGTCGACTCCCTCGACGCGATAGCCCGCGGCACCGCGGAGGCCGCGTCATGAAGCGAACCGCCAACGGGCGCTCGTCGATCTACCAGGACGCACGCGGCTACTGGCACGGCCGGGTCACCGTCGGCGAGAAGGAGGACGGCGCGCCCGACCGGCGCCACGTCGGAGGCAGGACGAAGTCCGAGGTAACCGCGAAGGTACGTGAACTGGAGCGTCAGCGTGCCGACCAGACCGTGACGAAAGCTGGTGAACGGTGGACGGTAGCGCAATGGCTGGAGCACTGGCTGGACCGCATCGCCAAGCCGGCGCTGCGATTCAGGGCCTGGGACGCCTACCGGATCGCCGTCCGAGTCCACGCCATCCCGGCACTGGGTCGCCACCGCCTGGACAAGGTCAAGCCCGACCACCTCAAGGCGCTGTACAACTCCATGATTGCGTCGGGCCGCTCCCCGGCCACCGCACACCAGGTTCACCGGACCCTTCATGCCGCCTTCGCTCTTGCGGTCGAGGCCGGCTACATGCCCCGCAATCCGGCCACCGGCAAGATCGCACCACAGGTGCGCAAGCTCAAGGTCAGGCCGTACGAGGCACACGAGATCCGCAAACTCATCGACGCAGCGCTCCCCCAGTTCGGTGGCGTTCGCTGGATCATCGCCCTGGCGCTGGGCCTGCGGCAGGGCGAACTCCTCGCCCTTCACTGGAGCGACGTCGATCTCGAGGCCGGCGAACTCAGGGTCGACTACAGCCGCCCCAGACCGCGCTACGCCCATGGCTGCGAGTCCCCCTGCGGCCAGAAGTACCCGGGGAAGTGCCCCGACAGGATCCGCACGAACCCCGAACGAGGCGCGACCAAGTCCGACGCCTCCCACCGCACAATCGGGATGCCGGACGAACTGACCCAGCTGCTGCGAGACCATCGCGCCCGCCAAGAGTCAACCAGGCTGGAGGTCGGCCACGCCTGGAAGGAAGGCGACTGGGTATTCACCAACACGATCGGGGAACCCCTAAACAACATCAGCGACTATCGCCGCTGGAAGTCACTCATCAAGGCCGCCGGCGTCCGCGACGCCAGGCTCCACGACGCCCGCCACACCGCCGCCACCACCCTGCTCCTGCTGGGCGTCTCCGAGCGGGCAGTGATCGACATCATGGGCTGGTCCACCGGCAAGATGACACTCGTCTACCAGCACATCACCGGAGGGGTCCGCAAGGACGTCGCGGGCAAGGTCGGCGGCTATCTCTGGGGCGAGAGAAGCACCCCGGAGAGGGAGTCCGCACAGCCCGGCCGAACGCCTGCGGACAAGGACGAACAGCCCTAATCGAACAGCCCTTGCTGGACACCAACTGAGACAAAAACTGAGACAAACGGCCCCGCAGACGAGGAAACGCCCCTCCCGAAGATCATCCGGGAGGGGCGTTTCCCCTTATCACAGCGGAGGCGGCGAGATTTGAACTCGCGATCGGGTTGACCCCGAAACCCGCTTAGCAGGCGGGCGCCATAGACCGGACTAGGCGACACCTCCAGGTGCGCGGACAGCCTACCTGGGGTGACGACGTGGCGGCAAAGCGGCGGGCGGTGCCCGTCCGTCGGGGACGGTTCCCCCGGCCCTTGCATCGAGGGCCTGCCTTGTCGCCGAGGGCCTCTACTCAGGCATAGGCCTTCGGCGCGAAGGGAGGCCCTCGGCGTCGCGTGCGGCATTGCGGCCGCCCTGGTCGCGGGTTGGGTGCGACCTTGGGTCGAGGGTGCGGACGGCACGACTCGCAGGCGTTTCAGGGCGACCGGTAGAATCTGGACGCTTGTCTGTGATAGGGGACCCCATGCCAGCCGATCCGATCGCGCCCGAGGACGATCCGGGGGTTTCGCAACCCCGCAGGGCGGCCGGTCAGGATCCGGCCGACGGCCCGGCCGTCCCCGACGACACCACGCCTCGGCGGGCGGCAACTCCGGAACCGGACGACGAACCCGGCATGGGCCGGGTCGCGGGATGGACGGTCCTGGGCGCCATCCTCCCCGGGCTGGGCCTGTGGCGGTCCGGACGCAAGGTCACCGGCTCCCTGGTGATGGCTGTCGTCCTGCTGCTCATCGGCGGCCTCGCCGCCTTCGCGCTCACCCAGGGTCCGGCTCTGGTGGCGCTGCTGGCCAAGCCGCCGGTCCTGCGCGGGGTGGCCGTGGGGCTGCTCGTCCTGGCCGTCGCCTGGGTGATCGTGATCGGCGCGACGCACCTTGCCCTGCGTCCCAGCCGAGCGACCACCGGTCAGCGGATCGCCGGCGCGGCCCTGGTCTGCGGACTCTCCTTCGCCGTCGCCGCGCCGCTCGCGTTCAGCGCCAACATCGCCTACTCCGCCAGCAACCTCAGCAATGCCGTCTTCGCGCCCAGCGACGAAGACAGCCAGAGCGAGACCGTGCCGACCATCACCAACTCGGTCGACCCGTGGGCCGAGAAGGAGCAGTTGAACGTCCTGATCCTCGGCGGCGATTCCGGCACCGGCCGCAGCGAAAAGGTCGGCATGCGTCCGGACACGGTCATTGTGGCGTCCATCGACACCGCGAGCGGCGCGACGACGCTGTTCTCGCTGCCGCGACAGACGGCTCAGATGCCGTTCCCCAAGGACTCCAAACTCAGCAAGTACTTCCCCAACGGCTGGTACGACGGACGCGACCCGAAGAACCCTGACTACTGGCTGAACGCCATGTACCGGTTCGCGCCGCCGCGCGTGCCCAAGGGGACCCTCGGCAAGACCAAGCACCTCGCCGAGGACATCATGAAGATCTCGGTCGGCGAAGCCCTCGGCCTCGACATCGACTACTTCGTCACCGTCAACATGGACGGTTTCAAAGACATCATCAATGCCCTCGGCGGCATCACTGTCAACGTGAACTCGCCCATCCCGATCGGCGGCGACACCGACCGGAATCTGCTGCCCACCGGCTGGATCGAGCAGGGCAAGAACCAGCACCTAGGCGGACGCCTCGCGCTGTGGTACGCCCGCGGCCGCTGGGGCTACGACGACTACAGCCGGATGAGCCGGCAGCGCTGCGTGATCAACGCGGTGGTGCAGCAGGCCGTCCCGGAGAACGTGCTGGCCAACTTCGGAAAGATCGCGGCCGCCGGCGAGAAGACCGTGAACTCCGACATCCCCGACAGCATGGCGTACCCCCTGCTCACCCTGGCCAAGCGGGTGCAGGAGACGGGGATGCGCAGCGTGGTCTTCATCAACGGCAAGAACGGGTTCAGCACTCTCACCCCGAACTGGGCGGGCGTGCGCAAGCAGGTCAAGAACGCCATCAAGGAGACCCTGAAGGCCAACGCCGAGCCGACCGAGACCCCGACCCCGAGCAGCACCCCGACCACCACCGAATCGGGCTCGGCCTCACCGTCGACCAAGCCCACCAAGTCGGCCAAGCCGAAGAGCGACGACGTCGCCCGCGAGTGCAAGTACGACCCGACCGACTTCAAGCCCAAGGGCTACCCGGGCAC
>CAZLWS010000052.1:3032-13331 GCA_964563205.1 uncultured Propionibacteriaceae bacterium | reverse complement strand
CCCGCGAGTGCAAGTACGACCCGACCGACTTCAAGCCCAAGGGCTACCCGGGCACGCGCGACGATCCCAAGGGCTACCGTCAGGGCCGCTGAGGCTCCGCAGGGCCGGGCAGCGGGACGCTGCCGTAGCCGCGATGAGCGTCGAGATGACGGGCGATGTCGGCGCCCAGCGCGTCCAGATCGCCGGCGCCGCCGCGGGGCATGGCGATCGTGGTGCGGCGGTCGTCGCGTCCATAGAGCACGATCTGGCCGGTGGCCCGGGTGACCCGGACGACATCCGCCCAGCTGCCGGTCCGGGGGCCGAACGGGCCGATCACCCGGTAGCCGTCCTCGTCCAGGACGATCTCCACCCGCATCCGCTGCATGGCGACGACCGCGAGGGCGAGGATCGCGAAGCCGAGCACGATGAACACGATCCCGATTGCCCGAAGGATGCTGTGCCAGCCGAACAGCTCCGGCGCCATGAAGAAGGCCACGCCCACCAGCGCGAGCGCCGCGGCCATGCCGAACGCCCGGATCGGCGGGCGCGGCTTCATCAGGTGGCTCGTCACGCGGCGAGGGTGGGATTCGAACCCACGGAGCTTTTACACTCGGCCGCTTTCAAGGCGGCTGCACTAGTCCACTATGCGACCTCGCCCGGTCGGGCCCCATGGTACTGGGAACCTGCCAAGCTGGTGACATGCGCATCGTCGACGTCACCGCCCCCGGCGGACCCGAGAACCTGATCATCACCGACGCTCCTGCCCCGCAGGCGGGGCCTGGCGAGCTCGTGATCGCGGTGGCCGCCGCCGGGGTCAACCGGGCCGACCTGCTGCAGCGACAGGGGCACTACCCGCCGCCGCCCGGGGTGAGCGAAGTGATCGGGCTGGAGGTGTCGGGCCGCGTCCACGAGATCGGCGAGGGTGTGGACGGCTGGAGCTTGGGCGAGGAGTGCGTCGCGCTGCTGGCCGGCGGCGGCTACGCCGAGTACGTCGTGGCGCCGGCCGGGCAGGTGATCCCGCCGCCCCCGGGGGTCGATCTGGTGAGCGCGGCGGGGGTCATCGAGGTGGCGGCGACGGTGGCGTCCAACTTCGAGCACGTCCATCTGAGCGCAGGCGAGACCGTGCTGATCCACGGCGGGGCCGGGGGCATCGGCACCTTCGCCATCCAGTACGCCAAGGCGCTGGGCGCGCGCGTGCTCACCACCGCCGGGTCGCCGGCCAAGCTCGCGCTGTGCCGCGAACTGGGCGCTGACGAGGCCATCGACTACCACGACGACTGGCCCGAGGCGGTGCGAGCGGCAACCGGTGGACGCGGGGTGGACGTCATTCTGGACGTCATGGGCGCCAAGTACCTGGAGGCCAATGTCGCCTCACTGGCGACCGACGGCCGGCTGGTGGTGATCGGCCTGCAGGGCGGTGCCAAGGGCACGCTGGATCTAGGCCGCCTCCTGGCGAAGCGCGCCACCGTGACGGCGACCGGTCTGCGGTTCCGTCCGGTCGCGCAGAAGGCCGCGATCTGCCGGCTGGTGGCCGAGCGGATCTGGCCGATGATCGCCGACGGCCGGATCCGGACGGCCCCCGAGACCCGGTTCCCGCTCGACCGGGTCGCGGACGCCCACCGCCACCTCGCCTCCGGCGACAACACCGGCAAGGTGATCCTGGTCGTGAACGGCTGAATCTCGCCGCTGTCGGGAGGTCTCGCCTTCGCGGGATGACGCCCTCAGCGGCGAGCTCCGCCCGGCCGTCCACGTGAGATCCCCGCCTTCGCGGGGATGACGGATGTATGTCCAGCTGGTCGATGGGCGGCCGGAGGGGATCCTGGCCTTCGCGGGATGACGGTGGGGGTGGGTGCAGGCGGTCACGATCCGCGAGCTGCCGTATCAGTTGTTCGGTTTCTCGTCCAAGAAGCCGCACAACTGCAACGCAGGATGGCTGGTGGCCGGCGGTCAGCTGCGCCAGGTGCGCCAGAGGCGGGCGTACTCGCCGTCTCGCTCCATGAGTTCGTGGTGGGAGCCGAGTTCGGCGATCCGGCCGTCTATCACCACGGCGATGCGGTCGGCGTCGTGGGCGGTGTGCAGGCGGTGCGCGATCGCGACCACCGCGCGGCCGTCCAGCAGGGTTGCCATCGAGCCCTCCAGGTGGCGGGCGGTGCGCGGGTCGATCAGCGAGGTGGCCTCGTCCAGCACCAGGGTGTGCGGGTCGGCGACCACCAGCCGGGCCAGCGCGATCTGCTGAGCCTGGGCCGGGGTGAGCCGGTGGCGGCCGTGGCCGAGCATGGTGTCGAGGCCGTCGGGCAGCTTGGCGACCCACTCCCAGGCGTCGACCGCCTGCAGGGCGGCGATCACCGCGGGGTCGACCTCCTCGGGGCGCAGTTGCACGTCGCGGGCCAGCACGATGTTGTCGCGCACACTCCCGACGAAGACGTGGTGCTCCTGGGTGACCAGGGCCACCTCGGTGCGCAGCACGTCCAGCGGCAGGCCCATCACGTCCACCCCACCGATGTCGACCTCGCCGGTCCGCGGACGGTTGATGCCGGCGAGCAGCCGTCCCAGCGTCGACTTCCCCGACCCGGACGGACCCACCACCGCCAGTCGCTCCCCCGGCTGCAGCTCCAGGTCGACCCCGTGCAGCACGTCGGTTCCCTCGCGGTAGGCGAACCGCAGATCCTCGCCGGTCAGATCCGTTCCGGACGGACGCAGCGCGCCCGGCGTGCGGTCGTCCGGCACCTCGGCGATCCCCAGCAGGCGAGTGGTGCCGGCCATGCCGACCTGCAGCCGGTCGAAGACCTGGATCAGGCGGTCCATCGGCTCGATCAGGCCCTGGGCGTAGATCGCCGCAGCGGTGATCTGACCGATCGTCACCCAGCCCTGGGAGTAGCCCCAGGTGCCCAGCAGCACCACCGCGATCAGCGGGAACTGGAAGGACACGTCCAGCCAGATGAAGAAGAGGTTCCGCAGGCTCATGGTGTAACGCTCGGCCTGGTTCGACTCCTCGATGTCCTCCTCGACCGCCGCGATGCGACCGGCGGACAGGCCCAGCGCCTCCACCGTCCGGGCGCCGTCGACGGTCTCGGTCATGGTCGAGTTGATCCGGCTGTAGGTGCCGCCCTCGGTGATGTAGCCCTGCATGGCGTGCGAGAGGTAGTGCCGCGTGGCCAGGTACAACGCGAGCAGAGTGATGAAGACCGGCAGCGCCAGGAACCATGAGTTGAGCAGCAGCGCGACGATGGTCGCCACCACGGTCACCACCGAGATCATGAACTGCGGCAACGCCCAGCGCACCGACTCGCTCATCTTCGACACGTCGGAGGTGATCCGGGTCAGCAGGTCGCCGGAGGAGGCCGCCTCCACCTTGCCCAGCGGCAGCCGCAGCACGGTGCCCACCACGGCTTCCCGGGCGGACGCGAGCAGGTCGTAGCCCAGCACCGCGGACGCCCGCCGCGCCGCGAAGGTGAGCAGGGACTGCAGGAAGACCACCCCGACCACGGCGAGGATGATCGAGTCGACCAGCGCGGTGACCGCCGACCCGGCCGACACCAGGTCGACCAGGTTGCCGAGCATCCGCGGCACCAGCAGCCCCGCGATCGCGGCGGCCGCGTTGAAGGCGATCACGCCGGCCAGCCGGCCCTTGCGGGTGGCCAGCAGTTCGCGGACGAACCGGAACGCGGACGCGTTGCCGGCCACGGGGAGCCCCTGCTCGGGCTGTCGGGATTGGGCGTAGTAGGCCTCAGCGCGCTCCTGGCGCAGCCGGTGCCGCAGCCGCCAGGCCTGGAACCGGGCGCGCGGCGGCAGCGTCCGGTCGATTCCGAGCTCGGACGGCACCCGCGGGGCCGGCGGATCGCTCCGCCAGGTGTCGGCCGAGGTGGCGAGCAGGTCGGTCACGGCTGCACCTCCCGGGGGCTGCGTGCAGTTACTGCCACATAGTGCGTCTGTGCGACAGATGCGTCGCGGAGAGCAGCCATATGGCAGAAAGTTGCAGGGGTGCGGAGTAGAGGGGTCATTCGTCCTCCTCCATGCCGCGGGCGACGACCTGGCGGTAGCGGGGTTCGGTGGTGAGCAGGTCGGCGTGGCGGCCGCGGGCGACGACTGTGCCAGCCTCGACCAGGGCGACCTCGTCGGCGTAGTGCAGCAGCAGCGGCGAAGCGGTGATCACCACGGTGGTGCGGCCGCGGCGGTACTCGGGCAGGCGCTCGGCGATCCGGGCCTCGGTGTGGGCGTCCACGGCCGAGGTCGGTTCGACCAGCACCAGCACAGCGGGGTCGAGCAGCAGCGCGCGGGCGAGCACCACCCGCTGCCGTTGGCCGCCGGAGAGGCCGCGTCCGAGTTCGTCGATGCGGCCCTGCCAGCCGCCGGGGAGGCCGGCGTAGACGTCCTCGGCAGCGGCGGTCCGGAGCGCTGCTTCAGCCTCGGCGCGGGTGTGGCTGCCGCGCGGGTCGACAGCGGTCTGCAGGGTGCCGGCGAACAGCTGGCTGCCGGTGTCGGAGACCACGATTCGTTCCCGCAACGCCGCCAGGGGCAGCTGTGAGTAGTCGACGCCGTCGGCCTCGACCCCCCAGGCAGCATGACCGGTCTCGGCGTCCGCGGCTGCCGCGGCAGCCCGGCGCGCGTCACGCTCGGCGCGGGCGCGGCGGGCCGCTCGTCCCTTCAGCTCCTCATCGGGGTCGGTCACCGGGGCGGCACCGGGCAGGTAGCGTCCCAGCCGGTCGGCCAGGGCGGCGGATTCCTCCGGGTCGGCGCTCACCACGGCGAGATAGCGACCCGGTTCGACGATCAGCCCCGAGGCCAGATCATGCAGCCGCGGCGAGTCCGCCAGTTCGGCGCCGCCTTCCGCCAGCGGCGGATCGGTGTCGAGCAGGGCGATGGTCTTGCGCGCCGACACCAGCCCGCGGACCCACTTCTGGGCGAACTCGAAGAAGGTTCCCAGCGGCCACACCATGAACACCGCGTAGCCCACGAAGGAGATCAGCTGGCCGACGGTGAGCTCCCCGGCCATCATCTGGTGCGAGCCGAGCCACACCAGGGTGACCAGCAGCAGGCCGGCCAGCAGCACCCCGAGGGTCTCGGCCAGCGCCTGCCAGGTGCCGGTGACCACGCCGAGCCGGCGCACCCGCTGCGACTGCTGGTCGTAGTTCGAGCCGAAGGTCGCCTCGCCGCCGATGCCGCGCAGGATGCGCAGCCCGGAGACGATGTCGGTCGCCATCGAGGTCAGCTCGCCGTTCTGGGTGCGCTCGGCGGTCTGCGCGGCGTTCAGCGGACGCAGCACCGGAGAGGTCGCGCCGACCAGCAGCGGCGCCGCGATCAGCACCACCCAGCCCAGTTCGGGTGAGGTGGAGAACATCAGCCCGCACACCAGGAAGAAGGCGAAGAGCGCCGAGATCCCCCGGCAGAAGACTTCGAAGACCGCGCCGAAGGTGTCCGAGTCGGAGCCCGAGATGCTCAGCACCTCGCCGGTCGGCAGCCGCCGCGACAGGACGTGTCCCAGCTGACCGGCCTTGCGGACGACCAGCTTCTGGGTGCCGTACAGGGCGATCAGCCAGCCCCGCACCGCCATGGTGTGCTGGAGGATCCCGCCGACCGCCCCGAACAGCACCACCAGGGTGAGCAGCCCGGCCCAGACCAGGGTGGCGTGGAGGTCGCCGCGCAGGATGCCGGTGTCGATCACCCGGCCCAGCAGGAACGGGCTGAGCATGCCCGGCAGCATCCACACCAGCCCGAACAGGACGTTGATCGCGATGACGTCGGGCTGCTGCCGCAGCATCCACCACAGGAAGGCTGACGGCGTGCGAGTATCCGGCCGCGAGGTGGCGGCCGGCGTGTACGCGTCAACAGTGGGTGGGAAGTCATGCATAGCCGGCCAACGTTACGCCGATCCGCGCCCGTCGTCATCTTGGAAATCAACCGGCTCTGAACAGAGCTACCGCCAGATCGGAGAAGCGGGCTCGGTTCAGGCGTCGGTGCTCGTAATAGAGGCAGATCTGTTCAGCCGTGGAGATTCCCGCCTTCGCGGGAATGACGGAAAGTGCGGGATGACGGAGGAGAGGCGGGGTCAGGAGGCCGGATCGACCGCTACTCCTCGGACGTCGATCACGTCGATGCCGGCGGCGTGGGCGGCCTCGATGCCCACCTCGCTGTCCTCGTAGACCACGGCCTGCTCGGGGGCGGCGCCGAGCCGGGCGAGGGCGAGCAGGTAGCCGTCGGGGTGGGGTTTCCCGCGCTCGAGTTCGTTCCGGGTGACGATGGCGGAGAGGTGAGGCAGCAGGTCGTGCCGGGCCAGCAGGGCGTCGATGCTCGCCCGGGGCGATCCGGTGACGACGGCGGCCCGACGCGGGGCGGCGTTCTTCAGCAGGGCCAGCACCGGCTCAAAGGGCGGGACGTCACCGATCCGGGAGTCGGCGTATTCGTTGCGGCGGGCCAGCACCTCGTCGGCGTCCGCCGCACTGCCCGCAGCGTCGAGAGCCAACTGCAGCATGGCCCGCGCGGAGTAGCCGGAGTTCTCGGCGAACCACTCCTCGGTGATCGGCACGCCGACCTGGGCGAGCGCCCACTGCATCACCTCGAAGTTGAAGTGGTGGTTCAGGAACAGCGTCCCGTCCCAGTCGAAGATCAGGACGTCGCAGCCCTCGGGCGGCTGCAGGTCGGCAGGGGTCAGCGCACGGACGAGGCGGGGCATGGCTCTCCAGGAAGGGCGTAGGTCAGGGCAGTTGGGGCGGCAGGCCGAGGGTCATCACCGGCCGCACCGGGAGCTGGGCGTGGGTCTCGCGCGGCAGGGTCAGCTGGAAGGCGTACCAGGAGCGCCGGTAGTAACAGCGGACGCCGACCACCGGCTTGCCCTCCTGGTCGCGGACCAGCCCGCGCATGAGGAAGCTGGCTGCCCCCGGCTCCTCCCCCAGCAGCGCGGCCTGGCGTTCGTCCAGGTCCTCGATCTCCAGCTGGAAGTCGCCGCCGCCGAGGGTGACGCCGAACTGCTGCTCGAGCACGTCATAGACCGCGACGTGCTCCAGATCGAGGTCCTTCAGTCCGGCGAACCGCGGCCACGGGAGCAGCAGCTGCTCCAGCGCGGCCGGATCCCGGTCGGCCAGCCGCACCCGCTCGATGGAGATCAGCCGGTCGACGTGGCTGCCGAAGGACAGCTCCCCCGGGACGGACGCCGCGTCCACCACCGTCACCTCGACCAGGGACGAACTGGGCGTCCGTCCGCTGGCGCGGATCTGGTTGGAGAATCCCAGCAGCCCCTGCGCCGGATAGGTCAGGCGGCGGGACGAGACGAAGGTGCCCCGTCCCGCCGTCCGTTCCACCAGGCCGGCCGCGGTCAGGCGGTTGATCGCGTGGCGGGTGGTGCCCCGGCTCACCGAATACGTCACGGAGAGCTCCAGCTCCGTGGGCAGCTGTGCGCCGAGGGCCAGTTCCCCGCTCTCGATCTGGGCCAGCAGATCGGTATAGATCTGCTCATGCAGCGGCATCTGCTTGGCTCCGGGTCGAGGCATGCATGGGATTCTCGCAGGTTCCTCAGGCGGTGGCGCCGTCGGAGGCTTCGGCATTGACGGTGATGTACTTGCGCGCGGTGTCAGCGACCGCACGACGCGCCACGTCGTCGAAGGAGGTCCCCACCACGATGATGTTGACCCCGGTGCCCCGGAAGGCCTGGTAGTTGTCGGCGTTGATGCCGCCCTCGGCCAGCGTGGGGACGCTCACCGACTCCACCAGCCCGGCCAGCCGTTCCTTGATCTCCTGCGGGATGTCGCCGGCGTCGGCGCCGCCGTAGGACATGCCGGTCATCAGGCCGATCATGTCGACGCCCATGCTCTCCATCTGCTTGGCGACCGAGCCGACCTCCTCCGGGGTGGCGGCCGGGATGCCGAACGGGTGCCGGTCGCTGGGATGCGCGATGTAGGCGTCCACCGTCAGGCCGTGCAGATGGGCGGCGTCCACCCAGGCTTGCAGGTCGCGGAAGCTCGACTTGTGGGTGTGCAGGCTGTCCGCGCCGGCCCGGGCCAGGTCGAAGAAGTGGTGATCCTCGACCAGCACCGGCTGCAGTTCGGTGAAACCGCCCGGCACTCCGACCGTGATGAAGACGTCGGATCCGGCCACCGCGCGGATGCCGGAGACGACGTGCGCGATGGTCTGGAAGCTGAGCTCGTGGCGGACGTTCTCGGCCGAGTGCATGTCGTGGACGCCGTGGAGACCGCGGGCCAGGGCGATGGCGGGGTGGTTCGGCTCCAGCAGCCGGACGCCGGCGTCCACCACGGCGCGGGCCATGCGGGAGTCGTCGGCGGTGATGCCGGTGCTGAGCAGGGTGGTGCCACCGTGGGCGTGGATGGCCTCCCACACCTTCGCGATCGCGTGCTCGCGACGGCGATCCATGTCGTGGGACTGGAAGTTGTTCATCATGAGAGTGAGTTCCTTTCGGGTTCTGAGGAGGCTCAGGCGTCGACGACCGCGCCGGCCTTGCGGAGGTGGAGGATGTTGGCGCCGAGGGTCAGCCCGAGCGCGAGGACGAAGGAGGTGACCATGGCGGCCACCAGCCCGAGGACGTTGGTCGACACGAACGGGGCGACGAAGACCGGCAGGTAGGCGGTGGCCTCCACCGCGCTCGCTCCGGCCACGGCGCCGCCGACGGTGCCGGCCAGCAGGGCTGTCGCGAACACCTTCTTGTCGCCGAACATGAACGGGTAGGACGATTCGACGAAGGTGCCGAAGAAGAAGTTCACCGCGGCGCCGGAGCCGGCCAGGGCCCGCTCGCCGCTGGTGCGCGGCTTGATCACGTTGGCCAGGGTGATGCCCAGCGAGACCATGACCAGCGCCACCATGTCGATGGCGCCGAAGAAGCTGTGCCCCTTCTGCCCCATCTCCAGCAGCACCAGCGGCAGAATCACCGAGTGGTAGACGCCGCCCATGATCGCCGGCCACATCGCCAGGCCCGCCAGCGCGCCGGCCAGGACCGGGCTGACCGACAGCGCCCATTCGATGGCGAACTTCACCCAGTCGCCGAGCAAGCTGGTGAACGGCGCCAGCAGGAAGTAGACCAGCAGGCCGGGCAGTAGACCGCCGACCGCGCCGGTGACGATATTGGCGGTGGTGGCCGGGAACCGCTTGCTCAGCGTCCACTTGATGAGGAAGGACGACAGCAAGCCGGCGAGAATGCCGCCCACCAGACCGCCCAAGAGCCCGCCCGGCGCGGAGAGGATGCCCGCCACCGCGCCGGCGACCAGGCCCACCTCGTCCAGACCGGAGATCTTGCGCGCGGCGACCGCCGCCACCACGATCGGCAGCGAGGCGATCAGCAGCTCGAAGATCGCGTTGAGGGCGTCCAGGCCGGGGATCTTGCTGAAGGCGAGCACCAGCGCGAGCGAGATGAAGGCCGGGATGCTGCCGACCATGATCCCGCGGATGCTGATCCGCCGCCAGGCCGCCTCGTCGGGGGCGGCCGAGCCGCCGCCGGAGGAGCCGCCGAGCACCGGCCGGTACTTCACGTCGTAGTGCTTCGCCAGCCCCGACATGGCGGCGACGGCGCGAGTCGTGCTGTTCGTCCCGGTCGTCCCGGAAGCGGCCACCAGGTTCACCCCGAGCGACTGCGCTTTCGCGACCGACGTCCCGCCGGTGCCCGCCGCCGGGATCTTCGCCTCGGCCGCCGCTTTGATGGCTTGGGAGTTGGTGTCTTCGGGATCGCAGCTCATCAGGATCAGCGCGTCGATCTCGCCGGCCGCGATGAGGCCGGCGATCCGGGCGTCTTCGGCGCGGGCGGTCACGTTCACCTCGGAGAGCGGACCGCTGGCGATGACCGTCGGCTGGCCGTCGCGGAACGCCCACAACTCCGTCGGAGTGCTGTCGGAGATGCCGTCCATCGACGCTTCCGCGGCGACGAACTGGACCTCGGCCAGTTCGAAGCCCGCGGCGTCGATCTGCCGTTTGGTGTCGAGGATGAGTTTGGTCGGGTCATTGCCGCCGTGGCTGCGCAGGTTGCCGCCGCTGCTGGCGAGGATCGCCACCCGGTGCTGCTTCGCACCGGACGGCGAATGGCTGGCTTCGGTCATTACCGAGCCCCTTTCGTCGAGAGTTGATCGAGGGGTACTACGTGAGTGGGAGCGCGGAAGCACCTGTGCGTCCGGTTGCCCACCCCTTGCCGGCGGTCTAAATGTATTGAACATTTAGAACAATTGCAATCGTCTCCGTGGAACTCTCCGAACAGGTCTACCGCCGGACGCGCCGCACCGCGCCAACTTCGCCAGAAAGCGCGCGAATCGCGGCAGACCTGTCAGCGCCAAGGTTCGTCCACGCCGCGCAGGCGGACGCTCGCACGCACTACCCTGAGCGGGTGAAACC
>CAZLWS010000052.1:0-2932 GCA_964563205.1 uncultured Propionibacteriaceae bacterium | reverse complement strand
TCGTCCACGCCGCGCAGGCGGACGCTCGCACGCACTACCCTGAGCGGGTGAAACCGTTCCTCCTGCTCGCCACCCGTGATCACGACGAGGCCGCGGCCGCCGAGTACCAGTCGGTGCTGCGGCACACCGGGCTGGCGCCCGAGCAGCTGGAGCACCACCGGGTGGAGAGCGAGCCGCTGGGCCCGATCGACCTCGACGAGTACTCCGGCATCCTGCTCGGCGGCAGCGCGTTCAACATCTCCGACGAGATCAAGTCCGAGAACCAGCAGCGGGTGGAGGCCGAACTCGGCGCCCTGCTCGATCGGGTAGTCGACGCCGACTTCCCCTTCCTGGGGATGTGCTACGGCATCGGGACGGTCACCGCCCACCTCGGCGGGACGGTCGACCACACCTACGGCGAGAGCGTCGGCGCGGTGCCGGTCACCCTCACCGAGGCCGGGCGCGAGGATCCGCTGCTGGACGGCATCAGCGAGACCTTCCATGCCTTCGTCGGCCACAAGGAGGCCTGCCACGGCACCCCGTCGGGGGTCGTGCTGCTGGCCACCGGCGACGCCTGCCCGGTGCAGATGTACCGGGTGGGCGGCAACGTCTACGTCACCCAGTTCCACCCTGAGCTGGACGCGGACGACCTCGCGGCCCGGATGCGGATCTACCAGCACGCCGGCTACTTCAAGCCCTCCGAGCTGGACGACCTGATCGCGATGGCCCAGGCCTCGCCCGTGAACGGCGAGCAGCACCGGGTGCTGTCGAACTTCGTCCGACGCTTCGGGTCGTGACCGACTACCGCCCACAGCGACCCACCAGCACTCCTGCCGAAGCCCTGCTGGAAGCCGGCCACACCGTCGGCGACCACCTTCGCAGCCTGCCCGCACTGCTCCCCCATCCCTCCGACTACGCCGGCCTGGCCAAGCGCTGGGGCGCCGAACTGCTCAGCGGCGCGACCGTCGGCGTGGTCGCGCTGCCGCTCGCGCTCGGCTTCGGAGTCGCCTCCGGCGCTGGCGCGACCGCGGGCATCGTCACCGCGATCATCGCGGGCATCCTGGCCGCGGTCTTCGGCGGCTCACACCTGCAGGTCAGCGGGCCCACCGGGGCGATGACGGTGGTGCTGCTGCCGGTGATCGCCCGGCACGGGGTCGACAAGATCCCGCTGCTGGCGGTCATGGCCGGCGCTCTCCTGCTGGCGCTCGCCGTGGCCGGCCTGGGGCGGGCGGTCGACCTGATCCCGTGGCCGGTGGTGGAGGGGTTCACCATGGGCATCGGGGTGATCGTCTTCCTGCAGCAGTTCCCGCTCGCCCTCGGCACCCCGAAGGGCGAATCCGAGTCCACGCTGATCTCCGCCTGGCAGACCCTGCTGGCCACCGACTGGACGAAGGCCTGGCTGCCGCTGCTGATCGTGGCGCTGGTGCTGGTCGTCCACCTGGCGCTGACCCCGATCAAGCGCAACGTCCCGATCGCCCTGGTCGCGGTGATCGCAGGGACGCTGGCCGCCTGGGGGCTGAACCTCGACATCGAACGGATCGGGGCCCTGCCCGCCGGGCTGCCCGCGCCGTCCATCCCCGGCTTCGACTTCCGGACGATCACCTCGCTGGCCGCCCCGGCTCTCGCCATCGCCGCGCTGGCGGCCCTGGAATCCCTGCTGTCGGCCCGAGTGGCGGACGGCATGGCGCCGAACGTGCCGCGCACCCATCCCGATCGCGAGCTCTTCGGCCAGGGCATCGCCAATATCGGCTCCGGGCTCTTCGGCGGCCTGCCCGCCACCGGCGCGATCGCCCGCACCGCGGTCAACGTCCGCTCCGGGGCCCGCACTCGGGTGTCGGCGGTCTTCCACTCGCTCGTGCTGGCGGTCATCGTGTGGACGCTGGCGCCGCTGGTCTCGCAGGTGCCGCTGGCCGCGCTGGCCGGCGTCCTGATGTGGACGGCGATCCGGATGGTCAACGTCCGGCTCGGCAAGCGGATCATGTTCACCACCCGCGCCGACCGCACCACCTTCCTGCTCACCCTGGCGGCCACGATCGCCCTCGACCTGGTGATGGCGGTGCTGCTCGGGGTCGCGATGGCGGCTGTCCACAGCCTGCGGCACATGGCCTCCTACTCGGTGGCGCGCCGCGAGGAGCTGCCGATCGACACCGCCGAAGGCCTGATTGACGTCGCCTCGGACGAGCTGCGCGCCCAGATCGCCATCTACCGGGTGGACGGCGCGCTCTTCTACGGCAATGCCCGCCGGTTCACGGAACTGGTGCTCGATGACGGCGACCGCCGTGGGGTGATCCTGCGGTTCCACCGCCTGCAGGTGATGGACGCCTCCGGCGCCGAGGCCCTCAAGCAGGTGATCGCCACGCTCCTCCGTCAGGGCGTCCGCGTGAAAGTGCAGGGCATGACGGAGGCCCAGCTGCGCACCGCTTACTCGCTGCGCGCCTTCACCCCCGCCCAGTACGCCGAGACGCTTCCCGACGCCCTGATGATGATCGACCGCGCCCTGAAAGACCCGCACGCCGAGTCGTAAGATCCCGCCTTCGTCATCCCCCCACCTCCGTCATCCCCGCGAAGGGGGGATCTCCAGCGCTAACTCCCGGAGTTCACACCGTTCCCAGAGAGGCAGCCCATGCTCTAGTCTTCTAGATGACTAGTACAGGAGGACCGTCCATGCAGAACCGCCTACGAGCCCGCCTGGCCCAGGCCCGGGCAGAACGACGCGGGGTGATGCTGGGCTTCCTGCCCGCCGGCTACCCCGACCCCGAGCGGTTCCTCGCCGCAGCCGGGGCGGCCTTCGAAGCCGGGCTGGACGCCCTCGAGGTGAGCATGCCCGGCCCCGCCCCGGAACTCGACGGCCCGCTCATCAAGGCCGCGGCCCAGCAGGCCTCGCAACACCTCGGCTCGATCGCCGAAGCCGTCGAACTGGCCGCCCGGGCCCGGCAGCTGCCCGGCGATTCGC
>CAZLWS010000051.1:0-18864 GCA_964563205.1 uncultured Propionibacteriaceae bacterium | reverse complement strand
CCTGCTTGCGGATCTCGAGCACCTCGCCGCAGCAGACGATCGGGGTCATGCCGGCCGCGATCACCTTCTTCGCCTTGGCGCCGATCAGCTCGTCGGTCTCGCCGTGGTACTCGCGGCGCTCGGAGTGCCCGACCACGACGTAGCCGACGCCCAGCTTGGCCAGCATCGCGGCCGAGATCTCGCCGGTGTAGGCGCCCGAGTCGTGCACCGACACGTCCTGCGCCCCGTAGCCGAGCGGCAGCTTGTCGCCCTCGATCAGGGTCTGGATGCTGCGCAGGTCGGTGAACGGCACGATGACCGCGGCCTCCGCCTTGGCGCGGTCGTACTTGGCGTCAGCCAGCGTCCACGCCAGCTTCTGCACCAGGCCGGTGCCCTCGACGTGGTTCAGGTTCATCTTCCAGTTGCCGGCCAGCAACGGTGTGCGTGCCATCTCAGGCCTCCTCTTCCAGCACGGTCAGTCCGGGCAGTTCCTTGCCCTCCAGGTACTCCAGGGAGGCGCCGCCGCCGGTGGAGATGTGCCCGAAGGAGTCGTCGGGGTAGCCGAGGTTGCGGACGGCCGCCGCGGAGTCGCCGCCGCCGATCACGCTGAACGCGTCGGAGTCGGCCAGCGCCTTGGCCACGGCCTCGGTGCCGCCGGCCAGCGACGGGATCTCGGCGACGCCCATCGGGCCGTTCCAGAACACCGTCTGGGCCGACGTGATGGCGTCGGCGAACAGCTGCTCGGAGGCGGGGCCCACGTCGGCGCCCTGCTGATCGGCCGGGATCGCGTCGACGCCCACCACGGTGACCTCGCTGGCGTGCCGCCCGGGCACGTCCAGCTCGGCGACCACGCGGACGTCGGTCGGCAGCAGGATCTGCTTGCCGGCCGCCGTGGCCTGCTCGAGGTACTCGGCGCAGACGTCGACCTTCTCGGCGTCCAGCAGCGAGTTGCCGATCTCGTTGCCCTGCGCCTTGAGGAAGGTGTAGGCCATGCCGCCGCCGATGATCAGGGTGTCGGCGACCTTCAGCAGGTTGTCGATCACGCCCAGCTTGTCGGCCACCTTGGCGCCGCCCAGCACGACCACGTAGGGGCGCTCGGGGGTCTCGGTGAGCTTCTTGAGGACGTCGACCTCCTTGGCCACCAGGTAGCCCGCGGCGCTCGGCAGCAGCTTGGCGATGTCGTAGACGGAGGCCTGCTTGCGGTGCACGACGCCGAAGCCGTCGGACACGAACAGGTCGCCCAGCTCGGCGTACTTGGCGGCCAGCGCCTCGCGCTCGGCGTCCACCTTCGACGCCTCTCCCGGCTCGTAGCGGACGTTCTCCAGCAGCGCGACCTCGCCCTCGCCCAGCGAGGCGACGGTCTCGGCGGCGGACGGCCCGACCACGTCGGCGGCCAGCTTCACCTCGGCGCCCAGCAGCTCACCGAGCCGCTTGGCGGCGGGGGCCAGGGAGTAGGCCGGGTTGACCTCGCCGCCCGGACGTCCCAGGTGGGCCATGATCACGATCTTCGCCCCGCCCTCGCGCAGCCGGGTCAGGGTGGGCAGGGCCGCCTTGATGCGGCCATCGTCGGTGATGACGTCGCCCTTCAGCGGAACGTTGAAATCGCAGCGGATCAGGACCCGCTTGCCCCGGACATCGCCGAGGTCATCCACAGACTTCACGGATTGCCTTTCTTTATGGGTGGTTGTTTCCGGACGCACGACGGGCCGACCCGCGTGAACGCGAGCCGGCCCGGCGTCAGCTTGATTGCCCGAGTGCTCAGAGCTTGGAGCCCACCAGGACGGTGAGATCCACGAGGCGGTTGGAGTAGCCCCACTCGTTGTCGTACCAGCCGAGCACCTTCACCTGGTTGCCGATCACCTTGGTGAGCTTGGCGTCGAAGACACAGGAGGCCGGATCGGTCTCGATGTCCTTGCTGACGATCGGATCCTCGGTGTAGACGAGGATCTTGCCGTCGGCGGCAGCCTTGACGATGGCGTTGACCTCCTCGACGGTGGTGTCGCGGGCGGCCTCGAAGGTGAGGTCGGTGGCGGAGCCGGTCGGGGTCGGCACGCGCATGGCGTAGCCGTCCAGCTTGCCCTTCAGCTCCGGCAGCACCAGGGCGACGGCCTTGGCCGCGCCGGTGGTGGTCGGCACCATGTTCAGGGCGGCGGCGCGGGAGCGGCGCAGATCCTTGTGCGGGCCGTCCTGCAGGTTCTGATCCTGGGTGTAGGCATGGATGGTGGTCATCAGGCCCTTGACGATGCCGAGGCCGTCGTTGAGCGCCTTCGCCATCGGCGCCAGGCAGTTCGTGGTGCAGGAGGCGTTGGAGATGATGTTGTGGGCGGCCGGATCGTAGAGGTTGTCGTTGACGCCCATCACGATGGTGATGTCCTCGTTCGAGGCCGGGGCCGAGATCAGCACCTTCTTGGCGCCGGCGGCGATGTGCGCCTGCGCCTTGGTTGCGTCGGTGAAGAAGCCGGTGGACTCGATCACGATGTCGACGCCCAGGTCGCCCCACGGCAGGGCGGCGGGATCGCGCTCGGCGAAGGCCTTGATCTCCTTGCCGTCGACCCACAGCGCGTCATCGTCGTAGGACACCTCGCCCGGGAAGCGGCCCAGGATCGAGTCGTACTTGAGCAGGTGCGCGAGGGTCGCGTTGTCGGTGAGGTCGTTGACGGCCACAACCTCCAAGTCGGCGCCGGAAGCCACCAGAGCGCGGAAGTAGTTGCGGCCGATCCGGCCGAAGCCGTTGATGCCAACCTTGACGGTCATAAGTCGGGGTCTCCTAACTGTGGGGCTGCGCCGGGCTCAGCGGACTCGGCGCAGAGTGACGGCTCTCACACTAGCGCTTGGATCGCGCTCGCGCTGCCCCTTCTCCGCAGTCTCGGAATCTGACGGCCGAACAACCGCGGAACGGACCGTGAACTACGCCGCTCAAGCCTCGTCGTCTGTTCCTCGCCCCGGTGACCCGGCGCTCGTCAAGACTCCCTCACCTTGACCGGCTCACGCCGCTCAAGCCTCGTCGTCTAGCAACTCCGAGCCCAGACTGGCCTCGGTTGTGGGGACGCCCAACTCGACCGCGCGCCGGTCGGCGGTGGCCAGCAGCCGACGGATCCGGCCGGCGACGGCGTCCTTGGTGAGCGGCGGGGTGTGCAGCTGGCCGAGCTCCTCCAGGGAGGCCTGCTTGTGCTCCAGCCGAAGCCGGCCGGCCTCCAGCAGGTGCTCGGGGATGTCTTCGCCGAGGATCTCCAGGGCGCGCCGCACCCGCGCGCCGGCGGTGACGGCCGCCCGGGCCGAGCGGCGCAGGTTGGCGTCGTCGAAGTTGGCCAGCCGGTTCGCCGAGGCCCGCACCTCGCGGCGCATCCGGCGGTCCTCCCAGGCCAGGACGGACTCGTGCGCCCCGAGCCGGGTGAGCATGGCGGCGATCGCGTCCCCGTCCCGGATCACCACCCGGTCGACGCCGCGCACCTCGCGGGCCTTGGCGCTGACCTGCAGCCGGCGGGCGGCGCCCACCAGCGCCAGCGCCGACTCCGAACCCGGGCAGGTGACCTCCAGGGCCATCGACCGGCCCGGCTCGGTGAGCGATCCGTGGGCCAGGAAGGCACCCCGCCAGGCGGCGACCGAGACCTCGGGGCTGCCCGACACGATCTGCACCGGGAGACCGCGGACGGGCCGGCCGCGCGAGTCGATCAGGCCGGTCTGGCGGGCCAGCGCCTCGCCGTCGCGGATCAGCCGGACCAGGTAGCGGGTGCCGCGGCGCATCCCGCTGCCGGTGATCACCACGAACTCGGCCGTGAAGCCGAAGAGTTCGGCGATCGCCACCCGCAGCCGGCGCGCGGCGGCGCCGGTGTCGAGCTCGGCTTCCACGACGATGCGCCCGCCGGCGATGTGCAGCCCGTTGGCAAAGCGCAGCAGGGCGGCGACCTCGGCCTTGCGCAGTTCCGGCTTCGTGACCTCCAGAGTCGCCAGTTCTGCCTTGACCTGCTGCGTCATCGCCATCCGAGCACCCCTGTTTTCGCGTCTATCCGAGCAAGGATAGTGGCATCAGAGACCCATTAGCTCGGCGTAGGCGGCAGCCAGCCGAAGCGGATCGTGCCGGGCCGAGCCGTCCCGCATCCGCACGTCGGTGACGATCAGCCGTCCGCCCAGCGCCGTAACGTACCGCTCCAGGTGAGGGTCTCCCGCGGCGAACGAGGGATCGACCAGGACGGCGTCGAACCGCAGCCGCGGGGCGTGGTCGGCGAGCACCTCAAGGTGTCGCGAGGCCGTGTAGCCCTGGGTCTCGTCCTCGGTCGGCACCAGGTTCATGGTGAGCACCCGGGTCGCCCAGGTGTCGATCAAGGCCTCCGCCAGGTCGGGGACGAGCAGGTGCGGGATCACCGACGAGTACCAGGATCCCGGGCCGAGCACGATGTGGTCGGCGGAGGCGATCGCTTCGACGGCCTCCGGCACCGCCGGCGGATCGGCAGGGTTCAGCCGGACGTCGGAGATCACGCCGGTGGCCAAGGCCACCGCCTCCTGACCGGTGACCACCCGCACTTCGTCCGGCCGGGTCGCGTCGGCGCCGATGACGTCCGCCTCGATGACCAGCGGGACGGCCGCCATCGGCAGCACCCGTCCTTTGATGCCCAGCAGGGCGGCGACCATGTCGAGCCCGGCGACCGGGTCGCCCATCTCCTGCCAGAGCCCGGCGATCAGCAGGTTGCCGATCGAGTGGCCGCCCAAGTCGCCGTCGCCGTGGAACCGGGCCTGCAGCACCTCGGCCCAGACCCGTTCCACCTCGTCGTCGCCGCACAGCGCCGCCAGGGCCATGCGCAGGTCGCCGGGCGGCAGGATGTCGAACTCCTGGCGGAGTCGTCCGGAGGATCCGCCGTCGTCGGCGACGGTCACGATCGCGGTCAGCCGGTTGGTCAGCCGGCGCAGCGCGCTCAGGCTGGCGGCCAGCCCATGGCCGCCGCCGAGGGCGGCGACGGCCGGTCGGCGCGCGACGCGCGGCGGCCTCACCGACGAACTCCAGCCGGTCCGCCGACCCGATTCCGATCCCCCATGGCTCCATTATGGAGCGCCGGACGACGCCGCGCGGACCGTCGGTCTCAGTCGAGAATCTCGCCGGTGGCCGTGTTGAGCACCTCGCCGCGGGGCTGGGCCAGCACCGCGTCGTGGATGGCCTGGGCGGTCCTGGGCCCGATCCCGGGCACCGCGGCGATCTCGTCCACGCCGGCCGCCCGCAGCTTCTTCAGCGAGCCGAAGTGCCGCAGCAGCGCCTTGCGCCGGATCTCGCCCAGGCCCGGGACGGAGTCGAGCAGGGACTCCACCATGGTGGCCGAGCGACGGCCGCGGTGGTGGGTGATGGCGAACCGGTGAGCCTCGTCCCGCACCCGCTGCAGCAGGTAGAGGCCCTCGCTGGTGCGGGGCAGGATCAGCGGGTACTCCTCCCCCGGCAGCCAGACCTCCTCCATCCGCTTGGCCAGGCCGACCAGCGGGATGTCCATGCCCAGCTCGGCCAGCGCCTGCCGGGCGGCGGCGACCTGGGGCGCGCCGCCGTCCACCACGACCAGGCCGGGGGCGTAGGCGAACCGGCGCGGCGCCCCGGTGTCGGGATCGATGAGCAGCGGCCCGTCCTCGGCGGGCTGCTCGTCGCGCAGCCGGGTGAACCGGCGTCCGATCACCTCGCGCATCGCGCCGACGTCGTTGGATTCCACGCTGCGGACGAGGAACCGGCGGTAGTCGCTCTTGCGGGGCAGGCCGTCCTCAAAGACCACCATGGAGGCGACCACCTCGGTGCCCTGCAGATGGGAGACGTCGAAGCATTCGATGCGCAGCGGCGCCTCGGCCAGGCCGAGGGCCTGCTGGAGCTCCTCCAGCGCGCGGTTGCGGGTGGTGAGGTCGCTGGCGCGGCGGGTCTTGTGCTGGATCAGCGCCTCGCCGGCGTTGCGGGCCACCGTCTCCAGCAGGGTCAGCTTGGGGCCGCGCTGCGGCACCCGGATCCGCACCCGCGTGCCGCGCTGCTCGCTGAGCAGTTCCGCCAGTACTCCCCCGCTGGCCGGCTCGACCGGCACCAGGATCTCCGGCGGGATGGCCGAGGCGACCTCGGATTCCGCCACCGCCTCGCTGTAGTGGTACAGCAGGAAGGATTCGATCAGCGCGGCGGTGTCGGCGTCGTCGGTGCGGTCGGCCACCCAGCCGCGCTGGCCGCGCACCCGTCCGGAGCGGACGTGGAAGATCTGCACGGCGACCTCCAGCGGATCCTCCGCCAGCGCGATCACGTCGGCGTCGGTGCCGTCGGCGAGCACGATGGCGTTCGATTCGGTGGCGCGGGCGAGCGCGGCGAGCCGGTCGCGCAGCACCGCGGCCTTCTCGTATTCCATGGCGGCGGCGGCCTGGCGCATCTGCTGTTCCAGCCGCCGGGTCAGCGCCCCGGTCTTGCCGGCCAGGAAGTCGCTGACGTCTTGGGCAAGCTCGCGATGCTCGTCGGCGTCGATCCGTCCCACGCAGGGCGCCGCGCACTTGCCGATATAGCCGAACAGGCAGGGACGCCCGCTCGCCTTCGCGCTCTTGAAGACCCCTGCCGTGCAGGAGCGCATCGGGAAGACCCCCAGCAGGGTGTCGATGGTGTCGCGGATCGCCCAGGCCTGCGCGTACGGCCCGAAGTAGCGGTTGCCCTTGCGCTTGGCGCCGCGGCCGACGAAGACCCGCGGGAACTCCTCCGACCAGGTGATCGCCACCCACGGGTAGGACTTGTCGTCGCGGTACTTGACGTTGAACCGCGGGTCGAACTGCTTGATCCAGGTGTACTCCAGCTGGAGGGCTTCCAGCTCGTTGCGGACCACCGTCCACTCCACCTTCGCGGCGGTGCGCACCATGGTCTGGGTGCGGAAGTGGAGCCCGGCCGGGTCGGCGAAGTAGGAGGTGAGCCGCTGCCGCAGGTTGACCGCCTTGCCGACGTAGAGCACCCGGCCCTCGATGTCGCTGAAGCGGTACACCCCCGGGTCGGTGGGAATCGAGCCGGTCTTCGGCCGATAGCTCTGCGGGTCAGCCACCGCCGGCTCCTCTCCTCATCGCAGCCAGCATAGGACGCCGCACTGACAGCCACGCCTGATCCACAGCCGCTGCACAGCCGCCGCATCGACTCCCCCGGCTACGCTCTTCCCAACCAAGCGAACGGAGACGATCATGACCGTGACCGAACTGACCGCCTCACGACGCGCACTGCTGGCGGCGACCGGCGCCGGCGCCCTCGCGCTCTGCCTGGGCGGCTGCGCCGCCGGCGGCACGCCGACCACCGGCGAGACGAGCGGCGGCGAGACCACCGGCAGCGGATCGGACGGCGGCGCCACGGTGGCCGTGGCGGACGTGCCGGTCGGCTCGGGCATCATCACCGGCCTGTTCGTGGTGACCCAGCCCACCGAGGGCAGCTTCGAGGCGTTCAGCTACCTGTGCACCCACCAGAACCTGCCGGTTCAGCAGGTCACCGACTCCGCCATCGTCTGCGGGCGCCACGGCAGCAGCTTCTCGCTGGCGGACGGATCGGTGATCACCGGGCCGGCCACCAAGGCGCTCACCGCCGCCACCGTCACTCAGGACGGCGACACCCTCACCATCAGCTGACCAGGGGCTCCGGCTCCACCAGCACCGGCGGGCCGGCCGCCAGCACCGGACGCAGGAACTGTCCGGTGAACGAAGCCGGGTTGTCGGCGACTTCCTCCGGGGTGCCCACGCAGAGCACCTCGCCGCCGCGGGAGCCGCCCTCCGGGCCGAGGTCGATCACCCAGTCCGCGGTCTTGATCACGTCCAGGTTGTGCTCGATCACCACCACCGTGTTGCCAGCGTCGACCAGCCGGCCGAGCACATGCAGCAGCTTGCGGATGTCCTCGAAGTGCAGGCCGGTGGTCGGCTCGTCCAGCACGTAGATGGAGCGGCCGTTGGAGCGCTTCTGCAGCTCCGCGGCAAGCTTCACGCGCTGCGCTTCGCCACCGGAGAGCGTGGTGGCCGGCTGGCCCAGGCGGACATAGCCCAGGCCCACGTCCACCAGGGTTTTCAGATGGCGGGCGATCGGGGTGAAGGCGCTGAAGAACTCGGCGCCCTCCGCAATCGGCATGTCCAGCACGTCCGCGATGTTCTTGCCCTTGTAGAGCACCTGCAGGGTTTCGCGGTTGTAGCGCGCCCCGTGGCAGACCTCGCAGGGCACGTAGACGTCCGGCAGGAAGTTCATCTCGATCTTGATGGTGCCGTCGCCGGCGCAGTTCTCGCAGCGTCCGCCCTTGACGTTGAAGGAGAACCGGCCCGGGCCGTAGCCGCGCACCTTCGCCTCAGGGGTCTCGGCGAACAGCTTGCGGATCCGGTCGAAGACGCCGGTGTAGGTGGCCGGGTTCGATCGCGGCGTCCGTCCGATCGGAGACTGGTCGACGTGGATGCTCTTGTCGATGTGCTCCAGGCCGGTGATCGACCGGTGCCGCCCGGGCACGGCGCGGGCGTTGTAGAGGTGCTTGGCCAGTGCGTTGTAGAGAATCGAGTTCACCAGCGACGACTTGCCCGAGCCGGAGACCCCGGTCACCGCGATCAGCACCCCCAGCGGGAATGAGACGGTGACGTCGCGCAGGTTGTGCTCCCGGGCGCCGTGGACGGTCAGCTGCTTGCCGTTGGGGGTGCGGCGGCGGCCTGGCAGCGGGATCGAGCGGCGGCCCGAGAGATAGGCGCCGGTGAGCGAGTCGGGGCTGGACAGCAGTTCGTCGACGGTGCCGGAGAGCACCACCTTGCCGCCGTGCTCGCCGGCGCCGGGGCCGATGTCGACCACCCAGTCAGCGGTGCGGATGGTGTCCTCGTCGTGCTCGACCACGATCAGGGTGTTGCCGAGTTCTCGCAGCCGCACCAGGGTCTCGATGAGCCGGTGGTTGTCCCGCTGGTGCAGCCCGATGGAGGGCTCGTCCAGCACGTACAGCACGCCGACCAGCCCGGAGCCGATCTGCGTGGCCAGCCGGATCCGCTGCGCCTCGCCGCCCGACAGGCTGCCCGCGGTGCGACCCAGCGTGAGGTAGTCGAGCCCGACGTCGAGCAGGAATCGCAGGCGTTCGTTGATCTCCTTCACCACCCGCTCGGCGATCTGCGCCTCGCGTTCGCTGAGTTCGAGCCCGCGCATGAACCGGGCGGCCTCGTCGATCGACAGTGCCGCCACCTCGGCGATGTTCCGTCCGGCGATGGTCACCGCCAGCGAGGACGGCTTCAGCCGCGCCCCGCGGCAGGTGAGGCAGGGCACCTCCCGCATGTAGCCGCCGAACCGCTCCCGGGAGGAGTCGGTCTCGGCCTCGGAGTGCCGCCGCGCGACGTAGCCGACCGCCCCTTCGTACTTGGCCCGGAAGCTGTGCTCGCGGCCGTGCCGGGTGCGGGTGCGGACCACCACCGGCTTGGCGACGCCGCCCATCAGCAGGTTGCGGATGCGGACCGGCAGCTCTCGCCAGGGGGCGTCCATCGAGAACCCCTCCTGCTCGGCGAGGGCACCCAGCACGGTCTGGAAGTAGCCGCCCAGGTAGGGGCTGGACCAGACCGCGATGGCGTTCTGCGCGAGGCTCTTGCCGGTGTCGGGCACGAGCAGCTCCGGATCGACCTCCAGCCGGGTGCCGAGCCCGGAGCAGTCCGGGCAGGCGCCCCAGGGGGCGTTGAAGGAGAACTGCCGGGGCTCGAGCTCCTCGATCGAGATGTCGTGGCCGTTGGGGCAGGCCAGCGTCTCGGAGTAGCGACGCTCGCGGCGCGGATCGTCCTCCGCCCGGTCGACGAAGTCGATCGCCACCACTCCGGCGGCCAGCCCGAGCGCGGTCTCCACCGAGTCGGTGAGCCGCTGCTTGATGGACGGCTTCACCGCCAGCCGGTCGACGATCACGTCGATCGAGTGCTTCTTCTGCTTGTCGAGGACGGGTGGCGCGGTGAGCTGGTGCACCTCGCCGTCCACCCGGACGCGGCTGAGCCCCTGCCCGGCCAGCTGCCGGAAGAGGTCGACGTACTCCCCCTTCCGGCCGCGCACCACCGGCGCCAGCACCTGGAACCGGGTGCCCTCGGGGTGGTCGAGCAGCCGGTCGACGATCTGCTGCGGGGTCTGCCGGCTGATCGGCTCGCCGCACTCGGGGCAGTGCGGGTGGCCGATCCTGGCGTACAGCAGCCGCAGGTAGTCGTACACCTCGGTGATGGTGCCCACCGTCGAGCGCGGGTTGCGGCTGGTCGACTTCTGGTCGATCGACACCGCCGGCGACAGGCCCTCGATGAAGTCGACGTCGGGCTTGTCCATCTGACCGAGGAACTGCCGGGCGTAGGCCGAGAGGCTCTCGACGTAGCGGCGCTGCCCCTCGGCGAAGATGGTGTCGAAGGCGAGGCTCGACTTGCCCGAGCCGGAGAGCCCGGTGAAGACGACGAGGGCGTCGCGCGGAAGGTCGAGGCTGACGTTGCGCAGGTTGTGCTCCCTGGCGCCACGCACGATGAGGCGGTCATTCACGCCGCTCATCGTATGTCGGGGCTCCGACAGTTCTGGCGCCGTCCCCGAATGCGCGGCATCCGAGTAGTGGCACGCAGCCCGGCTGAGCCCTAGGGTTGGGCAGCATGACGGCGCGCAGCGGATCCATTCCCGTTTCGGGGATCCAGCAGCTGATCCGCGACGCCGACCAAGCGCTGCTGCGCGACACCATCGGCATCCTGGAGACCGACTGGCACGGTCCGAGCCTGTTGCCGGGCTGGTCCCGGGCTCACGTGGCCACCCATCTGGCCCGTGGCGCCGACCGGCTGCGGGACGTCACCCAGGCCAGCCTGGCCGGCGGCGCCGGCGAGGAGTTCACCGTCACGGACCGGCTGGAGGAGCTTGAGGCGGGCGCCCAGCGCACCAGCCTGGAGCTTCAGATCGACCTCGACACCTCGGCCAGCAACCTGGCCACCACCTGGAACGCGGTGACCGACTGGCATCGTCCGGTGCGCTTCCTGGGACGCGCCCGGCCGCTCGCCGTCCTGCCGGTCATCCGGCTGCAGGAGATCACCGTCCACCACCTCGATCTCGACTGCGGGTTCACCGTCGATCAGGTGTCGGCCGAGGCGGCCGAGGCGCTGCTGCGCTGGGTGGCCGAGCGGGTGCGGGACGTGGACCTGCCGGCGATGGCCATCGAGGCCGGCTCCGGCTTCACCGAGACCGTCGGACGCGGCCCCGCCGCAGCCCTGGTCCAAGCCGGCGACGCCCAGCTGTGGGCCTGGCTCAGCGGACGGGCGCCTGCTCCGGCCGGCAGCGGCCTGCCGCGGCTGCCGCTGCTCGCCTGACCGTCAGGAGACGGCCCGGGCGTCCCGTCCGGACTTGATCAGCGAGGCCACCGTGGTGACCAGCAGGGTCACGATGATCACGCCCAGCGACACCCAGATCGGGATCTCGCCGTCGATGCCGAGCGGGGCGTCCAGGTGGTACTCGTGCATGGCGTGCAGCACCAGCTTCACGCCGATGAAGGCCAGGATGACCGAGAGACCCACCGACAGGTAGACCAGCCGCTGCAGCAGCCCGCCGATCAGGAAGTACAGCTGCCGCAGGCCCATCAGCGCGAACACGTTCGCGGTGAACACCAGGTAGGGCTCCCGGGTGAGCCCGAAGATGGCCGGGATCGAATCCAGCGCGAACAGCAGGTCGGTGGAGCCGAGGGCGACGATGACGATCAGCATCGGGGTGATCAGGCGCTTGCCGCCCTCGACGACGGTCAGCTTGGTGCCGCGGTAGTCCTCGGTGGCAGGGAAGACCTTCTTCACCCAGCGCATCAGGGCGTTCTCGACGTCGTCGTCGTCCTCGCTGTGCTTGGCGCGGTAGTCGAGGTACAGCTTCACCGCGGTGTAGATCAGGAAGGCGCCGAAGATGAAGAAGACCCAGCTGAACCGTTCGATCGCCGCCGCCCCGACGGCGATGAAGATGCCCCGGAAGATCAGCGCCAGCACGATGCCGACCATGAGCGCGAACTGCTGCAGCTCCCGCGGCACCCGCAGGTTGGCCATGATGAGCACGAAGATGAACAGGTTGTCGATGCTGAGGCTGTACTCGGTCAGCCAGCCGGCGAAGAACTCGGCGGCGTAGCGCGGGCCGGAGAGGTACCAGACCCCCAGGCCGAAGGCGACCGCGAGGCCGGAGAAGATGCCGATCGCGATGCCGCACTCCTTCATCGAAGGCTCGTGCGGTCGGCGGCCGATCACCAGCAGGTCGACCGCCAGGATCACCACCATCACCGCGATCGTGATCAGCCAGACCTCGGTGGTGACATGCATCGGGGCGCCTCTCGATCAGGAATGCCACGCCGGGCGGCACAGGGCCATCGTGTCCGGCGCTGACGATTCTCTCAGGCGGCGGTCGCGCAGGCCAACGCGACGGGTCACTTCGTGGCCGCCAACATTTGCCGTAACAATCTCTTGATATCAGCCACCTCGTCGCGCAGCCGCGCCGCCAGCTCGAACTGCAGATCGGAGGCCGCGGCGTGCATCTGCTCGGTGAGCTCATGGACGAGGTTCGCCAGCTCGGCCGCCGGCAGCGCCGCCAGGTCGCGGGCCTGCGCCGCCTCCAGCGGCACCGGGCTGCTGCCCCGGCGGCCGGGCACCCGCTCGATCAGGCTGGCGCTGTCCGCCTCCTCCCGGGCGAGCAGGTCGGTGATGTCGGCGATCTTCTTGCGCAGCGGCTGCGGGTCGATGCCGTGCTCGGTGTTGTAGGAGACCTGCTTGGCGCGGCGGCGGTTGGTCTCGTCGATGGCGGCCGCCATGGAGGGGGTGATCTTGTCGGCGTACATGTGCACCTGGCCGTCCACGTTCCGGGCGGCCCGGCCGATGGTCTGGATCAGCGACCGCTCGCTGCGCAGGAAGCCCTCCTTGTCGGCGTCCAGGATCGCGACCAGGCTGACCTCGGGCAGGTCGAGCCCCTCCCGCAGCAGGTTGATGCCGACCAGCACGTCGTACTCGCCCAGCCGCAGCTCGCGCAGCAGCTCGATCCGCTTCAGGGTGTCGACCTCGGAGTGCAGGTAGCGGGTCCGGACGCCGTTCTCCATCAGGTAGTCGGTGAGGTCCTCGGCCATCTTCTTGGTGAGCGTGGTCACCAGCACCCGTTCGTCGCGCGCGGCGCGCTGCCGGATCTCGCCCATCAGGTCGTCGATCTGGCCCTTGGTCGGCTTGATGATCACCTCGGGATCCACCAGCCCGGTGGGACGGATCACCTGCTCGACGATGCCGGTGGCCCGCGCCAGCTCGTAGGGGCCCGGGGTGGCCGAGAGGTAGACGGTCTGGCCGATCCGGTCGACGAACTCCTCGAACCGGAGCGGCCGGTTGTCGGCCGCCGAGGGCAGCCGGAAGCCGTGCTCGACCAGCGTCCGCTTGCGCGACATGTCGCCCTCGTACATCCCGCCGATCTGCGGGATGGAGACGTGGGATTCGTCCACGACGAGCAGGAAGTCCTCCGGGAAGTAGTCCAGCAGGCAGTTCGGGGCGCTGCCCTCACCGCGTCCGTCGATGTGGCGGGAGTAGTTCTCGATGCCCGAGCAGGTGCCGATCTGGCGCATCATCTCGATGTCGTAGCCGGTGCGCATCCGCAGCCGCTGCGCCTCCAGCAGCCGGCCTCCCCCCTCCAGCTCGGTCAGCCGGGCGCCGAGCTCCAGCTCGATGTCGCTGATCGCCCGCTCCATCCGCTCCGGCCCCGCGACGTAGTGGGAGGCCGGGAAGACGTAGATCTCGTCGTCGGAGGTGAGCACCTCGCCGGTGAGCGGGTGCAGGGTGGAGAGCGCCTCGATCTCGTCGCCGAAGAACTCGACCCGCACCGCGTGCTCCTCGTACATCGGGAACACCTCCACGGTGTCCCCCCGCACCCGGAAGGTGCCGCGGGTGCCGGCCAGGTCGTTGCGGGCGTACTGGATGTCGACCAGCCGGCGCAGCAGGGTGTCGCGATCGACCTCCTCCCCGACCCGCAGCTGCACCATCCGGTCGACGTACTCCTGGGGGGTGCCGAGGCCGTAGATCGCCGACACGGTCGCCACCACGATGACGTCACGCCTGGTCAGCAGCGAATTGGTGGCCGAGTGCCGGAGCCGCTCGACCTCCTCGTTCAGCGAGGAGTCCTTCTCGATGTAGGTGTCGGTCTGCGGCAGGTACGCCTCGGGCTGGTAGTAGTCGTAGTACGAGACGAAGTACTCCACCGCGTTGTCGGGGAAGAACTGCCGCAGCTCGTTGGCGAACTGGGCGGCCAGCGTCTTGTTCGGCTGCATCACCAGCATCGGACGCTGCAGCCGCTCCGCCAGCCAGGCGATCGTCGCGGTTTTCCCGGTGCCGGTCGCGCCGAGCAGGACCACGTCGTTCTCGCCGGCCTCGATCCGGCGCTGCAGATCGTCGATCGCCGCCGGCTGGTCGCCGGCCGGCTCGAAGTCGGCGTGCACCACGAAGGGCGCCACCCGGCGTTGCACATCGGTCACTGGACGCATGTCGCACAGCCTACGTCGGGCCGCTGACAGAAAAGAGGCCGCCCCGGGAGCAACCCCGGGGCGGCCTCCTGCGCTGGATCGGTCAGGCGTTCTGGATGTGCGAGTTGAGCGCCGAGTTCAGCATCTGGTTGACCGCCGTGAAGTCGGAGTCCGGCGTGTTGTCGTCAGAGAAGATCGTGAACAACAGCAGCGATCCGTCCGTCTGGCGAATCGACACGAAGGACTGCACCAGGACGAAGAGGCTCTTGCCGCCCTGGGTCTCGGTGTAGCCGGCGATGCAGCGCACGATCTTGACGACCTCGGGCGCCTCCACCTTGTCGATCTTGTCGGAGTACTTGGCGTCCGGAGCCTCCTTCAGGATCTGCTGGTGGTAGCTCATGCAGACCTGGCCGGGATCGGTGGCCGGCTCCACCTTGGCCATCTGGGCGAAGATCTGCGCCCGGCCGTTGGTGAAGAACGCCGAGGTGGGCGACTTCTGCTCAGCCTGCCAGCCGTCCGCGACCTGGACGACGACCCCGCCGCCCAGCTGAATCGTCGACCCGCCGGGTTGCGGCGCCGGGGTGGTCTGATCCGGGGTCGGAGCCGGCGTGGTCGGCGTCTGATCCGGAGTCGGCGTGGGCTGCTCCGGCGTCGGCTGATCCGGGGTCGGCTGGGTCGGCGCCGGGGTCGGCGTCACCGGGGGCTCCGGGGTCGCCGGCTTCTTGGACATCGCCAGGAACACCCCGCCGGCGATCGCGAGCAGCGCGACCACGCCGATGACGATCATGATGAGGTTCTTCGACGACTTGCCCGCAGGCGGACGCGGACCGCTGGCCGGCGGGTAGCCCTGCGGGGCGAACCCCTGCTGCTGCTGGTAGCCCTGAGGAGCGTAGCCCTGCTGCTGCGGGTAGGGCGGCTGCTGTGGCTGGCCGGGATAGGCCTGCTGCGGCTGGTACTGCTGCTGCGGCTGCGGGTACTGCTGCGCCTGCGGGAACTGCTGCGCGGGCTGCTGCGGGTAGGGCGGCTGCTGCGGGTACTGGCCGGGGCCGCCCGGCTGCGGCGGGCCCTGCGGGATCGGCTGGCCGGGAGTGGTTGGCTGGCTCACTTCTCCTCCTCCTTCGGCTCGATCGGCGCGGTCGGCTCTGCCTCAGGCGCGGCCGGTGCCGCCGCCTCGGCCGCGGCGGGCGGCGGGGCTGCGGGCGTGGGGTCGGGAGGCGGCGCGGCGGCCTGCGTGGCGCCTGTCGCCGCACGCACCCCGGCTGCGGCGTGGACGCGAGGACGGGCGCGGGTGGACGCGCCACAGGCGCTGCAGAACTGCGCGCCGGTCATCAGCGGCAGCTCGCACTGGGCGCAGAACTCCTGCTCACCGGAGTCGCCGTAGCTGCCCGAGGTGGCGGCTGCCTCCAGCGCCGCCTCGGTGAGGCCGATGTGCAGGACGCTGCGCAGTCGCAGGATCAGCAGCCCCAGCAGGAGGATGCCCCACACCAGCTGCAGCGCCACCGCCAGCGAGGAGTGGCCCACGAAGCCGAGCAGGTACACGCCGACCGCGTAAAGGATGTTGACCCCGACGGCCAGTGCGAGGCCGCTGTAGTAGCGCGGCGTGAAGCCGTCGTAGCCCTTGCCGAGTCCGGAGAACTCGGCGGCGGCCAGGCCCGAGGCGGTGCCCATGACCAGTGGCTTGACGAAGCCCTCCAGCAGCACCAGGGTCGCCCACTGGCCCGGATCCGGGTTCGCCATGCCGCCGGTGATCAGCGCCCAGTGGCGGACGATGGTGTCGGCGGCGGCGTAGGCGACGCCGCTGATCACGCCGAAGGTGACCCCGTCCATCAGGTCGTCGAAGGCCGGACGGCTGGCCAGCAGCACCGGGCCGACCTGCCGGATCGCCTCGCCGACGATCGGGACGAGCAGCGCGAAGATCAGGAAGGCGCCCCAGTTCGGGCCGCTGATCAATCCGCCCTCAGGGTCGGGCAGCGAGGTCTGGATCGGCAGCCAGCCGGTCCACAGCCAGGTGAACAGCACGCCCAGCCCGAAGGTGAGCAGGAAGCCCAGCCCGACCACCGGGATCGGCTCGTCCTCCCACATGTTCACGTCGTAGAGATAGACGATGTAGACCAGCGGGATGGCGAAGGCGGCGATCAGCACCGCGATCGGCAAAGCTCCGAAGACGGCGGCGACGAGGGCCGCGGCCAGGGTGATGGTGAAGGCCGTCCGGTAGGTCTCGGGGTGGCGGCCGGCCTCACGCGGCATGATCGACGACACCACCGCGAAGGACGCGACCGGCTCGTCGGGCTTCACCGCGAACCGGCGCTTCCCGCGCTCACCTTCTGGCAGCAGATCGAGTCCGCAGCGGTGACAGAAGTGTGCGACGTCGGGAACTGTCGAGTGGCAGCGTGAACAATCCATGAAAAGGTCCCCCTCCTGCTTAGGATGCCCGACAGCATAGGGCCATCCGGTGGCAACAGGGCTGAACCGTCCGCCGGTTTTTCGCAACTCCTTAGTCAGTCACGGCACAGCCGCTCCCAGAGCTCGGCCACTTGGGCCGCGAGTTCCTCCGGCGAGCCGTTGTTGTCCAGCACCACGTCCGCGGCGGCCAGCCGCTGCTCCCGGGAGGCCTGGGCAGCCATCCGCGCCTCGACCTGGGCCGCGCTCAGCCCGTCGCGCCGGCCCACCCGCCGCACCTGGCGATCGGGGTCCACGTCGACCACGACGACCAGGTCGAAAGCCTCCTGCTGCCCGGTCTCGACCAGCAGCGGGATCACGTGGACGACGACCGCCTCCGGCCCGGCGGCCTGCTCGGCCTGTGCGGCCAGTTCCCGCACCCGCGGGTGGACGATGGCGTTCAGCCGGGCCCGGGCGTCCGGGTCGGCGAAGACGATCTCGCCCAGCGCCGCCCGGTCGAGCTCGCCGGAGTCGGTGAGCACCGAGGCGCCGAACTGGTCGACGATCTCCGCCAGCCCCTGGCTGCCGGGTACGACGGCCTGCCGGGCCAGCAGGTCGGCGTCCACGATCACCGCGCCGTGCCCGGCCAGCAGCGCGGCCGCGGCTGACTTGCCCGAGCCGATGCCGCCGGTAAGCCCCACGCGCGGCATCACCGCTCCACGAAGCCCGCGCGCAGGTCGGCGACCATGGTGCGGGCTTCGACCGCCGTCTGCTTGTCGGCGTCCACCGCAGCCCACCAGATCGCGATCGCCTGTTCGAGCTCGGGGTAGAGCAGGAGCATCACTTCCTCGGTGGCGGGCTCTCCGTCGAAGCGGCCGGCGGTCACCTGGTTGAACTGGGTGAGCCGGCTGGTCGAGTTGTCGAAGACGATCGGCTCACCGGTCGGGTCGAAGCCGTCGCGCAGATAGTCGGCCTCCCGGGCAAGGTCGTTGCGCGAGGCCCGGTTCCACTCCGGGATGCGGGCCACCAGCCGTCCGCCGGCCTGCGAGATCACCAGGTAGTCGCCCTCGGAATCGACCTGCCAGCCGGCCGGCGCCTCGATGTAGATCGACTCGCCGTCGCCGAGGTTCAGAAAGGCGGGGGTGGTCTCGACCACTTCCTCCTCGTCCTCGGGCGGGGCGGGGGTCGCGTCGGGGTCGGGCTCGAAGCCGTCGGGCCAGGGGTCTCCCGGCAGCCCGGTTCGACTAGCCGAGTTGAAGATCCCTCCGGCGACGACGGCGACCCCTGCCGCGGCGGCGAAGCCGAGCAGGATGCGCCGTCCCATCGTCGCGGACTGATCGGCTGGCGGCGGATTGACCTGCGGGGGCGGGGCGACCCGCGGCTGCAGCGCGGCCGGGGGCGGATCCTGCGGCGTCTCGGCTGACTGCTCGGCGTCCGGGTTGTAGGGATAGGTCTCGAAGGTCTCCCGGGAGTCTGTCACCGATCCTCCTCGCGGCCGTCTGTTCCCGCGCTCCACTGTGCCACACCGGCGCCGGCCCGGGATGCGAAACGCGCCCCTCGCCCGAAGGCGAGGGGCGCGTCTGCGTCAGGGCAGCTCAGCCGGCGCTGCCGGTGAGCTTCTCCCGCAGCGCCTGCAGGGCCTCGTCGGAAGCGAGCGAGCCCTCTTCCTCGACGTCCTCGGAGCCGGCGGAGTAGGCGGTCGGGGTGGCGGCGGCCACCGCGGCCTTGACGTTGTCGGCCTCGGCCTCCTCGACCTGCTTCTTGTGGGCCTCCCAGCGGGCCTGCGCCTCGGCGTACTGCTGCTCCCAGGCGCGCTGCTGATCCTCGTAGCCGGGCTTCCACTCCTGGGTCTCCGGATCGAAGCCCTCGGGGTAGATGTAGTTGCCCTGCTCGTCGTAGGAGGCGGACATGCCGTAGAGCGCCGGGTCGAAGTCGTCGGCCGCGACGTCCACGCCCTCGTTGGCCTGCTTGAGGCTCAGCGAGATCCGGCGACGCTCCAGGTCGATGTCGATGATCTTGACCATGACATCGTCGTTCACGCTGACGACCTGCTCGGGGATCTCCACGTGGCGCACGGCCAGCTCAGAGACGT